>CANQNX010000015.1 GCA_947625345.1 Candidatus Gastranaerophilales bacterium
CCTAAGACACCTGAAAAAACAGAAACACAAAAAGCTCCTGAAGAAATTAGATTTGACAGCATTTTCTCATATTACGGAGATATTGCTTCAAAAAGAAAATCAAATTTAAACATTAAATACGTAATAGACATACCGTTATTTGACACATTCAATATACCAAAAACCGGAAAACCCGGTGAAATGAAAACAGGTAAAGGTGATTATGGTACCGGAAGAAAAGATGATTATGTTGCGAGATATGATGAACAAGGCAGAATTTCATCTATAGAAACTTATAATAACACTATGGGAAGCAGTATAGTTACATATACATACGGTAAAAACGGTGATTGGACTGAAAGTATAGAATATAACGAAACAAAAGTCATTCTGGATACAACTTATCATTTCGACGGAACCATTAAAGAGCATAAAGAATATATGAATAAGGAAGCAAAAGATAGCGGCAATGCAATTATTTCAAGAAAATACTCTTACTATTCAGATACAAACGGAAATCCTGTGGAAGTACTTTATAATGAAACTTCCGGAAGATATGTTAAAACAACATATGACATAAAAACTGATACATACAAGGAAGAAAACTATTCAAAAGAAGAAATGCTTCAAAGTGCTTTTGCTTTTGATGGCAGTAAAGCTGCGGCTTACAAATCCGTATTAAACGTTAATTATGTGATAGATAACCCAATAAATGAAATATTCAATATACCAAAAACATCAAATCCTAATTCAATGCACACAGGAACCGGAAAATACGGCACCGGAAGAGAGGATGATTATGTTGCAAGGTATGATGCTCAAGGCAGATTATCATCAATCGAATCATATAACAAAACATACGGAGAAACTAAATTTACATTCACATACGATGAAAACGGTGAATGGACTATAAGCGAAATGAATAAAGATAACCAAGTTATTATTGATACAACGTATAACAAAGACGGTTCCATTAAACATCATGAAGAATATATAAATCAAGAAGCAAAAGAAAAAGGGAATGCCATTATCGCAAGAAATTATACATACTATATAGATGCGCAAGGCTGCCCCGTTCAGGAAATGACTAACTCGGCAAATGTAAGAATCGTAACAACCCTATTGGATGACGGAACATATAAAAAAGACAGAACAGAGTTATGATAATACAAATCTTAAGTAATCAAATTATGAAAATTTGTAAATAAGAATAAAAATAATGTTTATTGACATAATTTTTACAGTTTAAATTAAGATTACAATATTTTTGAACTTAAAAAGTACTTTTTTTTAAATTTAATTTATAAATTTTAAAAAAATTATACGAAATTAAATAAAAAAAAATATCATTTAATATTAAAAAAACTAAAAAATTATTCTTAATTCGATTTTAGTTATAAAATTATAACTAAGAGAGGATAAGTACATGAAAGATTTATTAATTAAAATAACAGGAACATCAGGTCAGGGGATAATAAGTTCAGGTGACATACTTTCATATGCGACGGCAAGAAAGGGATATTACGTTACAACATACAGAGCTTTCCCGTCAGAAATCAGAGGCGACGGGAAATGTTATTATACGTTGAGAATAAGCGAACATAAAGCGTTAACTGCAACAGGAGATACCGATATATTAATTTGTCTTGATGAAGACACAATATACGAAGGAATAAAAAAGCTTTCAAAAAACGGAATACTAATATATGATTGTGATTTAGTAAAAGAGTTAAAAGAAAAACCAACCGATGCTATATTATATCCGATTCCATTAGGAACAATTGCAAATGACATAGGCTCAAGCCGTTCAAGGAATATGGTGGCTTTGGGTATAGTCGTCGGAATAGTTAAAAATCTTCATTTGGAAGAACAAATATTAAAAGATATAGAACTAAGATATAAAAATAAGCCCCAAGAAGTAATTGATTCAAATAAAAAAGCATTAAATGCAGGTGTAGAATACGCAAAGAATACACTAAAAAGAGTTGATAATTATGACAATGCGAAAATGGAAACATCAGGAGCAAAGCTCATAATGTCAGGAAATGAAGCAATAGGGCTTGCAGCCTTAACGGCAGGATGCCGATTCTTTTCGGGTTATCCTATTACTCCGGCAACGGAAATTATGGAATGGCTTGCAAAAGAACTTCCTAAATTCGGAGGGAAAATGGTTCAATGCGAGGACGAAATTGCGGCAATAAATTATGCATTAGGTGCTTCATATAGCGGTGTTAAAGCAATGACAGCTACGTCAGGTCCGGGATTTTCATTAATGCAAGAGGCAATCGGACTTGCATCAATGGCTGAAATCCCTGTTGTAATCGCAGATGTTCAAAGATGCGGTCCGAGTACCGGTGTACCGACAAAAACCGAGCAAAGTGATTTATTTGCGGCAATGTACGGAACTCATGGAGATTGCCCCAAAATAGTACTTGCGCCTATGAATGTTTCAGATTGTTTTTATCAAACAATAAATGCATTTAACTTTGCGGAACAATATCAAGTTCCCGTTATAATACTTTCAGATGCTTCTTTAGGACCGAGAAGAGAATGTGTTGACCTGATAGACATAGAAAAATTAAATATAGTCAACAGACAAAAGCCCCAATTAAAAGAAGGTGACGTCTATAACAGATATGAAGATACTCCGAGCGGAATATCACCCATAAGTTGCCCCGGAGATTTATACGGAGAACACGTTGTAACAGGGCTTGAACATACTCAGGGCAATGCTCCGACACCTGACCCTGATGTACACAGACAAATGACTGAAAAAAGATTTAAAAAATTAGAAACTGCGGCAGGTCAGTTTTCAAAAGCAAAAACATACGGAAGTGATGATGCTTCAATCGGCATTATCAGTTGGGGCTCAACATCGGGACCTGTTTTTGAAGCGATTGATATGGCGGAAAAGAAGGGAATCAAAGTTCAGGCACTATACCCGAGAACTTTATATCCGCTGCCGACCGACTGGATTAAAGGCTTTATAAAAAATAAAGATGTTGTAATTGTTATAGAAGCTAATTATAATGCACAATTTAAATCAACAATAGTTGAAAGATGCGCACATATTAACAAGGGCATGGAAGTTCTTGAATTTCTTAAGTATGACGGTACACCATTTACTCCCGAAGAAATATTTGAAGAAATAGAAAAAGTATCAAGACTTCAGGCATCAAAATGTGAATTATCAACAAATAAACATACTCATTTTTAAGCGAGGAAAATTATGAAACAAATGGAAATAAATGATTATAAAGGAAGAGTAAAACCGTCTTGGTGCCCCGGATGCGGAAATCATGCAGTTTTAATGGCATTAAAAAAAGCCATGGCAGAATTAAATTACCAAACACATGAAACTGCAATTGTATCGGGTATAGGATGCTCGAGCAGATTCCCGTTTTTTATGTCTACATACGGCTTCCATTCTATTCATGGAAGAGCATTGCCGGTAGCAATAGGACTCAAAGAAGCAAAACCCGAAATAAATGTTATAGCAGTAGGCGGCGACGGTGACGGATTAAGTATAGGCGGTAACCATTTTATTCATGCCGGCAGAAAAAATCCGAATATTACATATATCATGATGGATAATGAAATATATGCATTAACAAAAGGACAATGCTCACCGACATCAAGAACGGGAACGATTACGAAGTGTAATCCATACGCTTGGACGGCAGACAGAATAAATCCCGTATTAATGGCATTATCTTTTAATGCATCTTATGTTGCGAGAGGGTACTCGGGTGACGTAAAACAGCTTGAAGAGCTTATTTTGGGCGGATTAAAACATAAAGGTTTTGCTTTTATCCATATTATTTCGCCTTGTGTTCAATACAATAAAGTATCTTCTTTTGAAAAAATAAAAGAGATAGTAAGAAATCTGCCTGAAAATCATGACAGAGAAGACAAATTAAATGCAATGAAATTTGCATTTGCTCCTGAAGGGCTATACACGGGAATTTTCTACCAAGCTCAAAGACCCACTTACGAAGAAAGGTACCAAGAAGTTATTGCTAAAGCAAAGCAAACAATTCCCGATAATTATACAATTAAAGATGTAATGAAACAATTTCAATAGGTGATAAAATGACAAAAAATAAGAGAATAATAATAACCGCATTATGTTTAATAGGTCTTGCATTATCAATAGAACTTTGTTTTGTATACTATAATGCAAATTTTGCAATAAATGCAAAACCAAGTATATGCGCAATTAATGAATCAATGAACTGTGACGGAGTAGCAAAAACTCAATATTCTCAAGCATTCGGAGTCCCTCTGTCAATGTGGGGAATATTATTATACTTAATTTTTCTATTCTTTACATACATAGATAAATTGCAAAATCTTAAATTTATGAGCTTCTTTAAAATTTTTAAAAATCCGTCTTCATACATCTTTTGTATCGGACTTTTATCTTTTATACTTTCAATGATTTTAGGCTCAATATCAATATTTGCAATACACTCAATTTGTATTTTTTGCTTTATGACATATTTCATTGATTTATTAATAGCAATAACCTCAAAAACAAAAGGGATATCGATAGCGGAAGAAATAAAAATAAGTTTTAAAGACTTTATTGATGCAGTTAAACAAAAGAAGTATTTAATATCACTTATAACGGTAATTCTTATAGCCGCATCCATACTGACATATACCTCCATAACAAACGTACTTGCGCCTCAGGTTGCGGAAAGAAAAGCATATAATAAAGAACTAAAAAGTTATGAACATTTAGCAAACGGTTATGAATTAGGTTCAAAAGATGCGAATGTCGTTGTACATGAATATATAGACTTTAACTGCGGCGGATGTTATTTGGCAAATGTATATCTGCACAGAATTGTCAATGAGTTTTCAAACGTCAAAGTTATTCAGCACAATGTTCCATTAGATATACAATGTAATAAAAATATGCAGCATGAAGGACATAAAAATTCGTGTTTAAAAACGAGTTATGCTTTAGCAGCTGAAAAGCAAAATAAATACTGGCAAATGGCGGATATACTCTTCCAAAAAGGGCCTCAAACAGAAAAAGAAATACTTGAACAAGCAAAATCAGCTAATTTTGATATAAATAAATTAAAAGAAGATGCTCACTCCGACAAAATAAAAAAAGAAATTGAAGACTCAATTGCTGATGCCGATTCAAAAGATGTTGTCGGTACTCCTACTTTATATATCGGAATACGAAAGTTAATGGGAGTAGGTTCATATTTGGAATTAAAACAAATAATTATTCAAAGCGGCGGAAAAGAGAAAGTTGGAAACTAAAAAAGTACTGTTACATGCCTGCTGTGCACCTTGCAGCGCATATTCAATAGAAAAACTCAAAGAATTGGGGTATACACCTGTTTTATATTTTTTCAATCCTAATATTTTTCCATTAGAAGAATATGAAAGACGTTTGAATGAGTTAAAAAAATATGCCGAGAAAAAAAATATAGAATTAATTGAGGAAAAATATAATCCCGACGATTGGTATAATGCAATCTCGGGGTTAGAAAATGAACCGGAGAGAGGGAAAAGATGTGAAAGATGCTTTGAATTTCGTCTCCTATTCACTGTCTTAAAAGCATTTAAATTAGAATTTCAATATTTTACAACAACTCTGACGATAAGTCCTCATAAAAATTCAAAAGTAATTTTTGATATTGCAAAAGAATTGGCAAAAAAATATGAACTGACTTTTTTAGATATTGACTTTAAAAAACAAGACGGATTTCTAAAAACAATGAAAATAGCAAAAGAAGAAGGCTTTTACCGTCAAAATTATTGCGGCTGCGAATTCAGTATGTTTAATTAAAATTAAATAATTCCTTTTGTTGAAGGTACTGTGTCTTTTTTATTTTCATCAATACTTACAGCTTCTTTTAATGCCCTTGCAAAAGACTTAAATATCGCCTCAATAATATGATGAGTGTCATATCCGTCCAAAACTTTAATGTGGATAGTCATAAAGGCATTTTGAGCGAGACTTGAAAAGAAATGAGGAAGTATGACGGTTTCAAAATCAGAAGTTTTTTCATCTTTAATTTCCGCATCGATTTTTGAAAAAACCCTTCCCGATATATCAACTACACTCATACATAGAGCCTCATCCATAGGTAATATTTTTTCACCGTATCTTTTAATACCTTTTTTATCACCCAAAGCCTCAGATAGAGCAGTTCCTAAAGTTATTGCAACGTCTTCAATAACATGGTGATTATCTTTATCATGTGATACAACATCTATTTCAAGATTAAAATTTGAATGGTGAGCAAACTGTTCTAACATATGATCAAAAAACTTTATTCCGGTATTAATTTTATATTCACCGTTTCCGTCTAAATTAAGTTTTAAATTAATTTCGGTTTCATTTGTTTTTCTGTATTTACTACACTCTCTCATTTTTAATCTCCAATACATCTTTAATATCATTGACAGACCTTAAAACATATTTTGCGCCTCTATTTTTTAATACTTGAACAAGATACTCAGATTTATCCTGAGGCGGCAATACTCCGATTTCAATATATCCTGCATCTTTTGCTGCAGTTATGTCATCGGGAGTATCTCCAAAATAGTAATATTTCTCCGCAATAGTATTTTTTCTTGTTAAATTTAATCCGAAAGGATTCGGTTTAGCTTTGTCCGCACCAATATCATCAGTTGTAATAATTGAACAAAACATATTCAACATATCAAATCTCTCAAGTGCAAACATAGCTTCATATTTTAATCTGCCGGTAAATACCGCCAAATTATAATCTTTTGATAAGTCTTCAAATAATCTTTTATAAAACAACGGCTCTTCGTTGTTTATAAGTCCTTTACCATCATCCCAATAAAATTTATTAAAAGTATCAACAATTTCATCATACGGAACATCAAATCCGTATTTTTTTAATAAATACTGAGTTAAATCCCAATCATTATTTAAACCGCCCTGATTTTTAGCCGCTTGAATTTCATTTGGATTAACTTTCATATTAGAGAATTTTTCAAAAGTTTTTTCAACTGCAACTCTATACGATTTACTCGCATTAATTAATACTCCGTCCATATCGAAAACCAGCATCGGTTTTAATTTAAGAGCATTTTTAATTTTTTCCACACCGTATCTTGTCGGAATGGTAACTCTTAAATGATTTTCCAATAAGCTTCCGTTTTTAAACAATTTAACCGAGATATTTTGATTTTTTAAAATGTTATATACAAATTGAGCCTTATTTTTAAAATCAACTAACAGAAAATTTGCCTTTGATTCATATACATAAGCACCTAACTGTTCAAAGAAATTTTTTAATTCACTTTTTGATTGAGTAACTTCCTCTTTAACGGAATAAAAATATCCGGCATCCTCAAGAGCGTTAATACCTGCAATAACCGCATAAGTATTTACGCTAAAAGGACTTATTACTTTTTTTAAATTTACTATATTTTCTTCTGCTGAAATGACACACCCTAAACGCATGCCTGCCAATGCAAAATCTTTTGAAAACGAACGTACAATAAATACATTATTATATTTTTTAGCATAGTCTTTGAAGGTTGTATCCGAATAGTTTGCATAAGTTTCGTCAATAATTATTATCTTGTTTTGAGCCTTTTCAATTATTTTATTTAAATCAGACTCTGAGATAATACTGCCCGTAGGATTATTTGGTGATGCCAAATATATAATTTTTATTTTATCGTTATCCAATTCCTTTAAAAAATCGCATATAGGGAAAATCCATCTTTCTTGAAAAGGAACTTTAATAACTTGAGCACCTGCGATTTGAGAGTATATTACAGGCATATCAAAGGAAACATCCAAAGTAATTAAAACCTCATCAGCTTCCATATATGTTTGAATAATCCCTTGAATTGCCTCATCTGCACCATTTGTTACTTTGATATTATTAATATTATATCCGTAAAAGTCAGCAATTTTTTTTGATAATTCTCCGTAAAAAGGATAAAAACTTATATTTTTGTAATTACATTCTCTAAGGGCATGGATAACTTTAGGCGAAGGCCCGTAATTATTTTCATTACTGTCAATTTTAATATCCCAATTTTTTTCATACATCGGGACATAATAACCTGTCATATTTTCAACTGATTTTTTTGCTCGTACCATAATAACCTATTTTACATAAAAATCAGCATTAACATAAACATTAACTTTAACTTTTCCTGCTTCTACAGGAACTGACGAATTAGACTCACCAACAGCAGCATCAGTTGTTTTCAATGAATTTGAATAGAAAAATCTGCCGTTTGAAACCATATTCATATTACAAGAAACACTGATATTCCTTACACCGTCAACAACCGTTCCTGCGGCTTTTGCTAAACCATCGGCTTGAGTTCTTAATTCTTTTAACATTTCAGGGTATGCTTCAGAACAAACACTTTTTTCATTTTCATATGAATAATAGAGCCCTTCCGTTCTGTTTGCACCGTTACTTATTGCGGTATCAATAAGTTTTGATACTTTTGAAGTATCTTTTGTTTCAACTATAACTGAATTTACCGCCATATAAGATTTTATTTCACGTTTACCCGATGAAGATGATGAATAAACCGGTCTTAAAGAAAAATTATTTGTTTTAATTGTATCAACACCCTCTTTTGTTATCAATTTAAGTGCTGATATAATTTTATTTGAAACTTCATTATTATCATTAGTAGCTTTTTGAGCTGTACTACCCGTATTTTCGACGGCAAAAGTAACTCTTGCCAAATTAGGCTCAACTTCTTTTGTTTTAGATGTACTCAATGTAATATAACCTGCATCTTTTTTGGTTTCTGCATTAACGGATGCGGTACTTTTATTAAACGACAAAAAAGAAAAACATAAAATAGTAACTATTATTATAACAATTGATGATTTATTCATACTACTTCCTCATTTCTTCAACTTCTTCAATCTTTTCGGGATTTGAAACATTTTCCTTATCAGCTTTTGCATTTTGTAATTCTTTTTGTCTAATTTCAATACTTTTTATCATTTTCATTTCAGCATCACGTGTTCTTTCCATGATGTCCCTGATTTGTTCGGGAGAAAGTCCCTGAAAAGAATTAAAGCCTATAAGTGTTCTTCTGTTGTTAAGTGCATACAAAGATAAAGCTATAACAACCCATAATAATATTCCCTGATAAACGTTCATAAGGATATTCAAATCAGAGGCGGAAGAAAAATAATTAAATATTTTCATACAAGCCCATCCGGGGGATATAACAAAACCGGAAATTAATCCGAAAACTATAAATATAATTGCAATAATACCCCTAATACCGTTTATGGTTATAACTTTATAATTTTTATTCATCGATTCTACCTTCAATTAAAGAATTAAATTCTTCTTCATTTAGTATTATAACACCTAAAGATGAAGCTTTGTCAAATTTTGACCCCGGATTTTCACCTGCTAAAACATAAGAAGTTTTTTTGCTCACGGAAGAAGATGTTTTACCGCCGTATTGTTTTATTTTTTCTTCAAAAACATTTCTCGGCTGAGATAAAGTACCTGTTATAACAAAGGTTTTACCCTCCAAAATATTAGAAACTTTTTTAACGGCACTGCCCTTTGGTATTACACCGTAATTTGAAAGTTTATTTAATATTTCTTTATTGTATTCATTATTAAAGAAGTCAACTATACTTTTTGCGGCTTTGTCTCCTATTCCGTCTATCTTAATTAAATCCTCAACAGCTGCATTTTTTAATGCTTCTAAAGTGTCAAACTCCGCTGCAATTAAGTCTGCTGTTTCTTTTCCTATATATTTTATGCTTAAAGCAGTTAAAAATTTTGTCATTGTAGGAGTTTTTGACATTTGAATCGCACTAAATATGTTATCTGCAGATTTCTCTTTAATTAAATCAAGCATCATAAGGTCATTAATTGAAATATTATATAAATCTGCAACATCTTTTATCAATCCCGAATCATAAAGTTTATCAATTAAAGATTCTCCCACACCGTCAATGTCCATTGCTTCTTTTGATGCCCAATATATTATTCTTCCTTTAATTTGAGCAGGACAATTCATAGTATTCGGGCAATAAAGAGCAACTTCACCGTCTTTTTTAATAAGAGGAGTATGACAAGACGGACAAATTTCCGGAGGAGCATATATTCCCATATCTTCTTCTTCCCGTTTTTTTATAACTTTGGGGATTATTTCAGCCGCTTTTTTTATTAATACTTCATTTCCTTCATTAATTTTAAGCCTCTGAATTTCATCAAAATTATGAAGACTTGCACGTTTAACTATACTCCCTGACAGTAAAACAGGCTCCAAATTTGCAACAGGAGTAACAATGCCTGTTTTTCCCACACTTAATTCTATATTTTTAAGTTTAGTCCAAACTTCTTCAGGCGGAAATTTAAATGCCGTTGCCCATTTTGGAGCTCTTGACGTAAATCCCAATTCATTTTGTTTTGTTATATCATTTATTTTTATAACCATACCATCAGTAGCATAATCCAAATTAAATCTTTCTGTTTCCCAATATTTACAAAGTTCTATGACTTTATCAATTCCTTTAACCAAAGTACAATTAGGATTTGTATTAAATCCGAAGTCTTTTAACAGTTTTAATGCTTCAAAATGGGTCTTAAATAAGTCTTTATTTTCGCTAATTAAAGTATATGCAAAGAAATGCAAGTCACGCTGTTTTGTAATATTTGCATCCAATTGTCTTAAAGAACCGGCAGCAGCATTACGTGGATTGGCAAATTCCCTTTGTCCTTTTTCAATATTTTCTTCATTTAAGCGTTCAAAAGAGGAAACAGGCATATAGACTTCTCCTCTGACATCAATATTAACATCAGAAGTCAATTTCAAGGGAATATCGGAAACAGCACTTATATTTTCAGTAATATTTTCTCCTATAACTCCGTTACCTCTTGTGGCTCCGATTTTTAAATTGCCGTTTTCATATGTCAGCGCACAAGATAATCCGTCTATTTTAAGTTCAACTACGAGTTCCAAATCACCTTCATTGGGATATTCTTTTTTAACTCTGTCATACCATTTATACAAATCATCATAGTTATTTGAATTATCAAGACTGAAGAGCCTGTATTTATGTTTGTATTCTTTAAACCCTTGGGATATTTTATCACCCACTTTTTGAGTCGGACTATCAGGTGTAATTAAAAGAGGATATAGCTCTTCTAATTTTTTTAATTCCCTGAACAATTCATCATACTCAAAGTCCGTAATCTTAGGGTTATCAAAAACATAGTATGCTTCATTATTTTCTCTTATTATATCTTTTAGTTCATCAATTCTTTTTTTAGCGTCAAAAAAATCCATAAGTTCCTTTAAAAATTTTAATATAAGTGTCTTATTTATTATTTCATTTTATAATAAATAAAGTATGGCATTAACAGATTTTATCAAAAAATACAGAAAAAATAAAAGGGTATTATTTACCACTCCCTCACACGGTCAAGGGAATTTTATTGTGCCCGAATGCAAAAAATACTTAGGTTCAAAATTTTATTCTTGTGATTATTCCGAAATTGAAGAAATGGATAATCTTTCAAATCCGACAGGAATATTAAAAGCGATACAAGACAGTGCCGCATACATATATGATGCAAAAGATGCATTTTTTCTGACAAACGGTGCAACATCAGGTATAATAGCCGCTATGTATTCGGTATTATGCAGAGGAGATAAGGTTTTAATAGCTCGTAATTGTCATAAATCAATATATAACGGTCTTGTTTTAACAGGTGCCGTTCCGGTATGGATTTTACCCCAATACAACAGAGAATGGGGGATATATGAATCAATAAATATTGATTATTTAGAAGAAACACTATCAAGGAATCGTGATATTAAAGCCTTCATAATGACAAATCCGACATACGAAGGAGCCATGTCAGACATATACAGAATTTCTTCCGTATGTAAAAAATACAGTGTATTTTTAATAGTAGATGAAGCCCACGGAGCATTATGGAATTTTCATAAAGCAATAGGTACACCCGCTTTAGTTCAAGGTGCCGATATAGTCGTACAATCCTTACATAAAACAGCAGGGGCTTTAAATCCATCATCAATATTGTTAGTTAACAAGGATTGCAAAATTCCGAGAGAAAGATTTCAAGAAGCCCTAAACTTAATCACAACGACATCACCTTCGTATCCATTGCTTTTAAATATAGATGCGACAATAAATTACTTAGATTCGGATAAGGGCTGGCAAAAATTGGTTGAATTAACAAAAAATGTTAACCGATTTATAAGAGCAGTAAAGAATATACCGAATTTACAAGTATATCAATATAATAACGACATTACCAAGATTTTGATAAAAGTAACAAATATGTCGGGGTTTGAATTATCAGACATTTTATTTTCAAAATATGATATAGAAGACGAATGTGCAAATGAAAAATCCGTTTTATTTTTAACGGGATTGGGAACAGATAAAGTAAAGCTAAAAAAACTTGAAAAAGCACTGAATAGCTTATGCTCCGAGTATATAAAAATAACGGACGAAAAAAGAGAATATAAAGAATTTTATAATACTGAGCCAAGAGTAAGATATACACCAAATGCCGTATGGGGACGCAAATACAAAGAGTTGGAAGTTAAATATTCAATGTCAAGAGTATGTATGGAGCTTATATGTGATTATCCTCCCGGTATTCCCGTAATTATTCCCGGAGAAGTAATAAAAAAAGAGCATATAGAATATCTTGAAGGTAAAAAAGCTACCGTTAAAGTTTTACTTTAATATTGTCAAACAAGAAAAGCAATAGTAAAATAGGATAAATAGAGGAGATAATTATGTTTATACTAAAAAATAAAAAAGGATTTACATTATCTGAAGTCCTTATAACTATGACAATTATTGGAGTTGTAGCTGCATTAACAATTCCGACATTAAATGCACATCACCAAAAAGTTGAGTATTCTACAAAATTAAAGAAAATTTATAACGTAATGAATGCTGCAGTATCTAATGCTGAAAGAGATTTTAATCTTCCGGCTTCAAAATGGGCGAACTTAAATGTATCTTCTGAAGAATATTTTAATGCATATTTGAAAGATTACTTATTAGCAAGTTATAGCTTAAAAAATCAAGGAGCTACGCAAAACGGATACAGAATATATTTAAATGACGGCACGAGCGTTGAATTTTTAACATATGCATTAAGTATGGTTTATACGGCATGCAAAGACGAATGTCTTCAAAATCTCGGCGATTCTCCGACAAACGAATTAAGATGTGTTGCCCAATGTAATGCGGGTGGTAAATCTTGTACGGGTGTAATATATGATTTAAACGGAGATAAAGGACCTAATGAGCACGGACGTGACCTTCAAAGATTTTATATATGCGGAGAAGGTTGGCAAGCAGGTCAAGACGGCTTTGATGTAGCTCCAAACGAACAATTTAGCTCATCAAATCCCACAAGAAATGATATTTTAGCCGAATGCAAATCCGAACCACAATATGGAGCTTGTACAAAATTACTAAAAATAGACGGATGGCAATTTAAAGATGACTATCCGTACAGAGTTCAATAGATTAATTAGATTAACACGGACTTAATAAGATAAGGAGACAATATATATGAAAAAAAATAAAAAAGGGTTTACATTGGCAGAAGTATTGATAACAATGACAATAATAGGTGTTGTTGCAGCAATATCAATGCCGCTTTTAACTGCAGCCCATAAGCCGATTGAATATGCTGCAAAAGTTAAAAAAGCTTATAACGCTGTAGATAATGCAATTGAAATATCAAAAGCAGAATATAATCTGTCAAGACAACAAATATTCAGTTCAAATAACGGACTTGGCAGATTAAACAGTTCGTCTATAAATGATTTTTACAATAATTTTATAGCGAATAACATAAAAGTTTCAAAAAAAGTATCAGTTAACAATGATAATTCTCAAGGTCAAGGGCAGACAAACAATTCAGGAAGCGGAGCAGGTGCAGGTAATCAGGTTGCAAATAATGCATTAAAATTATATTTAGAAGACGGAACAACATTAACTTTGACAAAAAACAATAATACGTTTTCAACTATGTTTGTTGATATTAACGGAGATAAAGTACCGAATTTAGTAGGAAAAGATATATATGCATTCTCATTTAATACAAGTAATAATGAACCTCAACTTACAAAATATACTTTCGGCAGATATTGCAGTGAAACATATGGGGATAACAGAGATAATTTTGTTAATAATTGTAAGAATCAGGGCAATGAACCGGTATATACTAACCTTGGAGAACAAGCAAGCTGCACATGTCTTTTAATGACAGACGGCTGGAAGTATGCCGATGATTATCCGGTAAAAATATAATCGGGGTTATAATATAACTGTTTTTAAAAACTTGTTTCGAATTCTTAAAAATATGAATCAGAAACAAGTTTTTATTATGACATATTTTAGCAAATTTTTTTATATTTGAGTTTTCGAAATAAAAAAGAAAGGTAAATTATGAATATTTCACCAATAAGTAATGTTTCTAAAACAACAAACGGAAATTTCAAATATAACTTTGGAAAAAATCAAGCTCACTTAAATACAAATGATAAATATCAAAATAGCGCATTTAACATGTTATCGGCATACAACAGAGCAAATGTAACCTTTGGCAAAAATATATATCAAGCAGAGCAGAAAAATTCTTTAAATATTGCGCAAAGATATATAAAAGAAAGCGGTAATCATACCTCAGAATCAAATGACACACAATTAAGAGGTAATGTAATATATAATGATACAAAATCAGATATTAAAAAAATTCTTTCCTATCTGTCGCAATACGGTGCAGACAAAGTTACTACAAACTATGACGGAAGCAGCACGGCACAATATAGTGCAGGATATTATAAAAATATAGTAACTTATACGAATAATAACGGAAATATTAAATTAAAAACAATTCAGATAATATCCAAAAACCAAAAGAATAGGTTTATTGATTTTGATGAAAACAATACAATAAAAAGAGTATATGACGGATTTAACGGTGATATTGATAAACAATACAATGCAGAAGAAATGTATACATACTCTAAAAACGGTTCTCTAAAGGATGCGGCTAAGGCAGTAAGTGTAAATCGCGGGCTAAGACATACAGGCAAATTTTTTAATTATGATTCTATGGGGAATTTAACTCACTTTATAAGAAACTTCAATGAGGATATTTACAATACAACGTATGATATAAGTGAAAATTTTGAATACAAAAATAATTCATTAAAATCAGTAACAACAGGAATTAAATATAATTTTATTTCACCATCTTCTCCATATCATGTTGAAAATACATATACATATAAAGAAAACGGCGAAGTTGATGAAATTATATCCGGATTTAAAATATATCCTCAACACGCAGATTTAAATTATGAATATTTACCGAAATTTTAATTAAGTATAAGATAAGGTGCGTTAAACGCACCTTTTTTAATCGTGAATAAACATAAAAATGTCCTTGTCAGCTATATCAATATTCTATAAATTGATATAGAATAAATGTTATTAAGGAGCTCAAAGACATGAAGAAGTTAGTTCAGTTATTTATAATAGTTTTAATAATGCAGGCACCTGCAATATCTCAAACGGTATATGATGATAATTATCAGGAAAGCCCAAACTATTTACAGGGCAATAAATATTTAGAAAGTTCTCAATATTCAAGCGCAATAACCGAGTTTAGAAAAGCAATAAGAATTAATCCGAATGACACATCATCTCTTATAGGTTTGTCAAATGCATACAATATGAGAGCTGTATATTATAACAACACGGTAAAATCAATCGAAAACGCAATTTCGGATATAAAATCAGCATTGTTTTTTGTAAAATACTATCCTGATTCGGTAAGCTTTGCCTCTCAACAATCAATTTTATCAATGGAAAAGAATTTAGCGACATTAGAAAGCACTAAAAATGAGAAAATGACACCCGATCAACGCTTTGAGAGTGCAAAAAAGTTAAGAGTAAAAGGCGAATTTGCAGCCGCAGGGTATGAATATTATCAATTAATTGATGATGTTAAATATGCAGACGAAGCAAATAATGCTTTAGGCGATATATTTAAAATATTCAGTCGTCCCGACAAAGCCTTAAGACTTTATAAGAGAGCAAGCGAACTTGATAAAAACAATACTGAAATTCATTTGAAATTAGCAAGGATTTATGAAGAATTAAATGACTATACATCTTCATTAAAAGAATACAGTTATGCCCTTAATACTTCGTCTGAAAGAGAAGATATTTTAAACTCTTTGGAAAGAATCTGGCAAAAGAAAGTTGATGAAAATCCGCAAGATGCAGAAGCTCACGCAAACTTAGGTGTTGTATATCAAAAACAAAAAAGATACAATGAAGCACTATCAGAGTACAAAAAAGCAGAAGCACTGAATCCGTCAAATATAAATACAAAAATAAATATAGGAACATTGTATCAGGAACAAAAAAACTACAATGCCGCAATAAATACTTATAATTCAATACTTCAGCTACAACCGCAAAATCCGCAAATTTTAGTATATAAAGCTGAATGTATGAAAGCATTAAATAAAAATGAAGAAGCTATATCGCTTTATAAATCAGCACTTTCTTTAGACCCGAAAAATACTGCAGTTAAAGCAGAACTGTTTGAACTATTGAAAAATACAATGCCCACCGAAGATGTTCTCGCATTTTTATATAAAAATGTACAAAACAGTCCTATGAATGCTGATGCATATTACGAATTTGCATATGAACTCCATAAAGCAAACAAAATTGATGATGCAATAACATACTATCTTGAAACAATTAAAATGGATAATAAAAATATAGATGCATACATCAATTTATCTCAAGCATACAGACAAAAAAAAGATTATAACAATGCATATAACGTAATAAAGAAGGCTCAAACAATTGCGCCACAAAATGAATTGGTAAAAAAACAATATGATATCGTTGAAAAAGAAATAAGTGCTAACAGCTATAATACGGCATCAAATGCATTTCAAAGCGGAGATTATCAATCTGCAATAGCAGAATATAAAAAAATCAATCCGCCAACAGTGGACTCATTGTTGGGTATAGCAGCTGCATATCAATCAATGCAGGATAATAATCAAGCTGTTACATACTACAAAAAAGCATTGGAATTAGCCCCTGATAATCCCGATATTCCATATTATATAGCTTCAATTTATGCATACTCAAACGATTTAAGTAATGCTGAAACATATTTGAATATGAGTCTTACGAAAAAACCTAACAATAAACAGGCAAAAGAACTATCTCAATATATTGCATCCAAAAAGGAAGAAATAGCTCTGACAAATGCCATAAATATGTATGATTCACAAAAATACTCACAAGCAAAAGAAGAATTAAATAAAATCATACAAAATAATCCTTCAAATTCAACAGCATTATACTATAGAGCACTATGTTACGATGCAGACAAAGATTATCAAAAGGCAATTGATGACTATAAATTAACATTAAAATATTCACCCGAAATGAATATAGCATATTATTTAATAGGCGTGGATTATGATTATCTTGAAAACTATCAGGCTGCAAAAACAAATTATAAAAAATATCTTGAAGCTGTAACTGAAGAAAATGAATACACGCAATATGTCAAAACAAGATTAGAAGAATTAAAATAATGGAAACCTCCGTAAATACACAGGGAATAAGAATAGGGAAAATATTTGTCAAAAGCAAAGTATCACTATCTCCGCTTGCAGGAATAACTGACTACGTATTGAGAAAATTAATAAGAGAATATTCAGAAACTTGTCTGTTAACAACAGAAATGATAAGTTCGGAGGCTTTAGTTCAAAAACCCGAAGCAAATATAACAATAACAGACAAAAATGAACATCCGATAGCCTTTCAAATAGAAGGTCATAAACCCGAATTAATGGCGAAATCAGCAAAAATACTTGAAAGTAAAGCTTCAATAATTGATATAAATATGGGGTGCCCGATAAATAAAATAGTTAAGGGACAAGACGGATGTGCTTTAATGAAGAATCCGCAATTAGCTAAAGATATAGTTATTGCGGTTAAAGAAGCCGTTAATATTCCCGTGACGTGTAAATTTAGACTCGGTTGGAGCCAAGACACAAAAAACTTTATTGAATTTGCAACTCTTATGCAAGAAGCAGGGGTAAGTGCCGTTACAGTTCATGCCAGAACACGTTCTCAATTATACTCAGGCAATGCAGATTGGGAAGAGCTATCAAAATTAAGAGGAGAAATCGACATACCTTATTTCGCAAACGGAGATATAACGACTCCTGAAAGCGCAAAAAAGTGCTTAGAAGTATCAAAAGCTGACGGTGTAGCTATAGGCAGAGCCTCAATGGGTGATTTATCAATAATTCCAAGAATTGAAGCATATATAAACAGAAATATTCCGCTCCCCGAACCGGATTTAAATGAAAGACTAAAAATGCTCATAAAACACCTTGATGCCGAGATAGCATTAAGAGGAGAAGAAACCGGAATTAAATTTTTCAGAAAATTTTACCCGGCTTACATAAAAAATATAAGAAACGGTGCCATATATCGCCATAGACTTGTCACCGAATTAAATTATGATAATATATTATCAATTCTGAAAGAAATATCGTTGAATGACTGATAAAAATAAAAAATATTACGTATACATAATACTAACCGTCAATAATAAGTTATACTGCGGTTATACGGATAATGTCGAAAGAAGATACAAACTACATAAAGAAGGAAAAGCCGCAAAATATACACGAGCAAATAAACCTTTTAAATTGGTTTATACAAAAGAATTTAATACAAAGACAGAAGCAATGAAAGAAGAGTGCAGGATAAAAAAATTAAATCGAAAACAAAAAGAAGACTTAATCAATTTACCAATTTTTTCGCTTGAAATCTGCTAAGAAAGGAAAAATATAACTTTTTCCGCAACAGCCAAAGCAGAATTTTGATTTTGTCCGGTAATGATATTATTACTTATTTCAACATGTTCACTCCAAGGCTTTTGTGCAATATAATTTGCTCCTGATTCTTTTAATTTATCCTCTAAAAGAAAAGGTACAAATTCTGTCATTTTTACTATATTTTCTTCCTTGTTTGAAAAGGCAGTTACACATCTATCCTTTAATATTGAATTACCGTTTTTATCTTTAGCACTCAATAAAGCAGCAGGTCCGTGGCAGACCGAGGATATAATTTTATTATTATTATAAAAATATTCAACGACTTCCTTTACTGTATCATCAACAGCTAAATCAAACATAGGTCCGTGACCTCCCGGAATATATAAAACATCAAATGATTTATAATCAATATCCGATAAAACTTTTGTATCTTTTAAATATTTAGCAGCATCATCCCATTCCATAGGATTAGAGCAAGATAAACTGTTTTCATCTATCGGAGAATCTCCGCCTTTCGGACTTGCGACAACAACCTCATAACCCGTTGCAACAAAAGTTAAATAAGGAACGGCAAATTCTTCAAGCCACACACCTGTATGTATATCTTTATTTATTTCTGAAAAATTAGTTGTAATTATAAGTATTCTCTTTGTCATTTTAACCTCGTTTTTATTAAAAAATAATACAATTTATCACTTTTTTCGCTGCCTATATGATTAATATAATTTGACAATTTATAAAAAAATAACAAATTTATTTTTTACGGTACTTAAGATTAATATGGAAATAACATCTATAAATAAGTCATATACATCATCTTTCTCTGCCCGAAATCAAAATATACGAAAAGCGGATAAAATAATGCGTGAAACAAAACAGGCATTCCCTTCGATAAGCCCTTTATATGCACGTGAATTTTATTCAATATTCACGAAAGAAAATCCGGATAAAAGAGCTGTTAAAATAAGAAAAAAAATAGACAAAAATATAACACAAATAAGATCGTGTGCAGAGGAGTATACATACGGCAAAGAAAAATTAAGTTCTAATTATCATGTAAATAAATGTCTTGCCATCTTATTCGGATTGTCAAAATTAAAAACAGGGAATTGCAACGAATTGTGTATAGCCACTTTAGGCGCCTTGGCAGCAAACGGATATTATAATTCCTATATGAATAACTTAAATTTAAATATTGAAATTACTAATAATAAAACCGGCGCAACAGAATATCAGGCAACACTGCCAATTGACCATGTATTAATTAAGTCAACAATGGATAATGTATATAATAACGAAAGTAATAATAAATCAAAAAGAACTAATATCATAATAGACCCTTGGCTCGGTTTTGTTGACAGTAAATCCGGAGCGATTGAAAAATATAAAAAAGCATTTGATAAACAAATTTCAAGTCTTATAGACTCAGCTACTTTTGAACTTGAAATAGATAAAAAAATAATGGGAAAAGAAAATATTAACTGGGACGATTATGATATAAAAGCAAACTTTGAATTTGAACCCGACTATAATCTTTCAGCTAACGGAATAAAAGAATTCGGTTTATATACAAGTATGATGTTAGACGAAAAAAAATAACCGTTATTATTTTTCAAAAAATCTTTTGTGTAATAATTAATATATGAAAAAAGCATCTCCGTTTGAAATATTTAAAGTATTTTTTATAATAGGTATTCAATTATTAGGGGGCGGATACGTAATTGTTCCTCTGATGAAGAAATACATAGTAGAAGAACACCAATGGATGAAAGAAGACGAACTCATAGATTATTATGCGATGAGTCAGTGCATCCCCGGAATAATTGCAGGTAATATCTCTGTTTGTGCAGGGTATAGAGCAGGAGGATTCATAGGGGCAGTAGCAGCAATATTGGGACTTATCTCTACTCCTTTTGTAACTATTCTGATATTAGCAAACATTCTCGTCAATATTGTTGAAAACCCAATTATACAAAATGCATTTTACGGGATAAGAATATCAGTCATAATTTTAATATTAATTACCATTAAAGATTTATGGGGAAAAAGCATAAACTCTAAATTTACATATACACTGTTTTTGATTATTTTATCATCATTATTATTACTAAATATCTCACCTGCGATAATTATTGTTTTATCAGCAATAACAGCCTTTTTATATTCACGAATCAGAAAAGGAGAAAAATATGATTAAACTATATCTCCTTTTATTCTATGAATTTACAAAAATAGGTTTATTTGCCATAGGCGGAGGATATAGTACTCTTCCTTTTCTATATTATATTCAAACAAAATACCAATGGTTTACCATTGATGAATTAACAAATATGATAGCTGTTTCAAATATAACCCCCGGACCAATAGGTATAAACATGGCAACATATACAGGTTATACAACTGCAGGCATCATAGGTTCATTAGTATCAACAAGCGCAATAATATCAATTCCGTTCATTATATCAATATTAATGGTCAAACTTATAGATAAATATAAAACTTGCAACGCAATAAATTCAATATTTATAGGGTTACGCCCTGCAGCTGTTGCACTATTAACTTCTATCGGATTAAAACTGTTATATAAAACAGCCTATCCAAATACACTTGATATAAAAGCAATATTCCTATTTTTAATTCTTATACTGCCTTTTTCATTTATGAAAAAAAATCCGCTGTTAATTATATTGGCAGGTGCCATAGGCGGAATAATAATTAATTCTTTTTAATATTAAGAATTGTTAACATTTTGTTTGTAAAATGTAAATTTGAACAAGCAAAAAGTTTTTATATAAATGTAGGTAGTGTAGGTTAAAAATTTTATATTGGAGGTTAGTTATGACAGTATCATTCTCAGGAAGCAGCTTTTTAAGCAGCGGAAGCGCAGTTGCGACTACAGGTACAGCATTAAATGGTGTATCAAGTGCAGATTTATACAATAATGAAGTATTGGATAAAAAATACAATTATAATGATACCAAAGAAGGTTATGAAATAGCATATTCGGGCAGAGATGCAGCTATATCAACATCAATATCAAATATAACAAAATATATTGAAAATGGTGAAGAAGATAAAGTTATACAAGCATATGATGAATTATTAAATCAAATGTCAACACAAGAAAGATACAGTCAATTAGTATCAGAAGAAGGCGATGATACACAACTCAGATCAATTGCGAGACAATTAATTGAAAGTGAAATAGGATGTGATTTAGTAGATTATATTCAAGATAAAACTAAATCAAACAAATCATCAGAAAATCAAAGATTGTTATGGGGCGACAATTGTGATACAACCACAAGTGAAGACTTATTAAAAGAAATGTGTAACTTAGATTTAGAAAAAGGACATTCTAACTTATTTCAAAAAGGATTCTTCGCATTCTGCGGAATATTTACAAAAGCATATGATGCAATATTCGGCGACGGTAAAAAACACTAATTACAAAAATAACATAACTAACTATCAAAAAGAGCAGAAATCTATTCTGCTCTTTTTATTTCTTCAATTTGTTCTTTTAAATCCTGAATTTCATATTTCATTCTGTTTAATTGACAAGTTACGGGATCAGGAATTCTGTTATGCAAAAGCTGACCTTGAATTAATAGTTTTTGTCTGACGATTCTTCCGGGGACTCCTACTACTGTAGAATTTTCAGGAACGGAATCAACAACAACAGAACCTGCCCCTATTCTTGAATTAGAGCCGATTTCTATATTACCTAAAATTTTAGCTCCGGAACCTACAACAACATTATTACCTAATGTAGGATGTCTTTTACCGTGTTCATTACCTGTTCCTCCCAATGTAACTCCCTGATATAGGAGGACATCATCACCTATTATAGTTGTAGCGCCGATAACAACCCCCATACCATGGTCAATAAAAAATCTTCTGCCTATTTGTGCTGCAGGATGTATATCAATGCCTGTTAAAAATCTTGATATATTAGAAATAATCCTTGGGATTAAAGGAATTTTCCAATAATTCAATTTATGAGCAATTCTGTGTAAGATAAGTGCATGAAGTCCGGGGTAGCATAATAAGACTTCTAAGATGTTTTCTGCCGCAGGATCCTTTTCATAAATTGTCTTTATATCCTCTTTTATTTGAGAAATTACCTTTTTTAATAAGCGCATTTCAGATACCTTTTACAAATTTACGTTTTCCGTATTGTACAATAACAGGAAGTGATGATTTTGTAATTACAAAATTAGGATTAGTCTTTTTTTCAGAATTAATTTTTAATGCACCTGCTTGAGCTAATCTCTTAATTTCTCCTCTGCTTAAAGATTTATCAAAATTGGAAATAAAATCTAACAATGATATATCATCATTAATTTTGACTTGAGGTATATCATCAGGAATTTCTTTGTTTTGAACAACTTTAATAAAATTATCTTGAGCCTCATCGGCAGCTGTTTTACCATTATACATTTCAGTTATGGTGTATGCCAATTTCATTTTCAAATCTCTCGGATTAGTTGTTTTTAATTGTTCTTCTATCTGATTTAATTCCTCGTTTGATATTTCCGTTAAAAGCGCAAAATATTTAACAATTAAATTATCCGAAATAGACATTAATTTACCGTACATATCTTTAGGAGAATCTGTTAAACTGATACAGTGTTCAGGAAATGATTTAGACATTTTAACAATTCCGTCAGTACCTTCTAATAAAGGCAAAAGCATAACCATCTGAGGGTGTTCTTTACCGTATGCGGTTTGGATTTCTCTTCCCAAAAGATTGTTAAATCTTTGGTCGGTTCCGCCAAGTTCAATGTCAGAATCAACAACAACGGAATCATAAGCCTGCATAAGAGGATAAAAGAATTCATGAACAGAAATAGGACGATTTTCAGCATATCTTTTTGCAAAATCATCTCTTGTCATTATTTGCGCAACTGTAACTTTTGATGCCAATTTAAGCATATCGACGAAATTCAAATTAAAAAGCCACTCAGAATTATTTCTGATTTCAGCCTTATCAACATCAACGACTTTAGAAATTTGTTCAAAGTATGTTTTGGCATTTTCTTCAACTTGTTCTTTAGTAAGGCTAGGTCTTGTATCCGATTTACCTGAAGGGTCACCAATCATGGCAGTACCTCCGCCAACAATCAGAATAATTTTATGTCCTAAGTCCTGAAATTGTTTAATTTTCCTCATAACAACCGTATGCCCTAAATGCAGGTCGGGACGAGACGGATCCATACCCAATTTAATTCTTAAAGGTTTATTTTCTTCTTTTGATTTTTGAAGTTTATAAGCCAATTCTTCTACTCCGCCCGGTAAAACTTCGGCACCTCTTGATAGAAATAGTGCCTGATTTAAAAATTCTTCTTTTATTTTTACATTTTCCATATTTTTGAATCTCTCAATATACTCAATAAGATAATTATTACAAAAAAATAAAAAATTTGCACAAAAAAGGGGGATTAATTATAATCCCCCTTTTTTAAAAATCTAATAAAATACTATATTAATTTAACGTTAGTAGAAGTACCTTTTTTAGACATTTCTACTTTACCTTCTCTTGCTAACCAACCAAGACCTAATTCAGCGAAGTTTGCTTTTAAATCTAAGTCTTTTTTCATTTTAGCAATAGATGTTTCACCGTTCTTATTTAAGTATTCCCAAATTTGTCCGGCAGTTTCACCAATCATTTCCATCATTTAAATCTCCTTTATCGTTTGTGCTATTAACATTTCTTCCATGTTTAGTATAATTTAAGTATAATACATAATAAAAAGGATGTAAAGAAAATTATGAAAAAAGGAAAAGTTTGGAAATACGGTGATAACATTGATACAGACGTAATAATCCCTGCAAGATATTTAAATACAGCATCTCATGAAGAATTAGCAAGTCACTGCATGGAGGATATAGATACTTCCTTTGCTAAAGAAGTAAATAACTCCGACATTATAGTTGCAGGTGAAAATTTTGGCTGCGGTTCCTCAAGAGAACATGCACCGATAGCAATAAAAGCATCAGGTATATCTCTTGTTATTGCAAAAAGTTTTGCAAGAATATTTTACAGAAATGCCATAAATATAGGATTAGCAATTTTAGAACATCCGTATTTATCTGATGAATGCAGCAAAAATGACATAATAGAATATGACCTGTCGACAGGATTAGTAAAGAACATTACAACAGGAAAAGAATACAAATGTCAAAAATTTCCTAAAGAGATTCAAGAATTAGTTAATGCTGGCGGACTGATTAACTATACAAAAAATAAATTAAACAAATAAAAAACAGGGATAAAATCCCTGTTTTTTTTTGACAAAAATTACAATTATTCCGCAACTGTTTCTTCTTTATTTTCTTTTACCGCATCTGTTCTGATTGATGCATTTTTAGAAGAAGTTATTTGTTTTTCCTTATATTTTTTTACAAGTCTTGAAACTTTATCAGCAACAAGGTCAATACTTGCATACATAGACTCAGCACTTTCCTGAGCATTAACCGATCCTGATACGAATTTACAAATAACTTCAGCCGTATGGCTGTTAGAAACTGACGGATTTTTTATAACATTTAAAACGACCTCAATTGATTGAATTTGGTCATAATGATTAATAACTTTTCCGATTTTTTCTTCTGCATAAGAACGAATAGCATCAGTAATTTCAATGTTACGTCCGATAACTGTAATGCGCATATATTCTGCCTCCATAAATATCACCTTAATATTATACCCTATTTTTAATAAGTTTTAAACCTGCTTGTAAATTTTTGTAGTCGTTTTTTTTAATTGAAAAAGAAATAATGATATAATCAAAAAGGGAAAAAGGAAAATCAATTAATGAGCAGATATTCAATAGGAATAGATTTAGGCGGCACAAAAGTATTAACAGCGATAATAGATAAAGAGACAGGGGAGTTAATACATTTTGTAAAGAAGAAGACAAAAAAAGATAAAGGTGTCGAAAAGATAGTACAAAAAATAATTAATTCAATAAGAGAAGTATTAGAAGAGTCAGGCAAAACGCTTGAAGAAATAGAGGAGATAGGGATAGGAGCCGCAGGTCAAATTGACAGAAAAAACGGAATATTATTAAATGCGCCCAATCTTAACTGTGAAAATTTGAGGATAAAAGAGCTTATAGAATCAGAATATAAAAAGGATGTATATGTAGGGAATGATGTAGAGATAGCAACAATCGGGGAGATGTATTTTGGTTCCGGAAAAGGTTACAAAGATTTTGTATGTATATTTGTAGGGACAGGAATAGGTTCAGGCATAGTACAAGACGGGAAAATAAGATATGGATACACCGGGACCGCAGGAGAAATAGGTCATATAGTAGTAGACCCCGGAGGCAGACCATGCGCATGCGGAGGATGCGGGTGTTTAGAAGCATACGCATCAAGATTAGCTATTGAAAAAAGGATAATCGGAGCATTAAAAAAAGGAAGAAAATCGGATATTATTAATTATTTGGTAGAAGACAAACCGATAAAAACGAGCATGATAAAAAAATCACTTGAGAATAAAGATGAATTAGTCTTGCAGATAATAAACGAAGCGTCGGAGTATTTAGCTGCAGGGTTAGCTTCTGTGATAAATTTTTATAATCCTTCAATGATAATATTAGGCGGCGGATTAATGGATGCAATTGATTATTTTTATGAAAGAACAATACAGATGGCAAAAATAAAATCACTTCCGATTCCGGCGCAGAATATAGAATTCAAGAAAGCGAAATTAAGTGATTTTTCAGGGGTAGTAGGTGCTGCATTATTATGCGAATACAGAAAGAACAATAATACTTGACGATATAGAATGTTAATGATATTCTAATCATGCAAATGGGCTTGTGGCACTCGTCAGGCGAAAACGATTACTAATCGTTTGAGGAGAGGTAGGTAGCGCAAAGCTACCGCAGCTTAAGTCCTTCATAAAAAATATGGGCTTGTGGCGCAGCGGTAGCGCAGGGGACTCATAATCCCTTGGTCGTAGGTTCGAATCCTACCGGGCCCATTTTATAATGTCAATTTTTAGGAATCTGTTTTTTATAAAATTGTTATAATATAGAAATGAGCAATTTATTAACCATAATATTTTTGATAATACGCATAATATCGAATCCGATAGCAAATATGTATCAAAAGAAGCTATCTGAAAACGTATCCTCGTCAGTAATTAATTTTTATACATATTTAATTTTAAGCATAATTTGTATTCCGTTTTGTTCGAAGTATATGCATTTTAGCAGTTATAACAAAGAAGTATGGTTAAGTGTAATTATAGCAGGATTAATGTGCGCATTGGGAACGGTATTTTTAATTAAGGCGGTAAATAAAGGTGAATTATCCGTTATAGGTCCCATTAATTCATATAAAAGCATTATAGGATTAATTTCAGGTTTTATTTTATTAAAAGAATTACCGTCATTTATAGATTTTATAGGGATATTATTAATTATTACGGGTAGTTATTTTATTTTTGACACAACAAATGAAGGTTTTACATTTAAATTATTTAAAAGAAAAGACATACAATACAGAATAGCGGCATTAGTTTTAACGGGAATTGAAGCTGCGATATTAAAGAATATTATATTAATGACATCAGTTGAAGAATGCTTTATATTTTGGTGTTTATCGGGACTGTTTTGGTCTTTTATAATAGTATTAGCAAGCAGAAAAAAACTATACATTAAAGAAAAAAAATATTATATAACAATATTTTATATAGCAATTTGCTTGAGTTTAATGCAGTATTCAACAAATTACGTATTTAACAATATAAATGTAGGTTCAGCCTTAGCACTATTTCAACTTTCCTCAATTATAACCGTAATATTAGGTTATAAAGTATTCAGAGAATCAGACATTATGAAGAAAACAGCAGGAACAATAATAATGATAACGGGTTCTTGTCTGATAATCTTATAAAATAGAAATAGTGTCAAAAATATTTAAGCAAAAACTAAAGCTTAAAAACGGAGAAGGGGGGATTCGAACCCCCGGCAGAGTTGCCCCTGCACAAACGTTCCAGGTTTGCACCTTAAACCACTCGGACACCTCTCC
>CANQNX010000016.1 GCA_947625345.1 Candidatus Gastranaerophilales bacterium
GCATTTTTATTCTCCTTTTATATAAACACTCATTCATTATAAAATCTCTAAAAAATAAAGTTGATATATATTAAAAATTTTGTAATAATTATTAATAATTAAAGGGAAAAATAAATGAAATTAGTAAAAAATATATTAATTTTTGGTCTTATTGTATTTTTATTCGGAATAAACGAGGCATTTGCACTTCAATTTAATGATGTAAATCA
This sequence comes from Candidatus Gastranaerophilales bacterium, assembly GCA_947625345.1. Taxonomy (GTDB): domain Bacteria; phylum Cyanobacteriota; class Vampirovibrionia; order Gastranaerophilales; family Gastranaerophilaceae; genus Avigastranaerophilus. Next base: position 210 of record CANQNX010000016.1, read on the forward strand.
TGGTTTTTGGGCATACAAAGAAATTGATATGTTATCAAATAAAAAAATTATAAATAATAATAACGCAAATTTTTATCCAAATAACAATATAACCCGTGCACAATTTTGTACAATGGTTATAAAGGCATTAAAACTTGAAAATATGAATATTGATAAAATGTATACTTTTGAGGATGTTGATAATACTCATTGGGCTTGGAAGTATATTATAAGGGCGGTAAATCTGGGAATAGTTAAAGGGGATGAATCGGGTAATTTTTATCCGGATGGATTTATTACAAGGAGTGAAGTAATAAAATTTCTTGTAAATTTATTAAGAACAGAAGATATAACAAAAAAAGATGCAATAAATGCGCTTCAAAATAATTATTTGGATTATGATGAGATACCGGATTGGTTTAAATTAACCGCAGGAAAAGCGGAAGTTATAAATGTTATAGCAAAAGAGCCGCCACGTGAGCAATATCTTGATTATGACAGATATGTTTCAAGGGCTCAAGCTGCAGTATTTATTGCAAATATGATAAGAGTGACGGACTCATATGAGCAGGAAAAAATAAAAGAAGAAACGAGTCCTAAGATTGGTGAAGGTATAATTATTGAAAATGTTATAAGAGATGGCGATGTTGTAACGCTGCCTCAAAAAACAGTACTTCCCATAGTGATAACGGGACAGTTAAGTTCAAAAGATGCGCAGTCGGGTCAAATGTTTCAGGCAAGATTTCCTAACAATATAGTTGATTATGAACATAATATATTATTATCAAAGGATATAATATTAATAGGTAAGGTTTTGGATGTTAAAAAAGCAAAAAATTTTATAAATAACGGTGAATTAATTTTTGAATTATCAGCAGTAAATAAAAATAATTTATTAACTAGAATAATTGGATATTCTGAGTGTGAAGCCCCCACATTGGAAGCTAATAAGATAAAAAAGATTACAAAAACAATTTCAAAAGGAAGGGATTTTACCGCAAAAGACGGTCAGATTTTATACGTTAAACTCTTTAAACAAATGAGGGTAAATATAGTAACCGGTGAAGTGTTAGATTAATTTGAAGTTTCCTTTTTATAAACTCCCATATCTTGAAGAGCTTTAAGAAAACTTTTAGCCGTGGCATTTTGAACTTCGGGCGGCACTACTCTTAACAGTTCAATAGTTCTTGATATAATAGGGTCTTTATCATACCAACGGTTACATACTTTAGGTCTTACCATCTCATAAAACTTATCAATGGCTTCTTTTGAAACTTTTTTTTCAATCTCTTTTAGAAAAATTTCAGCTTGAGCTTTTAACTCAGTCTGATAATCTTTAAGTAAATTGATTACTTCAACTAAAACAGGATCATAATCATACCATCTGTTATAATTGGGGCTCACTTATTATCCTTCCTTTACTGTTGTTAGTTACATCATCATTTTGGTTAATCCTTAAAATATCAGCACCGATGGCTTTAAATTTTTCTTCAATTAATTCATAACCTCTGTCAATATGGTAAATATTATCAATTATACTTTCACCTTCAGCCATAAGAGCTGCAACAACCAAGGATGCGCCTGCTCTTAAATCACTTGCTTTAAGATTGGCACCGGTTAAAGATTTTACACCTTTAACAAGAGCATGATTCCTTTCCTGATGAATGTCGGCTCCCATTTTCCTTAGTTCAGGAACTTGCATAAATCTGTTTTCATAAAGACTTTCCGTTATAATGCTGACTCCATCTGCCGTTGTGGCAAGAGCCATTGCCATAGATTGTAAATCGGTGGGAAACCCTGGGTATGGCTGAGTTATTATGTTTATTGCCTCAAGTCTTCTTTTACAACTTACTTCAAGTGTTGTAGGTTCAATTAATTTAATGTCAACACCCATTTTACTTAATTTTGATGTATAAAATGTTAAATGATTTGGGAAAATATTTTTTATTATCCCTTTTCCTCTTGTAACGGCAAATGCAGCCATATAAGTACCTGCTTCAATTCTGTCAGGTATTGTTGTATATTCAATTGGTTTAAGTTGTTCTTGTTTAACTCCGTTGATTATTATTTCAGATGTTCCGGCACCGATTATTTCCGCACCCATTGCATTTAAAAAGTTAGCTAAATCTATAATTTCAGGTTCTTGTGCAGCGTTTTGTATTCTTGTTGAACCTTCCGCTAACACTGATGCTAACATTATGTTTTCAGTGGCACCTACAGAAGGGATATCCAAATAAATATCACTTCCTTCTAATTTAGAGGCTCTGGCATGAACATAACCGTTTTCAATTTTAATGTTTGTACCTAAAGCTTCCAAACCTTTTATATGAAAATCAACTTTTCTTTCGCCTATTGCGCATCCTCCGGGAAGAGCAACTATTGCTTCACGGCATCTTCCAACCAATGCGCCTAAAATTATGAAAGATGCTCTCATTCTGCTGACTAATTCATAGCTTGCGCATATATTAGTTATCTCGGTTGCATCTATTATTATTGATTTTTCTTTTTTGTCATATTTTGTTTTTACACCCAATTGTTCAATAACATTAAGCATAATAACAACATCTGTTAATTCGGGGACATTGTATATCTTGGTTTCGCCTTTAGTCAGAAGCGCAGCAGCCATTAATTTTAAAACTGCATTTTTAGCTCCGGAGATTTGAACTTCTCCTTCTAAGCGATTTCCTCCTATTATCCTTATTTTTTCTGACAATTTTCCTCCGAATTTATATAAAATTATAATTCTCTTTATAACATATATAATAATATAACTTTGTTAATTAGTGGTAAATAGTTTAATTATTGTAAACACAATATAATTATATCATTTAAATAGACTATATTCTAAGCAGAGTTTTTATATAAAATATTATTATTAAAGGAGTTAAATATGTTATCCGATGAAGAATTGTTAGAAAAAGCTAAAGAGGCATCTGAAAATGCATATTGCCCATACTCTGAATTTCCGGTAGGAGCTTGTATATTGTATAAAAGCAGTAAGATATTTAAAGGTTGTAACATAGAGAATGCAAGTTACGGTCTTTCTTTATGTGCGGAAAGAAATGCAATGTCGAGTGCAATATCGTCGGGTGAAACTTCAGGTATCGAGAAAATAGCAATATATTCACCTAAATCTCCGAAATGTTTTCCTTGCGGAGCATGCAGACAATGGCTTCAAGAACTTTCAAAAGGTGAAAATGTTAAAATTGTCTTAGAAAATGACGATGGCTCTACATGTTATTATTATATTAATGACATATTTCCTTACTCTTTTAAATTAATATGATATAATATAGCAAGAGACTTTACGAGAGGGAATTATAAGTGGCGGATTACACCGTTAATTATGAAGAGATAGCAGATTGGCTTAAAATTTATAAATCGACAGAGGATGAAAAACAGAAAAAACATCTTCAACATATTATTGTTTTAGCTGCCATGCCTTTGGTAAAAAAAATATCAAGAGGATTGGCAAGAAGAAATACAGACCCTGTTGAGGATATAATTCAAGTCGGAAGTGTAGGGCTTGTTAAGGCTATTCAGCTGTATAATCCTAAGGTAAGTGAAAACTTTAAGACTTATGCTACATATCTAATTACAGGCGAAATCAGACATTATTTGAGGGATAAAGTTTCCATGATTAAGGCCCCGAGAGAAATATATGAACTTGCTTACAGGGTTAATAAATTAATGGAAAAATTAAAAGACGAAAACGGTAATGAACCTTCAGAAAAAGTTTTAGCCGATGAATTGGGTACATCTGTCGGTAAAATAAAAGAAGTTATTGATGTTGAACGCCGTAAACAAACTATTTCTTTGGACCAGATTGTTTCTATCGGTAACGATGAAACATTATCATTATTTGATAAAATTGCGGATGATAATCATTATAATCTTGAATCTTTTCAGGAAGATAAAATTTTACTCAACGATGCTATAAAAAAACTTGATGTTAAACTTCAGGAGGTCGTTGTATTAAACTATTTTGAGGATATGAGTCAAACTCAAATAGCAACTAAATTGGGTATTTCACAAATGCAGGTGTCAAGAAGATTAAAAAAAGCTTTGAATGTTCTTCTTGAAATTTTGTCAGAAAAATAAAAACGGAAAAAATTATGAGTTTATTTATATTTATTTGTATTATTATTTTTACAGTCGGTGCTTGTATAGGCAGTTTTTTGAATGTTGTTGCACTGAGAGGGTTATCGGGTGAATCTGTAGTTTTCCCCAATTCAAAGTGTCCTTTATGCAAGGAACCGATAAAATGGTATGATAATATTCCTATTCTTTCATACATTATACTTCGCGGTAAATGCAGAAATTGTAAAGGAAAAATAAGCATTCAATATCCTATTATTGAGGCTCTGACTGCGATATTATTTTTAACAATTTTTCTGTTTTTCGGTTTTTCACTTAAAACCTTATTATTTTGGATATTGATTTGTATATCTGAAGTAATTTGTATTACTGATATTAAAGAACATGTTGCTCTTAGTGTTCATCTGTGGATTCTTATATTTGTATCTTTAATTACTTCATTTGTTCTTTACGGATTTAAAAGTTACTTATTTATACTTTTAGGCGGGCTTTGCGGATTTTTGGTAATGGAAATTTTATATGGCAAAATTCTATATTTTATTTCTCAAATTCCGTTAAAAATAAATCATTTTATTACTTCTAAATTTAATAAAAAAGAGACCGGTAAACCTGAGGAAACAAATTCTGAAGCTGTTGCTTCAATGGAAAATACTGAAAGTCAAAATAATGAAGAAGAAATTGATGAATACGAATATGCGGAAAAATATAAACGTGCATCAGGCAGTGCAGATACTTATATAGCTGTAGCAATGGGGCTGCTTTTAGGCTGGTTCTTTGTTATTTTCGCAATTCTGTTTGCTTTTATTGCATATGCAATAATATTTGTACTTCCTATGTACATAAAAAATCTTTTTTGCATGAAGAAGTATAAATTATTGACCTTACTTTTGGGGGTAATAGGTTTATTTGTTTTATTAAAATGTTCTAATTTCGGTTTAATACATTTAAATCCGATTATAAATTCAATTCTTTTCTATACAACCATTATAGGCAGTTTGTGTTATCTATACATAATGCTTTCAAATAAGAGCTGCAGGGACTTGAATTTTACCGTTCCGATGGGGCCTGCATTATTAATATCAATGTTTATAATAATGTTTTTAGGTAATCCAATTGCAAATGTGATTATAAAGAGTTTTGTATATTAAAAAAGAGCCTTTTTAAAGGCTCTTTTTTTAATTAATTATTTTTTATTTATTCTTTATTCTTAAGTGCTTCTCTGACTTTTGCATCTATTTCCGCTTCGAGTTGAGGATTTTCTTCAAATAATTCTTTAACTTTATCACGGCCTTGACCTAATTTTTCATCATTATAACTGAACCATGCACCTGCTTTTTTAACTATATCAAGATTTACTGCCATATCTAAAATACAGCCGGATTTACTTATTCCTTTTCCGTAAATAATATCGAATTCAGCTATTCTGAATGGAGGAGCGACTTTATTTTTAACAACTTTTACTTTAACTCTGTTACCTATTTCTTTATCATCTTTTTTAAGAGTTTCCGTTCTTCTTATATCTAATCTTATACTTGCGTAATATTTAAGCGCATTACCTCCGGTTGTTGTTTCCGGACTTCCGTACATAACACCGATTTTTTGTCTTAACTGATTGATAAATATGACTGTCGTATTTGTTTTGCTTACAATACCCGTTAATTTTCTGAGTGCTTTAGACATTAATCTTGCTTGAAGTCCCATTTGTTTGTCTTCCATAGCTCCTTCAATTTCATCTTTAGGTACTAAAGCTGCAACTGAATCAACGACTACAATGTCAACGGCAGCAGAACGTACAAGTTCTTCCGTTATTTCAAGAGCTTGTTCTCCTGTGTCAGGTTGAGATATAAGAAGTTCATCAATATTAACTCCTAAATTTCTCGCATATTCGGGGTCAAGAGCGTGCTCTGCATCTACGAATGCTGCAATTCCGCCTTTCTTTTGACATTCTGCAACAATATGTTGAGCTAACGTTGTTTTACCTGATGCTTCAGGGCCATATACTTCTATAATTCTTCCTCTCGGAACTCCGCCGATTCCTAATGCCACGTCTAATGATAGTGCTCCCGTAGAAATAGTTTCAACATTTACGGCAGGTTTATCGCCTAAACGCATAATAGAACCTTTGCCGAAATCTTTTTCTATTTTATCTATAGCAACTTTTAATGCTTTTTTTCTTTCTTCAGATACATTGACTGTTTGTTCTTCTTTTTCTTTTGTAACCATTTTCTATTCCTTTTTTCTACAGTCAACATTATATCATTTTATATTTGTATAGGCATATAATTTAATTTACTTTACAGACCAATCAACTTTTCTGTTATTTTCATCTCTAATTTTAATTTGTCCAAAATCGGTTATTAACCCGTTAATCACATTTCCGGGACGCATTAAGTCACTTGCGTAATATTTAAAATTATTATTGGTTTGACTTTGCAATATACTTATATTTTTATAATTATTTGTATTGTTGCTCTCATCTAAATATTTTGTTGCATAAAATCCGTCTTTATACATAGAGCCCGATATTCTTCCAAAATAAAACGGTACTATATATTTAAAATTATTACTCATAAATGCCGCTGTTTGCGGTTCTACATTCGCCCCGTTATTATAAGTATCTTCCGTATATATTTTTCTGTTGTCTTTAAATATTTTTAAACATATATCTTCATTTTTTGTTTTTATTCTGTAACAAGTTCCGAATCCGCCTGATTTTAGTTCGGTTACTTTTACTTTTTGCTTTAATATTGATGTGAGCTCTTTTGCAAATGATTTAATATTTTTTGTTTTTTGAAATTTACTTATACTTTCATATATTTCTTCTGTCGTTATTTTATGATTTGAACTGTTATTAAGCCATCTTTTTGGTAATTCACCTATTTGACGATTTGTTAAAGGATAAACGGATAATAAATCATTCATTGAATCTTCACTTAAATAATTGTGTTTAACAAGTTCTGTTACGTCTCCTTTATATGTTAAATCATTTTTGTTGAATTCTGTTTTATTTGTATTATTGGCATTATATTCAAGGAAAGTCAGTAAATTTTCAAAAGAATAATCATTTAAAACGGGGTATTGGGCTTTAAGTTGGTTCAAGTTCAAATATTTTATATAATTTGCTATATTATCTATTGTTTTTTTCTTTCCTTCTATGTTTTTTGATTCATGAGAAACCTTATATAATAAACGGTTAAATACTTCTGATATTCTTTCATCATCTTTTTTATTAACTTCTAAAGCTTCTATAATATCATTTATATTATCTGTATCATAATATTCAATGTTATAAATATTTGCCATAACGGCAGCATTTTTCGGAGAATATTTTTCTTTATATCTGTCATATAAATCATATTTATAAGGAGTATTAACTATATCGTATGCATCTTGAAAATCTGCATCGCCGTCCGTTATATTAATAAATTTGTCAAATTTGTAATCTTCATAACGTGTTATTTCAAATAAGGTATTTACGTCTGTTTGGTTAGTATCAATTGCTCTTTTAATATTATTTTTATTGAATAATATGTCAAAATTTTCAATATATGGGGCGCCGTACTTTTTTGCATCATCGGTTAAATAAGCAAAAAATATATTATTTTTATCTACCTGATCGGCAATGATGTCATTATTTAAAAAATGCAGTAATAAGTCATAATTTTCGTCTGGTTTATATATAAGTGATTTTATTCTCTCTAACCATAAAACACTGTCTAAGCCTTTTTTTGATAATTGAGCGCTAAAAGTTTTATTATCTAAAAATTTAAATAATAAATTAAAGGTATCATCATCCAAATTACTAAATTCACATATAGTGCTTTTATCCATGGATTTATTATTGATTAAGGTACAAATAACCGGATGATTGATTAATTTTTCTCTTTTAAAATCGCTGCTTTTAGATTCAAAAGTATCTTGCTTCAAAATTGGCAGTTTAGGATTTTGGTTAATAGTGCCTTTAAAAGAAATTTTATTGTATGCAATATAAGACGAATTTATTTTATTTATATTATAATTTATTGGATTTATCACAATTAACCCTATTTTTTATATAAATAATAAAAGGTGTGAAAATAAAATTTGCTAAAGATTAAATTGCGACAATAGATTAAATTGAAAGAATTTTTTAAATTTTTTAAATATTATTTATAATTTTATGTCAGCAATACATGTTTTTGATAGAATAAAAACGTATTTAATTATATACAGGGGATATTTATGAAGAATAAAATAATTATGTTTTGGGCAATAGTAATACTATCTATTATATCCATTGTAATTATAAAGGTTAAACCGATACCTTTAGGCTTGGATTTAGTCGGCGGTTCAAGAATTGTACTTGAAGCTCAGACAACCGATACTATATCTAAAATAACACAGGATATGATGGACGGTTTAAAATCAGCACTTGAAAACAGAGTAAATGCAATGGGCGTATCGGAAACCATGGTCCAGCAAATGGGTGAAAAACGTTTGTTGATTGAAATACCTAATATTTCTGACCCCAAACTTGCAAGAGAATTTTTAGGTGAAACAGCAGAACTTGAATTTAAAAAACCCGTTTTAGATGAAGACGGAAATGTAAAAAGTTGGGAACCCTCGGGATTATCAGGGGAAGATTTAAATAAAGCGGCAGTCGGAACAGACCCTGCAGGCAGATGGATTATTTCATTGGAATTTAACGGCAAAGGTGCCACTAAATTTGCTAAATTAACAAGAGAATTTAAAGGTTATCCTATAGCAATATATTTTAACGGCGAAAGTATATCAGAACCCGTTGTTCAAGCTGAAATAACGGGCGGAAATGCTCAAATAACGGGTGAATTTACTCATGACAGTGCAAAGAAAATTGTGGATTTATTAAATGCAGGTGCACTTCCCGTTCCTGCCGAAATTATTGAAGAAAATACGGTAGGACCAACATTAGGAGCAGACAGCCTTCATAAAAGTAAATTCGCGGGTATTATAGGTATTTTAGCCGTTATGGTATTTATGCTTGTTTGGTACAGAGTTCCCGGTTTTATTGCAAATATAGCTCTTATCATATACGGATTAATTGTTTTTGCAATATTCAAAATTATACCCGTTACCTTAACTTTAGCGGGAATAGCCGGCTTTATTCTCAGTATCGGTATGGCGGTTGATGCTAATATCCTTATATTTGAACGTACAAAAGAAGAATTAAAATCAGGCAGAACTTTGTTTACCGCTATTAACTCGGGTTTTGACAGAGCTTTTACAAGTATTTTTGATTCTAATATGTCAACGGTTATAATTTGCGTCATATTGTATTTCTTAGGTTCAAATATTGTAAAAGGATTTGCTCTTACACTTGCTATAGGTGTTATGGTCAGTATGTTTTCAGCAATTACCGTTACAAAAAATATGATGCATTTAATGTTTGGTACGGGTCAATTAAAGCATCCGTTCTTATTCGGGTTAAAGGATTCCGATATTAATGAAGCTTATGAGGCATCAGAAACTCAGCGTGAAAACGCTAAATTCGGTGTTTTGGATTAATTTAAGGAGATTAAGAAATGTCATACAGTGTTTTAAACACAAAAAAATTTATAGATGTTATTAAATACAGATGGATTTGGCTTATTATATCATTTATATTGCTTTTCCCGGGGGTTATAGCAATGATTTGGTCAATGAAAGTGTATCCGACTCATACTCCGCTTTTAGTAGGTATTGATTTTACGGGCGGTACCATTATTCAATATTCGGTTGATAAGGAAATATCTACCGCTGAAATCGGTAAAATAAGATTGGATTTATCTAATAACAATATTGATAATCCCGTTATACAAATTTTAAAACCGACTGCAAAAGAAGAAAATTCACAAATACAAAATATTATATCAGTAAAAACAAAATTTTCTTCTAACGGTCAAAATGAAGCGATTGATAAAGTAAGTGAAGTTATTAATAAGGACTACCCTTCTGCTCAGCTCATACAGGTAAATTCAGTAGGGCCGGTTTTAGGTAAACAATTATTTGTTAACTCAATGATTGCTATATCTTTAGCACTTTTAGCAATTATTATTTATTTGACTTTAAGATTCCATTTTGAATTTGCTGTTGTCGCTTGTTTGGCTTTGGCGCATGATGTTTTATTTGTTGTCGGAGTTTTCTCTATATTAGGACTTTTCTATGGTGTTACGGTTGACAGTCTTTTTATTACGGCTATTTTAACGGTATTAGGTTACAGCGTTAATAATACTATAGTTGTTTTTGACAGAGTCAGAGAAAATTTAAAATTTTATTCCAAGAAAGCTACTTATAATGAATTGGTTAATGTATCGGTTAATCAAACACTTGCAAGAAGTATCAATACTTCATTAACGACATTGTTAACACTCGGTGCTTTATATTTCTTTGGCGGAGTTACGACTAAAGATTTTGTACTTGTTATGATTTTAGGTGTAATTATCGGTACTTATTCAAGTATATTCTTTGCCAATACATTAATTGCATTGTGGAATGAAAAAGCAGAAGCTAAAAAAGCTAAAATAGGGGAATAATGTCAGAGTCAAAAAGTTTAGCTCAGTTTATTCAGGAAAAACGTGAAAATGTGGGTTTATCAGTTGTTGGACTCAGCAAAAAAGTTGCACTTTCCGTTGAGCAAATTGAAGATATTGAGTCAGGTAAAGACTTATTTTTAAGCGCTACCGTAAGACAAAAATTAGCAAAAGGACTTAAGATTAATCCTGCTGATATTAAACAATATGAAAGAACAATGCTCGTTGCTTACGATAAAATAGATGATAAATATATTAATGATATTAAAAAAGCTATTTTATCGGGAGATGTAGATAATCTTCGCTGCCCTATTTGTTCTTCAAAATTAAATATTAAAATAGTCAAATTGCTTGATCTTGAAAATAATGTTGCATTGCACCCGAAGGCACAATGCACTAAATGTTCTTTTCAAATTAAATAATTATTTTATTTACCTTTTTTTGAATATAGAGTTAATGATAAACCGATAATTAAGTAATCGGTATTACCTGAAAATGCGCTTATATCCATCTTGGATATTGTTAAAAGATAAGGAAATGTATTATTTAAATCAACTAAAAAAGATTGAAGCTGTGAATATTTTCCGACTAAGAAAAATTTTAATTCACAAGTATTATAATCTTCCGCATAATTTTGATATATAGGGTCAAAGGCAGGTTTTAAGTCATATTCTATAGAACGAATAAGTAAACCGTTATATTGAACCTTTTTTATGATATCTTCAAACATTGTACCGAAAACACCTAAATTTTCAGCCTCTGTTGTAATATTTGATTGATATATTTGCTTAATTGATTTTAAGCGCATTTCTTCTTTTTCTTGTTCAAGCTTTAAAAGTTCATTCTTTTTAGCTAATTCTTGTTCTTGTCTTATTGTGCTCTCTTTTTGTTCTTTAGCTGTTTGAAAATCTTCTATCATAGGTTTTACAAATAATACTATTGTCATAGCTAATAGTAATATTGAACCTGCTAAACAAATTGGAAGTATATATTTTTTTAATTGCTTTTCCATAATTTCCTCTGATTTTTACTTTTTATAATAGTGACGGACGGGAAGAGTAATTGTTTTCCGAAGGAAGTGAAGGATAACCTCCCGGCGCACCGTTTGTATTTTCTCTTTGTTGTTGCTGCTCTTGTTGTACGTATAAATTCTGTAATAAGTCACCTAAGAATTGTACATCAATATTAGTTGTTTTAATTTCAAATGTAATTCCGTTTGGTATTGTCACGGAAGGATCAGCAACAGGATCGTTATATGCTAATTTTTGAACCATTAAATTACTGTTTTTTTCTTTTAATCCGGATATAAACTTATCAACTGCATCACTATTTCTTGATTCACCTTGAATACCTATACCGCCTTGAGGATTAACCACAAATCTTTTTATATAAATATCCTGAGGTATATCAGTAGAAAGTGCATTATATATGTCTATAATATTTTTATTGTTTTCGCTGATTGTCTGCAAAGTCGGGAATATACTTGATTTATTATTCTTACTTTGTTCGCTGTTCTTTTTAAACATGTTAATATTTGAATTACTGTTAGATGTATCCTGATTAAATTTATTTATCTGATTATCTAAAATAACTTTAGTTATACCGAATAAACACCCTATAACTAATGCAGTTATTATTAGCCAAGCCGTAAGAAACGTAACTAAACTACCTTCAAGGTCATTTATTTTAATTATATTTTTAGGAATTCTTTCTTCAGGCATGAAGTTTATATCTAAATCAAACTCATCATAATCTGATACTGCAGCACCGACTGCTTCAAGTGTTATGAATGAAACTAAATTAGGATCAATGCTTCTGTCTGATAAAGGATCAATTTCAATAAATTCTTCACTTGAGGCATTACTTTTGTTAAATGAATCGGATTCTCCGTCAAAATTTATGCTCTGTAAGAGTTGATCCGCATCAACTTCATCAGTTTCGCTTATTATTAAGAAGGAACCGGGATTATTTTTTGCTATGGCATTATTTGCAATCTTAGCAACGGTTGAATAAACTTCTTCTTTTGTAAATGATTTAACGGCTATAGGTTCTTCTGTTATTGTATTAATTTTTTGGTTTTTAAAGTTTAATGCCGCACAGTTATTTGGGGTAATTAACAGAACTGTAGCCGTATTATCCGTTCTTATGTATTTATTAAATCTTTCACAATATATTAATGAATTATATAAAGCGGAATAAGATGTTTGTATTCTAACAAGTTCTGTACCAAGTGAATCAAAAACATCTATTAAACTTAATATATTTTTTTGTTGTACTGCAGAATAAGCAATATTTTTAGCGGTTTTTGATTCGGTATCAACCAATACACTTTTAATAACAGGATTACTGTCTTTTCTTTTAAATATATATAAATCTTGGAGTTCGTCAAATAAATTATCTTCAGCTGCGAGTCGGTCTGCTACATTTTCTAAGTATGTAATACCAAAGTGTACGTTTGGAATATTTAATGTAACGGCACAATTACCCGGATCAAGTTCTGCATTTTCAAAAAGTTCCTCAAGTGCACTGCTAAATTCATTTATATCCATTATTTCTCTTAGTGCACTGTTATACTTTATATTGTTTGATGCATATATTGTTATGGCTTTTGTTTTTTCATTAATAACCGTAAGTTCGATAATATTGTTTACTGATACTGAAATACCTACGTGAACTTTATGTTTAAAACCTAATAACTCTAAAATACTCATTTTATAATGTAACCAATCTATTTTTAATTTTAAAATACTCTATTCTTAATTATATTCATTAAGTTTAAATTGTAAATTTTGAAAAAAAACTTAATGAAAGACTCTACCTTCTTTTAATATATCATATAGTATATAATAAATAAAGAACTGCGTCTTAAAAATGCTGATTCGCAAATTTAAAAGGTTATAAGACAGATTGAATATAAAAAAGGTTAAATATTATGCAGGATATAGTATACGGAAGAAATAATGTTTATGAAGTTTTAACTGATGAGAATAGAAGTATAAGTAAAATAATACTTATGAAGGGAATAAAAGACAACGGAAAGATTTCTCAAATTTTGGATTTGGCTAAAAAAAGGGGAATAGTATTTCAATTTTTACCGAAAGAAAAGTTTTATGAGTATAAGGAATATTCTCATCAGGGGGTAATTGCATATGCTTCTCCGATTAAATATACAGGGCTTGAGGAATTCTTAAATAAAAAAGGAGAAAATAAAAAAGTAGTTATAACCGACGGGGTTGAAGATCCGCATAATTTCGGTTCAATAATCAGAACTGCCGTATGTGCCGGATATGATGCTGTTATATTTCCTTCAAGAAGAAATTCCGCAGTGAATTCCACTGTTGAAAAAACATCGGCGGGAGCTGTTAATCATATAGATATGATTATGGTTAATAGTCTTTCGGGTGCAATTGATAAATTAAAGAATAACAACTTCTGGATAATTGCAACTGATATTAAAGCAAAAGATAATTATTATGACATTGATTATTGCAATATGAATTTTGCAATAGTTATGGGCTCTGAGAAGGAAGGGATTTCATCGACAATATTAAAAAAAGCGGATTTTCGGGTTAAAATACCGATGTTTAAAAATTTTGATTCTTTGAATGTTTCAAATGCCGCAAGTATTTTAATTTTTGAAAGCGTAAAGCAAATCTTACAAAAAACAGAGCATGGTGTATAATAATTTTATTGTCCTTATAAGGGAGGTATAATGTCGGATACTCAAGATGATTATTCAATATCGGAAGATGATATACAAGAATCCGAATTTAATTTGGAAATAAGTGATGATGATATAGCTTCGGCAATTGAAGAACCGAAATTGCCGGAAACTCAAAACAGTGCTGCTGCTGACGATTCCGTTAAAATATATTTACAACAAATAGGTAAAATTAAATTACTTTCATCTGATGAAGAACTTGAAGTGGCTAAAAGAATTAAGGAACAAAATTCCGAAAATGATAAAAAAATTCTTGTAAATGCTAATTTAAGACTTGTTGTCAGCATTGCAAAAAAATATATAGGCAGAGGATTGTCTTTTTTGGATTTGATTCAGGAGGGCAATATGGGGTTAATGCGTGCCGCAGAGAAGTTTGATTATTCAAAAGGCTATAAATTTTCCACTTATGCAACTTGGTGGATTCAACAGGCTATTACAAGAGCTATTGCCGATAAATCAAGACTTATCAGGCTTCCTGTACATATGATAGAAACTTTAAGCAGAATAAAAAAGATTTCAACTGATTTAACCATTGAAAACGGCGCTGCACCCACAAAAGAAGAAATAGCTTATAAAATAGGCATTCCCGTTCAAAAATTAACGGCACTTATTGAATCTGCTCAAGGTACCATTAGTATGGAGTCACCTGCCAATCAGAAAGATGAAAATACTAAATTATCCGATTTTATTGTTGATGAAACTACTCTTTCTCCTGATACTAAGGTAACTCAGGATAATCTCTTTTGTGATATAAAAAAAATGTTAAATCACTTAAGTGAAAAAGAGAGAAATGTACTTATTATGAGGTATGGCTTAGACGATAACGGTGAAAAGAAAACCTTAGAAGAAATCGGTACATATTATGGTGTTTCAAGAGAAAGAATAAGACAAATTGAAAACAGAGCCATGAGTAAGCTTAAAAAACTTTGCCGTAATAACAATGTAAATAAAAATCTTAAAAATTATATATAAAAATTTATATTTTATTTATAAAAATGAATTCATGATATAATCTTTTCATAAATGGAGATTATAAAATTGACAGATATTTCTTCCGATAAATTTGTTAGTGTTATAGCAAGAATCTTGGATGATAAAAAAGCTAAGGATATAAAAATTTTAAATATATCTAATATTTCAGTGTTGGCTGATTATTTTGTTATTTGTTCCTCAGATTCTACTACACAGGTTAAGGCATTAACAGGTATTGTTAGGGAAAAAATAAAAGAACTGTTTAATCGTATTCCTATCGGTGAAGAAAATGACAGTAAAAACAGGTGGAATCTTCTTGACTACGGGGATGTAATTATACATATTCTTCACAAAGATGAAAGAGAAACTTATGCATTAGAAAGATTTTGGAATCATGCATTTTGTGTAAGTGATGAAGAATGGAAAGAAAAATCAAAAGAGTATTCAATATACGAATAAATATAAAGAGGTATAAAAATGAAAAAATTATTAGTTTTTTTAAGTGTATTATGTTTATTAAATGTTGGTTTATCTTCTCTTGCAGATATTTTTGACAATTTAGAAAATTTGTCACCATCTCAAAAAGATGAATTAACAAGGATTTATCAAAAATATAAAACAGAAAACAATACTATTGAAACAAGAATTATGGAATTCACGAGTAAAATTAACTCTTTAAAAGCGGATACCGAAAAAACTCCCGAGCAAATTGCGGTTTTAATCGGTGCTTATGAAAGAAATCTTTCCACTTTAAAAGACCAACAAAAACAGTTAACGGAAGAAACAGAAGTAGCATATAAAACTGTTATGACTGCTGAGCAATATAAACAATTTAAAGAACAACAAGTTAATGTTCAAGATGCATTTAATAAATTTTTACAAAAATAAAAGGATAAAAAAATATGAAAAAAATATTATTTAATTTATTTATTATATTTTCAGTATTTTTATTTACAATCTCATCTGCTTTTGCAGAAATAAAAACAGTTGCAGATATAGATAAAAAAATTATTTCTTTAAAGGTTATTTATAATACTGATTTTACTACTTTTTATAATAAAACCGAACTTATAGGTAATGCAACGGATAATTTTATAAACTATACCGAGAATTATAAAAGAAGTGCTTATATGACTGCAACAAAGCTTGAAAATATAAAAAAACAAATTTCCGAATTAACCGGTGAAGATAAATCAAAACAAACAGCTTTATTATTTGAAGCAGAAGACTGTTTGTTTGAATTTGATAATAAAACGTTTATGTATATAGAAAGTCTGCGCAGGTTTGTTCCTTCTATAACATATCAAAGATATCAGGCAAAATTTAATACTTTTTATAATTCTTTAAATTTGAAAAATTAAAAATGAACTTTTTATTTCTTATGCTCGTTATATTAAATGAAAGAGGTAATGAGTATGGATAATGAAAAAAAATGCAATAAATATGAAGCCTTATTCATCTTCTCGGATGATGAGGCTTTTAATAATCATGTAAAAGATTGTCCCGATTGTCAAAAAGAGCATGAGAAATATTTAAAAGTTTCTAAGCTCATAAAAGAAGTTGCGCCTGTTTATCTTGAAAGAATGAAGGAAAAGAAAAATAACAACCTTAAAAAACTTGCTTGTTGTTTTATTGCTTTTATCGGGTTGACTTCTTTTTCGTGCTTTAAAATGTATGATAATTATGTTGCTGAAATGAATGCTGACTTTGATTCTTGTGTCAGTGCAATCGGTTTGCCCGTTGATGAGTATGGATTTTTGGAATTGTAGAAAGAAAAAGTTTTGAAATCTATTATTGAAAAATATAAATATAATATACGTAAGATTATATCTAATATGACAGGTTCTTTTAACGAAGATATTGAGCAGGAGGTTTATATTAAAACCTTTAAAAATATTGATAAATATAAAGAACAAGGTAAATTTAAGAGCTGGATTTCCACTATTACGGCTAATATATGCAGAGATTATTTAAAATCTTCCTATAATAAAAATGTTGAAAAAAATATTGATGAAGCTGAATTTTTACAGATAAAAGATGAAAAAACCGATATTGAGTCGGAATTTATAAAAAAACAGCGTCAAAAAGAAATAATAAAAGCTATAGATTCTTTAAAGCCCAAATTTAGAGAGGTTATTGTAATGTATGAGATGCGAGGATTAAGTTATGAACAAATTTCTCAAAAATTAAAATGTCCGGTTGGTACAATACGTTCAAGGCTCTTTAATGCGAGGAAAGAATTGGCTGAAAAATTGATAGATTTAATTTGAAAGGAGAATATTATGAACAAAAAGTTACTTATTTCAATGCTGCTTATGAGTGTTTTTATAATCGGCATAAACAGTGCTAATGCGCAAGAAGTCAGAAAGGATATACAAAAACCTATGGCATATCATAAAACTGATATTAAACCGCCCTATAAGGCACCTGAAACACAAAAAAACGTTCCTGCACTTAAATATTTCGGCCCCGGACCACAAATTGATAAAAATCATCCTATGCAGGTTAATTTCCCTAAATATCGTACAAAAGCTGACATGGAAGCTAAAAAAGCTGAATTTGAAAAAAGGCTGAATTTGTCCGAAGAACAAAAAAATAAAATTGAACAAAACAGAATTAAAGATAGGGAAAAAATTAAACCTATCATTGAAGAAATGAAAGCAAAACATAAAGAATTAAGAAGTATTAAAGAAGATGAAACTCTTTCTTTAGAACAAAAGCAAAAGAAAATTGATAAAATAGGAAAAGATTTAAAAGCTTTAAGAGTAAAAGCTGATAATTGCAGAAAAGAAAACATGAAAGAGTTTGAATCGATTTTAACAAAGGAACAAAAAAACGAATTTGGTAAAATTAAATCAGAACAAAAACAAAAAATGGAAGAACGCAGAAAACATTTTGAACAAATGAAAAAAGAACATCAACAAAGAATGGAAGAACACCATAAAAAAATGCATGAGCTTAAAAACGGGGCAAATATAAATTTAGACGAAAAAAAACCTTCCGTTGAACCAAAACCCGTAATTGAAGAATAGAATTAAAAATCCCCTCATTAGAGGGGATTTTTTTATTGTTTTACCCATTTAAAACTTTGTACATACCCTGTTTTATTATTAATATTACCGTTAATTATAGCTTGAAACGTTCTTGAATCATATTCTCCGTGTGTAAAAGACGGTATTTTTTCCACATCCTCTATGATATCTTTTCTTCCGAAATCCAAGAAAGATATACCCGGTATAAGTTTGAAAAACGTATTTAAAGAAGTATTCCCTATAGCTCCGAATATTGTGGAAATTCTTTTGGATAATTTACCTAAAATTTCCATATTTGCATGGGTATGAGCTATATCATACTCGCCTTTTATATATAAGCTGAGGTTTTCCCCTGTTGAAAATATTTGAATATTTTTAGCTACACCGTTTTCTATTGAACAACTTCCGTTAATATCAGAAAAATAACCTGTTTTAACTAAATTTAAAATTTCAAGTATGCTGTTTAATGTTAATCCCGTAAGACCGCTTTTTATAATATTGCTTGCTCTCAAAAGATATTCAAGTGACCCTAATTTGGGCATTTTCCCGTCAACTATGTCAAAGTATATGAATCCTGAAAGATTTTCTATAATTTCGTCATGTTTTAACCCTTTTGTTGATAATATCACTTTTCCGTTTGCCTTACCGAATATCTGGTCTTCACCTTCAAAAAGGGTTTCCGCTACATAATTTGAATCTACGTCCTTTAATTCAAAAACTCCTTCTAAATTTGTATTATTTAAATCAAAAAACATATTTCCGCTTATATTACCTTGTCCTACTTCTACATTTATGTCGTCTGCGGAAAAAATTCCTTCTTCATTTATTGAGAAATTGCTCTTAAAATTATTTGCCACTAATGATTTGATATTTATTTTCTTTATTTCTAAAGAACCTGTTTCTATCTTTAACTCCGGCAGCTGAATATTACCTGTTTGTTTATTTGTATTTATTGCTTGTCTTGTTTTATAAAATTCTTCGAGAAGTTTATTATTATCTATTTGATCTGCATATATGTTTAAAAATTTAATTTTCGGTACTTTTGAAATATTATTTTCGATTGAAGAATCTATTGTTATTTTTCCGTCCGTAATAAATCCGAATACGTTTAATTTTATATCCTTGTCATCAGCATTTATTTGTATGTGTTTAACTATTGTGTCAAACAACGGAATATCAATATTTCTGCAGTTTAAAGAACCTAAAATTTTTACCGATTTGGTTATTTTATCAAATGTATATTTTAAATCACAGTTTAAAGCTCCCTGTTTAAATATGGGGCTTCCGATAATTAAATTTAATAATCTTGCCGATAAATTTTTATCGGTTTTTAAACTTACCTCGTCGGCAATTATTATATTATTTTCATCTATATTAAATTTTCCGTTCATTGTTGCAAATAATATAGGATAAATTTTATTATTTTGAGAGGTTATATATTTTATGTATTCCATTTTAACCACATTTATAAATTTATCTTTTATATTTATATTTCCGATAAATTCACGCTCATCACTTATTTCGCCTATATTTGTTCCGTTAAATAAAATATCTGCTTCTTTGTGAAGACTTAATTTGGGTTGTATATTAAAATTATCTTTTGTTCCGGTAATATATGATGACAAATTTACATCACCGATTATTGTTAATTTATCGGAAATACTTTTAGGAAGGTAATTTTTAATAAAGTTATCCGTTATTTTAGAGGTAAAATAACCGTTAATTTTGGGGTTTTTATTTATGTCGGATATTTCTATATCAGCGAAAAGAGGCATATCACTGATTAATGCAGTCATATTATCAATTTTTATCTTATTGTTATGCATTTCAACTTTAAAATCGTCAAAATTTATCGGTATCTTAGTTTTAGATTCCTTAAATCCGAATTGCGAAAATTTTATTTCACCGTTTAAAACATTTTTTACTAAATTGATATCTATATCCGCAAAACCTTTGAATTCAATAAAATTTGAAAATATATCTTTTATGTTTTCGTTTATAAGGTCAGATTGTTCTATAC
Source organism: Candidatus Gastranaerophilales bacterium (assembly GCA_947625345.1). GTDB lineage: Bacteria > Cyanobacteriota > Vampirovibrionia > Gastranaerophilales > Gastranaerophilaceae > Avigastranaerophilus. The sequence goes on from CANQNX010000016.1 coordinate 20,559, forward strand.
TGTTTAATTTGGCAAAATTAAAGTTATCCGATGATATTTTTAAATTATACAGAGGATTTAATGTATCAATCCTTTTTACATTCCCTGAAACTGATATTATGGAATCATAAAGATTTGCTTTAACGTCTTCAATTTTTACTTCGGAATTTTCCATGGTTATTTTCCCATGCTCGGACTTTAGAATATCTTGAGTGTCATCTTTAATAAAATTCATAACGGCATAGGCTTTATTTGTTATAAAATCAATTGATTTTGCTTTATATTTAAAATAAAGGTCGTGTTTCGATGCGATATTATAAAAGGACGATAAATCAGGATAATTATTCGGATACAGATAAGATTGAGTTAAAAATTTAATTGTATCTTTTAAGTTTACCGAATCTGAAGTTACCGTTATATCTATATCGGGAATCTTTGTTTTAATATCGGTGATAATTTTCCCGTTAATATTTATTTTTGAAGTACCTGAATATCCTTCGATATTATTTAAATTAACCGTAGTTTCAGTGAAATCGGTTTTCCCTTTAAGATATTCAACAGGGGTGTAAAACCCTTGCAAAAAACAAGTGTTATTGATTAAGTCTATATATCCTGTAACTTTCATATCTTCAAAAGCTTCTTCAGGCGGAAGAGGCGGTTGCCCAAAAGGTACCGGTACTATTTTTGCTTTCATATTTACAAATAAATTGACAGGCCCTGAAGCTTCGGTAATTACAGCAATACCTGCTTTTACATCTTTTAAAAGTTCGCTTTTATTTATTATTTCTATTATATCAACAGCATTAGCATTATTTGACCGTATATTAAAATCAAGATTATCATTAATTTTAACTTTTCCGGAAACATCGAGTGAATTATTTTTAACATATGCACGTTCTGATTTAAAAGAAACAATGTCGTCTTTAAAATCAAGTCTTCCTTTACCTTTATATATTTCACCGAATAAACCGTTATACGTTAATCTAACATTGTTAAAAGCACTGTATCCGAATATGTTAACAAAATCAATTGACCCTTTAATATTAACGTCTATGACTCCTTTCCCTGATTTTATATTCATTTCGGGAATCGGACCCAATTGGAAATTAAATACTTTGCTTATGGGTACAACAATTTTTTGTGCCAAAGGGAAATCAATATTTTTTGTTGTTTTTATGCTTACATTATTTATGCCGTCCCTGAACATATAAACATATCCTTTAATATCGGCTCTTTGTTTGTTGAACATATCTACTGTTATGTTCATGTTCAGTATTCTTTTATTAAATGTAATATCAACGGTTCCTTTGTGGAGTTTATGTATAGATTTATCTAAAACATGAATGTTTCTGCCTTTTACATATCCTGTTATATCAGGTTGAGGTATTTCTCCGTTAACGTTAACTTCACCTTCAATATCTCCGTAAACACCGTATGTTTTTATTTTTTCAATAGTCATATATTGAGGAACTAATGTGGGCGGTAATAATGAAGCTATATTTTCCGCTTTGGAATCTTTCACTTTTATATTCAGGTTTAGCTTTGGTTTTTTTGATAAACTTATTTCCCCTAAAGCTTTTATATCAATGTTCTCAGCTTCGTATCCGAAAGAATTTATGATTATTAAATCAGGAGTTAATTCCGCATCTAAACTCAGTTGATTTTCACCTTTTGCCTGTATATTGTTTTTCCAATCGGTTTTATCAAATAATATGTCTTTAAATTTTGTATTTATAACTATATTGTTCGTATTTTTATCATTTTCATAAGCACTGATTTGAAGATATTCAATCATCCCTTTTAAAGTTTTAATATTTTTATCGGGGAAAATTATCTGCAAATACGGTAAAAATATCTCTGTGTCAATGTCATAAATAAAACAGTTACCTTTTATGACGGTTTTATTTAATTCTTCTTTTTTTATGGGGTATTTTGTCAGAAGATTAATATCATAGGAACTTTTCTTATTGCCTGAGATTATATCTCCCGTTGTTTTAATTGACAGTTTTTTATTTTTTTCGATGAAATTTAAATTATTTCCGTTTATGTTTACTGTTTTATTATACTTGTTATCATTGCAGGTTATTTGGTAGTTTTTAATATCGGATTTTAAATTTTTATATGAAAATTTAAAAGTAGAATTATCTGTTTTTTTAAATATTTTATTAAAATTAAAAGAACCGTTTTTGTCTCTGATAACAATTATATTTATATTATCGGCATTTATATTTTGGAAATTGATTTTTTTAATAAATAATTTAAGCAAAGAAAGTTTTAAATCAATATTATGAGCAGATATTACATCCTCAGAATTGTTATTGATTTTTAATTCATCTAAGTGGAGAGATACAAAGGGCAGTATGTGAGTTTTAAATACGGGTGATTTATATGTTATGTGAAGATTTGAGTTACTATTTATATGATTCTTAAAGTAATTTGTTTGAAGAAATTTATTTACTGTGACAGGAACTGCAAATAAATATACACATTCAAATAATGCTATCAAAATAAAAAGCTTAAAAAATATTTTTATGAAACGGTTTTTTATTTGCATAAAAATTCCAAAAATTGTGTAAAATTCCAATAACTTAAATTATATAATTGACAAATTAAAAGTTCAAACTTTTTATAAATTTTGCAAAATATGTTAATTGGTGTAAAATTATGTGGAAACAGGGAAAAATTATTATGGTTAAATTTATAAATAATCACTTATCTTGGATTAAATCGCCTAAGGTAGTTTTAAATATAGTATTTATATTGTTATTTGCAATAATTTTAACGGCAATATTAGTGTCAAAATACATATTTATACAAAATATTGTGGATTCGGATAATACAAGTAAAGTAACAGTAAGTGCTCCAAAGAATATAGAAGTAGTTGACAGTATTAAAACCGAGAAAAGAAGAAGAGAAGTAGCAAGAAAAGTTAAACCCATACTCACTCCTATTGATGATGTATATATTGAAAACAGTTTGAGTGAATATACGGATGAAATTAATAAAATTTTAAAAGATAAAACATTAACAAAGAAAGATAAACAAAGAAGTATAGAAAATTTATTTGATGCTGCAGGTTCATATGTAAAACCCTTTGCGGTCACATATTTCATAAATTCAGATACGGAATCGATTCAAACAATCTTCACATTAACCGGAAAAACATTAAAACCCGTATTAATGGAGGGGATAACAGACAAAGATATTCAAGAAACCGTATTTGAAGACATTGTTAAAAGAAATGTACCTGAAAATGTCTCACAAAGTCAATTAAAGGTAATAACTGCATTATTGGAACAGTCCATTGTCCCGAATATGGTAGTTAATGAAGATGCAACGGCAACCGCTCAAAAAAATGCAAGAGAAACAGTTGTTCCCATAAAAGTAAAATTTAATAAAGGTGACATAATAGTAAAATCAGGAGAAGCGGTTACTCAGGTAAAAAAAGAAGCTTTAAGTCAGGCCGGTTATAATATATTAAGAATAAACTATTTTGGGATTTTAGGCATATTTTCTTTAGTATGTATGGGTATTTTAACCGTATATTTTTATTTGAAATTTTTTGAATCCAAATTTTTAAACAGAAGATATATAATGATAATAACTACATTATCATTAATACTGTCAGTTATTGCAATACTTTTGCCTCCGTCATGGTCAGTATTTATACTGCCGTTTCCTTTCTTGGCAATAATACTGTCAGTGTTCCTTAATCCGAGAACCTCATATTTTATTACCGTGACATTACTAACGGTAATAACTTTATCTCTTCAGTTTTCGGCATTGGCAATGTCTGTATATATCATATCCGTTGCTGTATCAACAATCGGAATGAATACAATAAAATATTCAAGAAGATTTGATTTAATAAAAGTGGGGGGCTTTACCTCTTTTTCAATGGCTATAATTATATTATGCGTATATTATGATTTAAGATTTGAAAGATTAATGCAGGATTTAACGGCAGGTATATTTAACGGATTTTTCTCTGCGGTTGTGGCTCTTGGTATGATACCGATAATGGAAAATGTCTATAAAATAGTAACAATGTTTGGTTTGGCGGAATTGGGTGATTATAATCAACCGTTGTTAAAAAAATTACATGAAGCTGCTCCCGGTACCTTTGAACACAGTTTAAGAGTATCTAATTTGGCAGAGTCTGCTGCGGAAGCGATAGGTGCTAATCCTATTCTTGCCAGAGTAGGTGCCTTATATCACGATATCGGTAAAATGAAAAGACCTTTGTTCTTTGTGGAAAATCAAACTTATTCGGGCATTGAAAACCCTCACGATAAACTTCCTCCAACATCAAGTAAAATGATTATCACTTCACACACAAAAGACGGTATTTCATATGCTAAAGAATATCATATTCCTGAAATTATACAGGATTTTATGCTTCAACATCACGGAGATTCATTGGCAAGTTATTTTTATAATCAGGCGGTAGCTCAGGATGGAGTTGAAAACGTAAAGGAAGACCAATTCAGATATACAGGTCCCAAACCTCAAACAAAAGAAACGGCAATTTTAATGATAGCAGATGCGGTTGAATCCGCTTCAAGAACTTTAAAAGATCACACTCAAGAAGAACTTGATGCTCTGATTAATAAAATTATTCAAGACAGATTAAATGATAATCAGTTGTCGGAAAGTCCTCTTACGCTAAAAGATATTAAAATAATTGCAGCTACCCTTTCAAGAGTTCTGCGTTCCGTTTTTCACAAAAGGATTAAATATCAAGAAACTATTGACGATATAAAGTTAAAAGACTCATTAATGAGAGAAAATAATGACACAATTTAACATCTTTATAGAAAATATGTTTAGCGATAATAAACTTTCAGACATTAATATAGATGAGGTTAAAATCTATAATGATGTTATGAAAATGACTGAATATATTTTCAATATTAAAGAAGTAAAAGAAAACTGTTGTCTGAAAAATTATGAATATAAATCAGTCAGCTTTGATATAGTTTTAACGGATAATGAAAGAATTCATCAGATTAATAAAGAATACAGAAATGTGGATTCCGCTACTGACGTTATAACCTTCGCAATATTTTCAGACAGCAGTGAAGAAGAAAGATTTATTATTGATTCTGATATTTCTTTGGGAGAAATAATTATTTCCCTGAATAAAATTTACGAGCAGGCAAAAGAACATCACTGCGAGTTTTATGATGAACTGTACTTTATTATTTCCCATGGTGTATTACATCTGTTAGGATTTGACCACCAAAATGAATCTGACTATAATTTTATGATAGAAAATCAAAACAAATCAAAGGCAATTGTTTTATGACAAAATTTAAATCATCAAGTGTAAAAGAGAGTATAACAAATGCTGTTCACGGATTAAAATTAGCTGTTTCATCTCAAAGAAACTTTGTTATTGAACTTATTGTTTCGGTAATTGTTATTATAGCTGCTTTATTATTGCGATTTTCATTTACTGATTTTCTTATAGTTATAGTATTTATTTCTTTGGTTCTAATTTGTGAATTATTTAATTCCGTAGTAGAGTTTGTGCTTGATGCCGTATATAAAAATAATTATTCAAAGTTGGTTGAGATGGCAAAAGATATATCGGCAGGTATTGTGTTATTAATTGTATGTATCAGTTTTGTGTCGGGAGTTTTGTTATACGGTCGTTATTTTATAAAATTTATCATGAAATTTTTATCATGACTTAATCTAGTGTCGCAACATTACGCTTGCTCTTCGCAACCGTAAAGTTGCTAACCTTTTCAATACGCCACTCGCAAATTTTTACTACCACCTTCTGATTATCGTAAAAATTTACTCGGACAATTTAT
>CANQNX010000017.1 GCA_947625345.1 Candidatus Gastranaerophilales bacterium
TTGAATTACGTCGGTTCAATTACCGTTGACGAAGCTATTATGGAAAAAGCAAATATGTCTGAAGGTCAAAAGGTTGATATTTTAAATATCAATAACGGAGAGCGGTTTCAGACATATATTATTGCAGGAAAACGAGGAAATAAAGATTTTTGCTTGAACGGTGCCGCTGCAAGAAAAGCTCAAATAGGTGATAAAATCATTATCTGCTCTTATGCACAAATGACACCGGAGGAAGCTAAAAACTTTAAACCGACAATTGTTCAAATTGATGACAATAATAACATTATTTAACTATTTTTTAAAAATTTTTGTACACGGGTGTTCATGGATTCTTCTTTAATTTTCCAATTTCCGCCATCATCTTTTCCCACTATAAAATAAGCTGGTATTTTATAGTCACTTGTTGACGGCATCCTCATTGCGGCTATTTTATAATCTTTTCCGTAAGGAGTAATTTTTACATTAAAATATCTGTTTTTATATTTTCTTAATTTCATTAAAGAAAATGATTTCTTTGCTTCACTTTTATATCGTGATAAAGGTATATTTACAGATTCTTTTGAACCGTCAGGTTTTTCAACTACCCTTATAATTTTTGCATCATCGGTATAATAATTAAAATAATCACTGCTGTAGTTATTACCTGCATCTATATATTTATTAAAAAAACATTGAACATCCTGTATTTCATCAGCATAACAATACGTATTAAAACACATACCCACTATAAGTAAACATAAAAATTTTTTCATAATTTCTCCCAAAAAATAACAGTGACTTAACTATAGTTAAATCACTGTCATTTTTTAACAAACTATGAAACTATTCAATTGTATAGTCGGTTAATTCAGGTGTACCAAACATTCCTTCGATTTCTTCCAAAATAGCTGAAGGTTTTCTTGCATTATTTTTTTCTGCAGCTCTTCTTTGTGCTTCTCTGTCTTTTTCTTCGGAGGCATTTGTTAAATGATAGAAACCTGTTCCTGCAGGAATCAATCTACCGATAATAACGTTCTCTTTAAGACCTCTTAATAAATCACGTTTACCGTCAACTGCAGCTTCTGTCAGAATTCTTGTAGTTTCTTGGAATGATGCGGCTGATATAAAGCTTTCGGTATTTAAGCTTGCTTTTGTAATACCTAATAAAACAGCTTCATAAGTAGCTTCAACTCCGCCTGCTTCTTTTACTTTAGCATTTTCCTGAAGAACTTCTTTTAATTCAAGAAATTCACCCGGAAGAAGTTTTGTATCTCCTGATTCAAGAATTTTTACTTTCTTTGTCATTTGTCTAACGATAACTTCAACGTGTTTATCAGCGATTTCAACACCTTGCGAACGATATACTCTTTGTACTTCGTCTACTAAGTATTGTTGAGCAGCTTCAACACCGTTAAGTCTTATAACATCGTGAGGATTTAAAGGCCCGCCCGTTAGAGCCTGACCGACTTTTATATCCTGTCCGTTTGCAACTATAATATTTGAATCTATTGAATATTTAACTTCTTGTCTGCCCATATCACCGTTCAAGTATAAACGTGGTACATCATCTTCTATTTCTATTTCGGCTTTACCTGCATATTCCGCAACAACTGCAGAATCTTTAGGTTTTCTTGCTTCAAGAAGTTCTTCAACCCTCGGTAAACCTTGTACGATATCACCTGTTTTCTGTCTTTCAAATACCAATGTAGCAATCATATCGCCTCTAAGTACCAATGAGCCGTTTGAAACTTGGAGCATTGTTCCGGGACTGATTAAATACGGTCTTCCTACTCTTAAAGTAATTGAATTTTTATCAGTACCTACAACTAAACCTGAGAGTTCGGAAACTTCTCCGCCCTCAGAAATTACTGCATCCATTTTTATTAATTGACCTTTTTTAACAGTAGGTTTAGATTTAACCGCAATTTTTGTTTCATAACTGTCTGATACCAATAACAATCTCCTTACGTCCTGATTGTTTGATTTGATACTTGCAACAGCATCACTTATTGCCAATACCTGAGTTTTTGCAACCGGTGTCTTTGGTTTAATAATTTGACCTTCGGAAACCAAGAGTTCTGTTTGCATAGAAGCGGATGTTTTTGACGTTCCTTCAACTTCTCTTCTTACAATTAAGTTTTCAAGAACAACAATCTTTAAGTTATTATCACCGTCAAGTTCTACCTGACCTTTTAAATGACTCAAATAACCGTCCATTTGAAGAACTAAACTTGTTCTTGTTAAAACACCGCCATCCAAGTTTCTTACTCTTGAGCCGTCTTTATACTGCAATTGAGTAACCGGAACTAAATCTATAGCTTCATCCGTCGAATTAAATTTAATTGATACGTCTTTTGTATCTACATTAAATCTTTGAACGGGACGAACTAAGATTTGTATAGGTTGATTTGATATTGATTTTTCATCTAATGATGCAACACCTAAATCTTCTTCTAAGTCATCTATTTCAAGTGAATCTTTTTCGTTATCCATAATTGTAACTATAGAATCAACTTTAACTTTAATCTTAGGAGCAATTTCAGTGCCGGCTTTTACCACTTCGCCTTCATCGACTTTTAAATCACCTAATCCGCTTAAGTTATATATTTCACCGGGTCTTATTAAGACTTCATGAATCATATCGTTAAATTCTTTTATTTCAACTATACCGTCAATATGAGCATATAAGTCTTTAACAACCTCGGTTCCTGCCGTTACAAAAGTTCCTGATTCAACCATTTTTAATGATGAATCTTTATTTACCTGATGTATTTCATCAGGGATAAATATAACTTCACCGGGTTTTGTTATTATTTGATTTTCATCAACTTCGATACCGTTATATCTGATTTCACCTGATGAAGGAACTGTATATTCTTCATCCATTAACTCGGCAATTATCATACCGCTTTCAACAACGGTATCAACAGGAGCTTTAACAATGTATTTCTCACCTGTTTTCTTAACAGTCCATATTTGTTCTTTCTTTGTTTGTTCAAACTTAGCATTAGCAGCTGTGATAGAAGCAATAACTATTGTAAGTTCTTTACCCTGAACAATTTTTTTGATTTTCTTTCCGTCAAATTTAACATCTTCAACTTTAAGATTATCGCCAAGTCTTACTTCACCGCCGTGTTCGGAAATAATATGGATTTCTGCTAATTTTTCACCTTGTTTAACAGCTTTGCCGTCTTGAACTAATATTGTTGAACCGCCGGGGAGATTGTAAACATCTCCGCCCAATACCCAAACAATACCGTTTTTACTTGCAGTTCTTGAAATATTACCTTGTCTGTCTTTCTTTTCATCTGCAACGAAATCTTCAAAAACTATTTCACCCGATAAATCAGATGTAATATCTTTTGTAGCTTTCTCTGTTAAACGGCTGCCGTCTCCGCCTGAAACAGGTTCATAAACGGCAATTTTATCACCTTTCTTTATTTCCTGACCTTCATGTACATATAAAATTGCGCCTGAAGGTATATGATATTTCTTTGTTTTAGAACCTGATTTAATTTCCATATCAGATTCCTGAACGGTAATTGCAACGTTGTCACCATGACGTGTTCTCAAATCTCTTGTAAATATTTTTGTAGCTATTGTACCATCTACATCAGAGATAATTTCTTTCATTGCACCGGCACCTTTGAATACACCGCCGGTGTGGAATGTTCTCATGGTAAGCTGTGTTCCGGGTTCACCTATTGATTGAGCAGCTATAATACCGATTGCTTCACCAACATCAACCAATTTTTGTGTTGTCATTGCCCAGCCGTAACATTTTTGGCATATACCGTATTCAAGTTCACAAGTCAGAGGTGAACGAACTAAAAGCTGATGTAAATCAAGCGGTTTAATTTTTCTTATATCATCTCTGTTTATTGTTGTATTTGCGGGGATAATTACATTACCATCTTTATCCTTTATATCTTCGGCTATTGTTCTTCCCAATAATCTTTCCGTTAAAGGAGCAACGATTTTTTCACCGTCTGATATGTCAGTCATCATAATACCGCGTTTTGTTCCGCAATCATGATCACGAATAATTACATCTTGAGCTACATCAACCAATCTTCTTGTCAAGTATCCGGAGTCAGCTGTTTTTAACGCAGTATCAACCAAACCTTTTCTTGCACCGTATGAAGAAATAATATATTCCGTAACTGACAAACCTTCTTTAAAGTTTGATTTGATAGGTAAGTCAATAATCTGACCTTGCGCATCAGCCATCAAACCTCTCATACCGACTAATTGCGATACCTGTGATAAGTTACCTCTTGCACCTGAGAATGCCATCATATAAACGGGGTTTAATCTGTCAAAGTTTTCTACAACTTTTTCCGTTAATTTTGATGTAGTTTCACTCCAAGTGTCGATAACTTTTGTATATCTTTCAACTTCGGTTATTTCACCTTTTAAATATCTGTGAGTTGATTTTTCAATCTCTTTTTCAGCTTCGTTTAAAAGTTCTTTTTTATCGGCAGGTACTGATAAATCAGCAATTGAAATTGTGGTACCCGATTTTGTTGCGTATCTGTATCCTAAATTTTTAAGATTGTCAGCTAATGTTGCTGTTTTTGCTCCGCCAAATTCAAGATATATTTGAGCTAATAATTTATTAATAGACTTTTTATTCACCTGTTCATTGATGAAGTCAAACGATTTTTTAGTATTTTTATGTAAAATTGTATCCATTTTATTTCACCTTTAATCTTAATTACGACGCAAAAATTGCATTTCTTACAGTTTCATTGAATATAATTCTGCCGACAGTTGTTTCAAGTCTGTCACCGTGCTCATCACGAACAACAATTTTATCATGAAGCTTTATAACACCTGTCTCATGTGCAGCTATAGCATCTTCAAAACTATAGAAATACTTAAGCTGACCTTGCTGTGAATCATTATTCATCAATGTTAAGTAATACATACCTAATACCATATCCTGAGAAGCCGCAATAATAGGCTTTCCTGTTGCAGGTGCTAAAATGTTATTCGTTGCTAACATTAACATTCTTGCTTCCGATTGAGCTTCTATTGATAACGGTACGTGAACAGCCATCTGGTCACCGTCGAAGTCTGCGTTAAATGCCGTACATACGAGCGGATGTAATTGAATAGCACGTCCTTCTACAAGTACCGGTTCAAAAGCTTGAATACCTAATCTGTGAAGTGTAGGAGCACGGTTTAATAATACCGGATGTCCGTCAATTACTTCTTCTAAGATATCCCATACTACAGCTTCAGAACGTTCTATCTTTTTCTTAGCTGATTTTATATTTTGTACAAAACCTCTTTCAATTAATTTATTAACTACAAAAGGTTTGAACAATTCTATTGCCATTTCTTTAGGCAAACCGCATTGATTTAATTTTAATTTAGGACCTACAACGATAACCGAACGGCCTGAGTAGTCAACACGTTTACCTAATAAGTTTTGTCTGAAACGACCTTGTTTACCTTCAATAATGTTGCTTAATGATTTTAAAGGTCTGTTGCTCGGGCCGACAACCGTTCTTCCTCTTCTTCCGTTATCTATTAATGAGTCAACGGCTTCTTGAAGCATACGTTTTTCGTTTCTTACTATGATTTCCGGTGCACCCATTTCAAGTAATCTTAATAAACGATTGTTTCTGTTGATTACACGTCTGTATAAATCATTTAAATCGGAAGTCGCAAATCTTCCGCCGTCTAATTGAACCATAGGTCTTAAATCAGGAGGGGTAACGGGTAATACATCCATTATCATCCATGTAGGCTCTGTTTCACTTTCAATAAGTGATTCTACCAATCTCAATCTCTTGATTAATTTTGCTTTTCTTTGGACACTTCCCGATAATCCAGATAATTCACCTCTAATTTGTTCAGCCATTTCTTTTAATGATATTTCACCCAAAAGTTCTTTTATGGCTTCAGCACCTATTCCGACTTTAAGTTGTGAATCTTCATTTTCAAGCATAAAGTCTTCATATTCTTCTTCCGATAATAATTGATATTTTTTAAATTCACTGTCAGCAGGGTCAATTACTACATAATTATTGAAGTAAATAACCTGCTCAAGGTCTTTTAATGTCATATCCAAAAGTAAACCGAGGTAGCTTGGTATACCTTTTAAGAACCAAATGTGGCTGACAGGTGCGGCAAGTTTAATATGTCCCATTCTGTGACGTCTTACTTTTGAGTCCGTAACCTCAACACCGCATCTTTCACAAATGATACCTTTGTGTCTTACTCTTTTATACTTTCCGCAATAACATTCCCAGTCCTTTGTAGGCCCGAAAATTCTTTCACAGAATAAACCGTCTCTTTCCGGTTTCAATGTACGATAGTTTATGGTTTCAGGTTTTGTTACTTCACCGTATGACCACTTCAACACCTGCTCGGGTGATGCTATACTGATTCGTATATAATCAAAATAATCTATACTTGTAGACAATTTTTATCTCCTTTAACTTACTTATTTTATTTTTGCAAGTTTCTTGCCTTGACTTATGCACTTATTCCTTAAATGCACTCGGTGTTTCAAGGAAGTTTATATTTAACAGTTCGGAATCTATATCTGAAAGTATTCTCTTTGGAGCAGCCTTTCTCAAATCATCCGTATCTGACATTAAATCAACTTCTTCTCCGCTCTTTTTAGCTACCGATATGTTTAACCCGATACTTTGAAGCTCTCTTACAAGAACCTTAAATGATTCGGGGATACCGGGTCTTGGTATATTATCACCTTTTACAATAGCTTCATAAGCTCTTGAACGTCCGTTTACATCATCAGATTTTATTGTTAACATTTCTTGAAGTGTATAAGCAGCACCGTAAGCTTCTAATGCCCAAACTTCCATTTCTCCGAATCTCTGTCCGCCGAATTGAGCTTTACCGCCTAAAGGCTGTTGTGTTACCAATGAATAAGGACCTGTCGATCTTGCGTGTATCTTATCATCTACTAAGTGAACTAATTTCAAGAAGTATGTTATACCTACAGATACTGGTTTATCAAACGGTTCACCGGTTCTTCCGTCGTAAAGTTGAACTTTTCCGTCTTCTCCGACCCATTTACAACCTGATTCTTTTATACCTCTTAAAAGTTCATACTTTGTTGATATTTCAGATTTATTTTCTCCGTACATTTCATCAAATGACGGTGCTTCATAATAATCACCCGTTAAGTATGATGCCAAACCGAGCAAGCATTCGTATGTCTGTCCAACATTCATACGTGAAGGTACACCCAGAGGGTTTAATACGATATCAACAGGAGTTCCGTCAGGTAAGAAAGGCATGTCTTCTTTCGGTAATATTCTTGAAACAATACCTTTGTTTCCGTGTCTTCCTGCTAACTTATCACCTACAGATACCTTACGTTTTTGAGCAATATAGACTTTTATTAATGTATTTGCACCGGGTAAAAGTTCATCTCCCTTTTCACGATCAAATACTTTAACATCGACTACTCTTCCGCCTTCTCCATGGGGTACTCTTAATGAGTTATCTTTTACATCTCTTGCTTTTTCAGCAAATATAGCTCTTAAAAGTTTTTCTTCCGGAGGATGCTCAGATTCACCTTTTGGTGTAACTTTACCTACTAAGATATCATCAGCATATACTCTTGCCCCGATACGAACTATACCCCTTTCATCCAAATGTCTTAATGACTCTTCGGATACATTCGGTACTTCTCTTGTTATTTCTTCTGGGCCAAGTTTTGTTTGTCTTGCTTCTATTTCAAGTTTTTCAATGTGAAGTGATGTAAATACATCATCATATACACATCTTTCACTTAAAAGGATAGCATCTTCGAAGTTATATCCTTCCCAAGGCATATAAGCAACTAAAACGTTTTTACCCAATGAAAGTTCACCGAAGTGTGTTGAAGCTCCGTCTGCGATTACGTCGCCTGCTTTGACTTTGTCACCTTCGGATACTATCGGTTTTTGGTTAATACATGTATCTTGGTTACTTCTTACATATTTCATTAACTGATATTTATGTAATTTGTTTGATTTATCTTTTATCCATATTTCTTCGCCGACTACTTTTTCTACCGTTCCGTCAACATCAGAAACTACAACCATACAAGAGTCTTTAGCTGCTCTTTTTTCCAATCCCGTTGCAACTACAGGTCTGTCAGTAATTAACAATGGTACAGCCTGACGTTGCATGTTAGAACCCATCAAGGCTCTGTTGGCATCATCGTGTTCAATAAACGGAATTACCGATGTAGCAACCGAGATAACCTGTATCGGTGAAACACCCATATAGTCAACTCTTTTTGATTCGCCCATTGTAAATTCGGATTTATAACGAATAGGTACATATTGAGCTTTTATGCTTCTGTCTTCGTTTAATGTAACGTCAGATGGTGCAACACGGAAGTTTTCTTCTTCATCAGCACTCATGTAATGTACTTCATTTGTAACAACACCGTCTTTTACAACGAAATATGGTGTTTCAATAAATCCGTAATCATTAACTCTTGCGTGTGTAGCTAATGAACCTATCAAACCTGCGTTAGGACCTTCGGGGGTTTCAATAGGACATATTCTTCCGTAGTGTGACGGGTGAATATCACGAACGGCAAACCCTGCACGTTCTCTGACAAGACCGCCGGGACCTAAAGCTGATATACGTCTTTTATGTGTCAACTCAGCCAATGGATTAACCTGATCCATAAACTGTGATAACTGTGACGAACCGAAGAACTCTTTTAATGACGCAATTAACGGTTTTGTATTTAATAAATTCAAAGGAGTAAGTGTCTCGGAATTTTGAAGAGTCATTCTTTCTTTAACAATTCTTTCAATTCTTGATAAACCTACTCTGAATTGGTTTTGTAATAATTCACCTACGGAGCGGATTCTTCTGTTGCCTAAGTGGTCTATATCATCACAGCTTCCTTCGTCATAAGTTAAATTTATTAAATACTCAACAGCTGCAACTAAGTCTTGTATTGTAAGTGTTCTTTGAGTTTCAGCTATATTTAAGTTTAATTTTTTATTTAATTTATAACGTCCTACTCTTCCGATATCGTACTTTTTATCATCAAAGAAACGAGCTTCAATGATTGAACGACCGCCTGCAGCTGAAGCGGGATCCCCCGGACGAAGCTTTTTATATACTTCAATTAATGCATCATCCGTTGTTTCAGCAGGATCTTTTTCAAGTGTTTTCTTTAAAAACTCAAAGTGAGTAAATAATGTTTCCATTTCTGAAACCGTTATTCCTAACGCTTTAAGTAATGTAGTTGCTAAGATTTTTCTGTTTTTATCTATTTTTACATAAATTATATCGTTAGCATCCGTTTCTATCTTCAACCATGCACCTCTGTTTGGTATTAAGGTCGCATTAAATAATCTTTTACCGGTCGGAGATATTTCTCTTTTATAGTATATACCGGGTGAACGTACAATCTGTGATACTACTACACGTTCCGCACCGTTTACAATAAACGTTCCTTTATTTGTCATGGTAGGAATATCACCTATATATACTTCCTGTTCTTTTATTTCACCGGTATCACGGTTTACCAAACGTGCCATTACACGCAATTGTTTTGCGTATGTTGCATCATGTATTCTTGCTTCTTCCAATGAATATTTCGGATTATCGAATGTGTAATTAGGCAAAAAGTGTAATTCTAATCTGCCTGTATAGTCTTTAATCGGAGAATATGAAAGAAATTCTTCTTTTAATCCTTCTTTTAAAAACCATTCAAAAGACTTCTTCTGAATTTCGATTAAATCCGGTAAATCATCAAGCCTTGTCTTTGGCATACCCATCGGAGTTATTCTCTCAGAATATTTTTTCTTTATCATTCATTCACCTCTCGTTATGTGGTGTACTACAACTAAACTATTTTATATAAAAATTTTTATTTATTTCGGTCAAGCATTATCAGCCATTATAAAATGATACTTGCTAAAACATGCCAGTCAAGCAAAAAACCCTTTTTAACAAATTTTGTTAAACAATTGTTAACAATACACCATTTTATATACTTTTAATTTACTAAAATGCTTGTTATTTTTAGGATTCATTGTCAAGTCCCTATTTTTTTTGATAATATTTTTTATAAATGTTATAATTCTTTCAATATGAACATAAAATTTTTTCATTTAAATACTCAGGCTAAAATTATTTTCACTTGGCTTATTATCGGCTCTCTCATTATTGCGCTTATTTCAACTGTTGCCATTAATAATATTCAAAATAAACTTGATAAAAATTATGTAGAATTCGCACAATTAATGACAAAAGCCATTGCTTCTCAAACTTCAGATTTTGAAAATATTTCTTCCGAGGAAAAAGAAAAAATTCTTAAAGACAGATATTCTTCTTTTATTTCAAATAATGAAGATGTATCTTTTATTGAGTATAAAGATAAAAATAATAATATTATATACTCTTCAAAAAATCATATTCCCGTTAATGACGATGTCACTGTCTTAAATATAAGTTCTCCGGTTATATCAAATAATAACATTCAAGGTTCTGTTACTGTAGGTTTAACCGCAAAAGGCATAAGAATGGTTTCTTCAACCACAAAAAAATCTCTTTTCGGTATTTTTGCACTTACTTGGCTTACCTGTACAATTTTGTTAACGGCAAGTTTTCTTTTAATGTCTAAAGAATTAGAAAACTTATATAAAGGTGTAAAACAGATTGCTACAGGACAGTTTGGATACAAATTAGAAACTCAAAACTCCGGCGAATTGACCGATGCTTTTAATGATATGTCTAAAATCCTTTCCATCTACGAAGAACAGAATATTGAACAGCTAACATTAGAGAGAAATAAGTTAGAAGCGGTATTAATGAGCATTATTAACGGTGTTATAGTTTGCGACAACTTTGACAATGTCGTTTTAGCTAACTCTTCCGCTCTTTCTATTTTAGATATTGAAGAAAAAGATTTGATTAATACTAAAATCCAAAACTATATTGATTCTCACGGACAACAATGCTTCCTTCCAAAAATTGAAGAATTTAAAGATACACCTTTAAATATTATTGAACAAAAACCTATTGAATTTAACATTGAAGCCGGAAAAAGAACTATTAAAGCCATGATTTCTCCTATGTTTTCAAAACAGCAGGATTATGTGGGTTATATTATTGTCTTACTTGATATTACAAGAGAAACTGAAGTAAATAAACTAAAAAATATGTTTATTTCCAATGTCTCTCACGAATTAAGAACTCCCGTAACAGTTCTTCGCACATATATTGACACTCTTTGCCATAATGGCAATGATTTTGACGAGGATACAAAAAAAGAATTTCTTAATACTATTGATAAAGAAGCTAAACGTCTTCATACTATGGTTAATGATATTTTGGATTTTTCAAGATTAGAATCGGGCAATGTTTGTATGAAGAAAGAATTCTCAAACATTTCGGATTTAATTGAACAAAATATTAATTCAATTAAAATTTTGTCGGATGAAAAAAACATTTCAATTAATTTTGAAAAAAATCTTAATCTGCCTCTTGTTCCTGTTAACGTTGAAAGTATGGACAGAGTCATAAGAAATCTTATTTCAAATGCCATTAAATATTCATTAGAAAACACAAATATTCTTATAACTGAAGGGTTATCCGAAGATTCTCAAAATTTTTGGTTTTCAGTTAAAGACCAAGGTATTGGTATTGCCAAAGAACATTTATCTAAAATATTTGACAGATTTTACAGAGTTGAAAATGCTACACATACAATAAAAGGAACAGGTCTTGGACTGCATTTGGTTAAAATGACAGTTGAAAAATATCACAACGGAAAAGTTACGGTTGAAAGCAAAGAAAATGAAGGGTCAACGTTCACTGTATTTTTACCGTTAAAGATAAATGAAGATGAATTAATTTAAATATTTGCGGAATTTGAATCTTTTATCTTTTTTAAAGCTTTTTGAGCTCTTTCATATTCTTTTGAAAGTTCAATAGTAAAATTAATAGATTCCAAATCTCTTGCTATTGCTTCTTTACATGCATATATTTCTTGTACGGAACACTTTGAAATCATTAAAGATTTGCTTTTTCCGGAGCTGTATATTTTTCTGAATATTTCTTGTGATTCATAATCAAAACCCGGCAAATTATTTATATAACCGTAATATTTATGAAGTGCTCTTGCTATTGTATATATTTCAGTGTTATTTACGTTAAATATAAACATTGCCTTAGTTTGGAAATTTAAGTTTAACTGTCTGTTTGATAATCCCAAAATAAAATTAATGTAAAATGCTTTGAAACCTTTTAAAGGAGTTATAAAACCTTCTTCTTCTCCAATAGATTCAAGAATTTTAGATGCATTATTAATTTTATACAGGCTTATTCCCCTAGCTCTTATATATTGTATTAATTGTTCGGGTGAATCAATGTATTTTTTTACCAAAGTTTTTAACTTTTCATTTATTTCCGCTTTTTTTGCCTCGGTTGCAGAATCCAAATTCATTGTACAATCCGATGTTATAATACGTTTTGTTGTATTACTTTTATACATATGCATTTTATCTGCAGTTTCAGATTTTTTTGAAATAAATTTCATATATTCCTTAACTAATACATTTTTTATTTTTGCGAAGATTTTCATATTTTTTCCCTTATTATATATATAAAAACATTTTGCGTGCAAATATTGCTATTAAAGTTTATAATTGTTTTAGAATTGAGGAATTATTGAACACATTTTACAAAAAATATATTCCGTATTTATTTCTTTTGCCGGCAGCTGTTATGTTGACAGTATTCTTTTTTATTCCTTTTTTTCAGACCGTTATTTTAAGTTTAAAAGATTTTTCTTCAGATATTTATAATCCCGTTTTTGTAGGTTTTGATAATTATAAAATACTTTTACATTCCAAAGAATTTTATGAAGTTTTATTTAATACTTTTTTGTTTCTTATTATGGCTGTTCCTACGCTGACAATAATTCCTCTCATTGTAGCTATTTTTATTAATCAAAAAATAAAAGGTATTACGATTTATAAACTTTTAATATATTTACCCGTTATAGTTTCCATTGTTGTTGTGGCAATTGCTTTTAAATGGATGTATGCACAAGAGGGCATTTTAAATTATGTCCTTGAATTGTTTAATTTTAAACCCATAGGATGGCTCACGGATACGCAATTTGCAATGTTGTCTGTCGCCTTAGTTACTATATATAAAGGCATAGGGTATTATATGATGATTTATTTAAGCGCACTTATCGGTGTACCCAAAGATTTATATGAAGCCTCGGAAACCGACGGAGCAAATGAATTTTATAAACATCTTAATGTTACAATCCCTCATATAATGCCGACTATTTTCTTAGTTGTTACAATTTCCTCTATTTCAGCTTTAAAAGTTTTTGCTGAAATTTATGTTATGACTAAGGGAGGCCCTTTAAATTCAACCAAAACAATTGTTTACTATATTTATGAAAAAGCGTTTGAAAATCTTGATTTGTCATATTCTTCGGCAGCTTCCGTTATTTTACTTATTGTCATCCTGATTTTTTCCGTAATTAATATTACATTTTTTGAAAATAAGAGGTACAAACTATGATAAGAAAATTTATTAAAGGTTTTACCTCTCATATATTCCTTATTTTTATGTCTTTTTTATCATTATTTCCCTTCCTGTGGCTTATTTCAACTGCACTTAAAGGAACAAATGAAAATATTTTCGAATATCCGCCTTATTTTATACCAAAACAATTAACATTTGATAATTTTATCGGTGTTTGGCATAAAATACCTTTCCTTTTATACTTCTTAAACAGTTTTATAGTTGCGGCTTTTACCGTTATTCTTAATCTTATTCTTTCATCTTTAGCGGCATATCCGTTAGCAAGAATGAATTTCAAAGGTAAAAATTTAATATTTACTCTCATTCTTGTAACTATTATGATTCCTTTTCAGGCAATTATGCTTCCTATATATTTAATAATACTCAAACTGCATCTGTCCGATGCTTACGGTATAACAATGGGATATTTGGGATTAATTCTTCCTTTTGCGGTTAATGCTTTTGGTATATTTCTAATGCGTCAAGCATTTCTGTCAGTACCGAAAGAAATGGAAGAAGCTGCTTTCATAGACGGCTGTTCCGTATTTAATATATGGCGTACAATCCTTTTACCTATGACTTCACCCACTTTAGCAGTTTTAGCCATTTTTACTTTCATAGGCTCTTGGGGAGAATTTCTTTGGCCCAGCATTGTTTTGACAAATAAAAATCTTTATACCCTTCCTGTCGGAGTTAATGATCTTCAGGGTATGTTCAGCGCAAATTGGCGCTATATTGCCGCAGGTTCAATTATTTCAATCATTCCCATTATTATTTTCTTTATCTGTATGCAAAAATACTTTATTTCAGGTCAAAATGAAGGTGCCGTAAAAGGGTAAAAAAAATTCCCTTTCGGGAATTTTCTTTTAAAACTTATTATCCTTGGAAATCCAATGAATCAGTGTCATAGTTTCCAAATCCGAAGATTGATTCATCTTCTTTATATGATGATGCTTTTTCAGAATATACGGATTCTTCGCCATCTTTTATACAAAAATCAACTTCAGAAAAATCATATTTACTGTCGTTTTTATCACCGTATAAATTCTTTAAAGTTTGTGAATTATATCCGCTTATATCTGAAAATAAACTCATAATAACCTCTTTTTTTATTCTCGTGTATATATATAAAAAAAATTTTTAATATAAAATTGCTCATCTTTTTTAAAAAAAATAAAAAAAGCGCTAAAACCTTATTTTCATTAGATTTTAGCGCTTTATATTTCTTAATATTATATTAACAATCAACTGTTTTTTTATTAAAGAACTTTATCAATAAGTCCGTATTCTAAAGCTTCTTGACTTGACATATAATTATCACGTTCGGTGTCTTCATATATTTTTTCAATGGTTTGACCTGTATGTTCAGCTAAAAGAGTATTTAATTCTTTTTTCATTCTGAGTATTTCTTTAGCTTCAATTTCAATATCCGTAGCCTGACCTTGAGCACCGCCTAAGGGTTGATGAATCATAATTCTCGCACTCGGTAATGCCATTCTTTTACCTTTTGTACCTGCAGATAATAAAAATGCACCCATTGAAGCAGCTTCTCCAAGACATATTGTACAAACATCCGCTCGGACATGTTTCATTGTGTCATATATTGCCATGCCTGCGGTTATTACTCCGCCGGGGCTGTTAATATACATCATTATATCTTTTTCAGGATTTTCAGCATCCAATAAAAGAAGCTGAGCTACAATTGAATTAGCCATTTCATCATCTATTTCTTCACCCAAAAAAATTATTCTTTCTCTGAGCATTCTTGAAAATATGTCAAAAGAGTTTTCACCTCTTGACGAAGATTCAATAACAGTCGGAATATAGCTCAATATTTTATTTTTTTCCATAATTAACCTCGTATTTCCAACATATATTATATACAAAATTTTATAATTTATAAATATATAGTAAAATACAAATATGTTTATAGATACTAATTTAATTGCATACGATTTTATGACGGATTTTAACGGCCCTTCAAGGCTGTACCCATACCCTTCATATCCTGCAGGAGTCTATGATGCCGATGATAACAGGTATAAATTCGGCCCTGAGTCCTCAAAATATCCGACTTTGACACTTCCGTGTAATTTATATGATGAATACGGCAATTCAATACTACAGGGATATTATATGGCTGTACTTTCAGATGATATGAAATTTATTAATTTATATCAAAGTAACGAATTAAAAGCTAAAATCAAAGTAATAAAATTAGTTGAAAAAATGTACACTAAAGAAGAAGCGGATGAAGAAGCACATATAACTGCAAAACTCAGAGAAGCTCAAAAAAAACAGAAATTAAAAAAAATAAAAGAAGCGGAAGAAGAACTTACGGCATTTAAAGAAAAAGTTGCGGCGAATGCTTATGCTAAAATTTATGATTCGGGAAAAGGATATTATATTATTAAATACAATTATTTTGGTAAAAAAGCTACAGGAATAATTCAAAAGTAAATTTTTTTCAATATGCCATTCTCAAAATTTTACTCACTACTTGATTGCTAATCGTAAAATTTTGTTCGGACACTTTTCTTTTATACAAAAGATGATAAAATTGTTTTATTAAGATAAATAAGGATCAGTTTATGTATAAACCCACAAGAAACATTTATACCATAAGAACATCTCCCTATGACGACAATGAAAAACTTGAAAACCTTTTAAATGATATGTCTAAAGAGGGATGGGATATTTATTCTCTTCAGGAATTGGAAAATGATGAAGGTTTTTACTACAATTGCATTTTTATAAAAGAAGTTGAAAACGATGACTCAGATTTAAATGATAATGCGGATTTATTAAATTTTAAGTCAAAAATTGAAAGAATAATTAACCCTGAGCTTGATCCTTATGAATTGTGCGTTGATATACAAAAAAAAATAAAAGAAAAAAGACAAAAAGTTGCACAGGTTAAATCTTTAATCGATGAAACATCCGAAGATTCAAGAGCAATATTAAATGAAGAAATATCAAAACATATAAGCGAGCTTGATGAATTAAAAAAGAACCTTTCTAAAGTTATTTCGCCCGACATTATGGAGCAAAAATTAGGCGAACAAAAGTTGACTCTTTCAATATCCGAAGAATTAATGGATATTTTGGACAGTGATAATGAATACAACATGCTCTCTCAAATAGTATTAATAAGACAAAATTTGACAGAATCCTTAGGTTTTATTATTCCTAAGATTAAAATTGAAATTGATGACAGTTTATCCGAAAATGAATTTGCAATTAAAGTAAGGGGTATCGGGGTTATCAATTCCAAAGCATATGTTAATTACAATATGTTTTTCAGAAATGAACTTAATATAGATACACTTCCGGAAGATTCCTATCAGGATAAAGACTTGATAACGGGACATGACGTTATTTGGATTAGTGAAGAAAAATCAAAAGATTTTTGGATTAAAGGACTTGACACCACTGATTATATCGCCAGACTTATTGAATATGTAATCACAAAATATATTGATGATATTTTTGATTACTCTGATATAAACAGATATATTGAAATTGTGGGAAATCAAAACCTGTATCTTATAGAAAATATTATTCCCGATTATATGTCCGTTGCGGAATTAAAATATATCTTATCAAATTTAATAAAAGAAAAAGTATCAATCAAAGATATTGTATTTATTTTTGAAAAAATTAATGATTTTGCTGACGAAACAAACAAAGAAGAGCTCCTTGAAAGAATCAGAATCGCACTTACAAGACAAATCAGCAAATCTCTTATTAACGAGAATGATTCTACAATATACGCTTTTGAACTTTCAAACGAAAGCATCAAATCATTTATTGGAGATAAATCTCAAGAAGAAGTTATAAGAATTGAAAGCGATAAAATAGAAAAAATTATTGATTCATTAAAAGAAAAAGCAGAAAAATATTTACCTGATGCGAAAGAAATTATACTAATAGCACCTATGAAAATAAGACATATAATTTATTTAATACTTTCTCAAATGCTGCCTAACATAAGGGTTATAGCAAGAGAAGAATTGCTTTTTGAATATCCGCTTAAAATATTATCCGTAATATAAGCTGCTGTTTTTATTTCTTTTGAGTTGTCTTTGTTTCATCGGATTTTTGTTGAGATGCTGCTAATTTATCTCCTGCTTTATTCTTTTTATTAAACAACTTTGAACTTAATTTATTAGCAATGGGAGTAACTACAACAGGACCTAAATATCTGTATATAATACCGAATATTATGAGAGTTTTAATTTTATTAAAGCCTAACATAGCTTTATCAGCTTGAACTCTTGCTGCAGATTTTGTATAAACATCTTCAACAAGTCCTTTAACAACCTCTTTGGTCTGTTCTGCATTACCTTTGTTATTTACTATTGCATCTTTTACAGAGGTTTTAATACCTTCCATAGTTTCGGGTGAAACTTGGAATGCTTTTAATTTTTCGCCGTCACCTACAATATTTTTCAGATGAAGCTTCATCATATTGGTAACATCATCAAGACCTTGTGTTAACTTTTCGCCGCTTTCTTTCGCTGTTTCACCGACTTTATTTAAAAGCTTTGAAATATCCGTTGGAATACTTCTTTCTTTTAACTTTTCCTGTGCTTTTTGTCCTAATTCGGTATAAAAATCTTTGTGTTTTACAAAATATTTTTCAGCGAAATTAGTAACAGCCTGAGCTATTTTATCTTCCACCAAATAAGCACCTGCTGTTGATACACCTAAGGTTAAAGTATCATTTATTACCATTTGAGGTTTTTGTTCTTTTTCAATTTTCTTATTTCTTAAAGTATTTATCATGTAAAATCCGGAAAGGAAAATACTTTCACCGATTAAAAGATGTTGGAATGTATTATTTGACCTGCTAAATCTGCCTATAAATTTATGGAATAAATCCGTCTTTGCAACATTAGAATAAAAAGAAGATAATTTATTCGTCATAACACCTTTAAATGCAGGAGCATTAACATTTTGCTGCTTATTTTTAACATTATAATTATTATATTGAGCATTTATACTATTTATTTTCATGTTTAGCTACTCCCGAGAAAGAATTAAATATTCTTTCTTCTTTTCCGGTTTGAAATACACTGAATTTTACATGTTCAAAAGGATTTTCTTCTTTTGCCTGTTTTTTATTGTTAGATTTTTTTATACCGACCATACTCAATATAACAGGGACTAAAGCAACTGTAATTGTTGCTCTTAAAGGCATGAATGCAGGCTGGAATAATTTATCCATAACATTTTTTGCGGTTGCAGAATAATTATTTAATACTCTTTGTTCCGCAATAGCCTCTTTAACCTGTTTTGATATTTCGGGAGCTTTCTCTTCAATAGTTTGTTTAAATATTTTTTCTGATTTTTTACCTGCAGATATTATTTTTAAATTTAATTTTCCGCCGTGGATAAGCTCATTTATTTGTTCGGCTAATTGTGTATCTTTTCCTTCCTCAATAAGTTTTTTACTGAAATTACCCAATACTTCTATTCCTTTATTTACTGATTCTTGAGCTCTTTCTTTTATTTCGGGAGGAATTGTAAACGCTTTATTTTGTTTTGCTTGTTTTACGGCGATACCGATAGGAGTACCGACAAGTGCAGTCATTGCAAGCCCTACAACACCTGATGAAATTGATTTTGAAGCTTGATATAAACATTTTTCTTTATCTTCATCCGTTTTAGCCGTTGCCATTATCGTTAACGGTCTTGCACCACAGGTAATGAATAATGCAAATATTGCTTCGGCAATCAGGGGGCTGTATGTTACAAACTTACCTACACTATGTAAAAAAGGAGTACCGCCTTTAAAACTCGCACGACCATCAGAATTACTCATGATGGTCGTGCTTATTTGATTTTTATTATTCTGTTTTATACTCTCTCTCTCATACGCATGTCCGCTTAACGCATAAGAGGAGTTTATATTTCCTCTTTTTCGATAGTGTCCCGTATTTATAGAATTAATTTTCATAATTTCTTTCCATACACTCTTACACTAACTCTAAAAACCAAAAAAATATTTTTTGCTATTTAGATGTTTTAATTATAACAAAAAAATTTTTTCTTTTAAGCCGATTACTTTTTATAATTTTTTATTATTTCAATAATAGTGTGCTTTATACACTAAAATTTCATTTTTACGATTCTTAATATTTACATTTTTTTGCCAAATAAAATGCCAAATCTTCATATACGGTTTGTTCTTTTATGTAAGAATCAGTCATTTTTTTTGATTCTTCAATTTTTTCTATATCACGCATAATAATATTAAACAGTACTTTATTATCATAATTTGATTTTATTAGCTCGGTTAAATAATATTGAATACAATCCAATACATATTTTGTGTCATAATTTTTTGTAATCTGATAAGAGTACAGACATTTAGCAAAACTCAAAGCATTTGTCATGTCAAAATAAGGATAATTTTCGAAATATTTTTCAAAAAACGAAGTTTCATAATTTATTTTATCCATATCTCCGACAAAAAAAGACTGAGAACGTGAAACAATTGTTTGAAGAAGGTCGTCCTTTGAATTTGCCAAGAAAATAAACGTTACATTTGAAGGGGGTTCTTCAACGGATTTTAGCATGGCATTTTCCGCAACACTTGAAAAATTAGAATTATTAATTCCCATGGGAAACCATACTTTATCCTCTATATTTTCCTGAGGTAAACAAAATCCCGAATCAATATATTCCTGATATTTTTCTTTTTCTTCAACTGAAAGACTCTTCATTTGTGCATCACAAAATATAAATACTCTGTGATAATTGGAAGAATTAATAAGAGTGTCTAAAACTTGATTAACTTGCTCTTCTGATATAACTGTTAAACTTGAATCCGTTTTATTATCAATTTTTGATATCGTAACAACTGCAGGATGTTTATTTTCTCTAATCCATCTGCAATTTTGACACTCACAATTTTCCTCCCCGCTTTCCGTGCAGTTTAACTGCCTCGCTATTTCCATTGACAACAAATATTTTAAATAATTATTTCCGCCATACAGAATTAGTGAATGGAACAATCTGTTTTGCTCAATTGCCGTTTTAAAAAAATTACTTAAATATAGACATTTTTTTTCAATAACTGAACTCATAACTTAACTCAACAGTGCCAATTCCATTATTATATCTTCACTTACCGACTGACCCGATTTTAATTTAAATTCGGCATTAATTAAATTTTCTCTTATATTAATTAACTTATCAAGAGATATATTTCTTAATTTTTCTCTCGTTTTCTTTATAACAAATTCATGCAATCTTAACTCGCTTGACATATCTTTATCATTCATTTTCTTTTCATACGTTTTTATAAATATAAATTTCTGAAAATTACTTTGTATAATTGAAAATATCTCAAGCGGATGATGTTTTTCCGTCAATAAATTATACTGTTTTAATATTTCATTTTTATTAGAACCAATAATTAAATCGGATAATACAAAAATATCCTCAGAAGAAGTACAATATTTTCTTATATCTCCTTCATCAACGGTTTTTTTAGGATGAATCGCTATTTTCAACTTCTCAAGCTCTGAATCAATCAATGTTAAATTAGAACCTAATTGTTCAATTAACATATTAATATTATTTGAACTTATAGTCAGTCCTTTTTCTTTTGCCACATTTAAAATTTGAGCATTTAATTCTTTTTGATAAGTCCTATATTGAGGAAATTCTCTTACTTGAGAATATTTCGAAATAACCTTATATATTTTTTTTCTTGAATCGGGTTTTTTATTTTCATCTCTCGGTATTTTAGAAACAAATATAATATTAACATTAGGATTTAATTCTTCAAGCGATTTATCCAAGACTTCAATTTGTTTATCATCAAGGCTCATTTTATTTCCGATTAAATATTTATCAATATGTATAACCGAAAGGGAATTGCCGAACATCAAAGGAGAAGACTGCACACATTCGATTAAAGTATTATATAAGGGATTATCAAATGTTTTAAAAGCCATTGACATAAAAGACTCATCAAGAAGCTCATTTTTAAGCTTCTTGATTTCTTTTTCCATTAAATATTCTTCTTGTCCGTAAAATAAATATATTGCCATAATTTAGTTATTAATTAATAAAGATGCGCCAATGACGCCTGCCGTATTACCCAATTCCGCATGAACCACTTCAACTGCAGCACCCTGAATAGGCATTGTACGTTTTTTTAGTGTTTCTTTAATCGGATTAAATAATAAATCACCGGCATCTGCAACACCGCCGCCTATTATAACTTTTTCGGGATTCAAAAGATTTACAACGCTTGCCAAGCCTATACCAATATAATTACCTATGGTTTCAAATATTTTCTTTGCCACAACATCTCCCTGTTTAGCAGCTTCCGCTACAATATACGGCGTAATATCAGGATTAGCAAGTTCTCTGTATTTTGTCGACTTTCCTCCTTTTATATACTCTTCAGCCATAGCAACAATACTCGGGCCTGAGGCAAATGCTTCCAAACAACCCCTGTCACCGCATCCGCATATCGGGCCGTTTTCCATTTGCAATTTTATATGACCCAATTCGCCTGCGGCATTACTTGCACCTCTTACCAATTTCCCGTTAATAATTAATCCGGAACCTATTCCTGTTCCGACTGTAATACAAATTAAATTCTGAGCACCCTTTCCTGCTCCGTAATTTAATTCTGCAAGAGCAGCGCATCTGACATCATTATCAACTTTAACGGGTATTGAAAATTCTTTTGTAACTATATCAGCAATCGGGATATCAATCCATCCCGGAATATTAGGTGCCAATCTTACTATACCGTTATCACAATCAATTTGTCCGGGAAATCCGAAACCTATTCCTTCTATACAATTTTTATCTGTTTTTGATTCTTTCATTAAATTTTGAATTGCTTTAATTATATTGGATATAGTATATTCATATCCCATTTCAGCTCTTGTAGGGACGGTATCAGAATATGCAATTCTTCCGTCTTTATCCACCAATGCGACTTTAACGTTTGTACCGCCGACATCTACCCCGATATTATACTTCTTTGTCATTATAAATATCTCAACTCCTTAATTTTCTCGGTCAAGTAAATAATATCACAAAAATTATCAATTAAATACCAATTATTGGTAATTTTGCAAACTCTCCTATAAATTTACAATCAAATTCATCACTTCCCAATGCAACCATCTTTGCTAACACTGCTCCCAAAATGGCTTCTAATTGGGCAACGGGAAGCATGTTAACGGGCAATTGCCACATGTTATATTTTATCCTTAATGTATCCTGCAAACTTTTACAGTCTATAGGAGTTCTTTCTTTGTATGCATTACAATTTCCCATTATTTTTTTCATATTATCAATATCAAATCTGTATATATCTATACCTTTTTGATTTAATTCTCTGAAATATTCACTGCCTCTATAAGAAAATCTTTCCGTCCAACCGTCATGGTTTTTTATTTTTTCTTCAAAGTTAACTATATCATATGTTCTTGAATTATATTTCCATTTACTGTTTAGCATAACTTCATTTTCGGGAATGGAAACAAGAATAACCGAATTATTTTTTCCCGAAAGATTTTCTATAAAATATTTAACATCACTCATTGAAAACAATTTTTCAAGTCTTAAAATATTCATATCCTTATCAATAAGTGCCACTGCGGATTCAACCGTACTTAAATTGCTTAAGGATATACCAATAAATGAAATTTTTAAATCTTTATTATTTAATAAATTCATAAAATTAATCTTTAAAAAGTTTTATGATAGTATTATAAAGTAATATTATATTGAATGCAAAGAATAAATTCGGAGAGAAAAGATGTTAGAATTGACAAATAAGTTAGACAAACTGTTAACCCCGTCAATTCTTGTAATAGGGGACATGGCAATAGATGAAATGGTATACGGAACCACGGACAGAATGTCAAGAGAAGCTCCGGTACTCATTTTAAGACACTATAAAACAAGAATTATATTAGGCGGAGCTTCAAATGCTGCACACAATATTTCAACTTTAAATAACGGAAAAGTTAGTGTTATTGGTGTATATGGCGATGATTATTATGCTCCGATACTTTTAAATACATTTAAAGAAGCTAATGTAAATACTGAATATATGATTCAGGATTCAAACAGAGCTACAACCGTCAAAACAAGAATCTCAGGTTCTTGTTCTCAATCCGTTACTCAGCAAATTGTAAGAATTGACAGAGAAACTATTGAACCTGTTTCCTCAACAACCGAAGAAAAAATAATTGAGCAAATGGAAAAAGCAATACCTCTTCATGATGCCGTAATCTTATCAGATTACAATATAGGCTTATTAACGGATAAAATAATAAAAAAAGCTATTGAACTATGTAAAAAATACAATAAAATTATAGTTGTTGATGCTCAAAAAGATCTTGAAAGGTATCAGGAAGTAACATCAATGACACCGAATCAACCCGACACCGAAAAAGCGGTAGGATTCTTTATCAAGGATGAAGAAACTCTTAAAAAAGCAGGAAAAGAACTTTTAACAAAAACAAATTCCGAGTCAGCATTAATAACTTTAGGCGGTGACGGTATGGCATTATTTGAAAAGAACGGCAGTTATACAAAAATACCGGTTTTCAATAAAACGGATGTTTTTGATGTAACAGGTGCCGGTGATACGGTTGTTGCCGCTTATACTCTCGCTTTAGCAGCAGGCTTTTCCAAGAAAGATGCGGCTTATATAGGTAACTTAGCAGCAAGTATTGTTATAAGATACTTTGGTTGCGCTACTACAACCATTGATATTCTTAAATCCGCTATCATAAATATGAACAAAAATACTGATACTATTAAAAAATAAGGAGATATTATGAAACTTAAATTAACTGATTATTTAATAATTGTCGGAGTTATTATATTATTGGCAATAGGAACTTTTGCCGTATTAAAAAAGAAAAATTTCTCTAACCTTCCGATTGAAAAAGAAGTTCAGGTTTATTTTGATGTATTTTTCAGAGGAGTCACAATTTCAGGTAATACCGTTCCTTTTAACACTAATGATGATGCATTCATTACAATAAGAAATGTTCCTTATACAAAACTAAAAATAGTAGGAGTTCAAGGCAGACCGAGAATGAAAGTTATTACTTCAAATAACACTGAAGGATTCTTAATAGTTGAAGATGCTTCCACTCCTAACCTCTATGACTTTATAGTAAGACTTGAAGATAAAGCCAAGAAAACACCTGACGGATTGGTAGTCGGAGGAAACAAGCTTAAAATGGGTATTCCTGTTGTTATTGAAGGTTCAACATATAAATATTCGGGAACTATCTCTAATATTATTGAAGTTGATGAACAATTAACACCTCCCGAACAAACTGATAAGAGTTTAATAGAAAAAGAAATCGAAAAAGAAATATATAGTGCCCCCGAAGAACCCT
>CANQNX010000018.1 GCA_947625345.1 Candidatus Gastranaerophilales bacterium
TTGGGTTTAACTGCCCGAGAATACTTATTGACGATGATGTTGATATATTAGACCCGTTTGTTTATTCAAGAGCACTCAAACAAGGCAGAGCAAGAATTTATAGACTATATAATTTTTGTAAAAAATATTTTACGGGATTTGAGAATTCCTATATATCTCACATCTCTGATATGCTTGGAGTTAGGGAATCATATCGGGTTAAAGGTAAGTATACTTTTACAAAAGACGATATAATTAATCCAAAAAACTTTGATAATATTGCATTTGCTTGTGATTATCCTATTGACATTCATTCAAATAAAGAAAATAAAGATAAACTTGAATATGTTAAGCAAACTTATTTCATACCGATTGATGCGTTAATTTCGGAAAAATATGATAACCTGTACGCTATAGGACGTATTATTAGTTCGGATTTTGAAGCACAAGCAGCAATTAGAACACAGATGAGTTGTTTCTCAATGGGTGAAGCAGCTGCAAAGGATATTATTAAAAAAATTAATAATTAATCTAAATAGAATGCCGTAACAACTTTATGAGAGTCTTCAGCATGCTGTATTGCTTTGTGCAGTGTATTTGATGTATGAGATAAGAAGCAAATAAGCTGTTGACATTCATCTATAATCTCTCTGTTGCATATACGGCTCGCATCAGCAAGTGTCATCATGGAACGATCAGGGTGTTCGATAATATTCGGAACCCCTATTAATTGATCCTGTACGTCAGATGGTTGCTGACCTATTGTTTGAGGAAGAATAACTCTCAATTTATCCGGATTAGCCTTCATTGCCCCTCTGATTGTTGCGGCATTTGTTCCTGAAGAACCGCCGCTGGTAATAACGGTATTACCTTGAATTACAAGAGCATATGATAAAATTTCAATTATCTGTTGATGAGTAATCGGTAAATTTCTGCTGCCGATTATTGCAACTTTTTTTGCAGATTGTTGAATTGTTGCTAACTCCATAGCCAATGCATCCATAGCATGACCGTCTGTAGCTTCCACTTTATCTAAATCATCAAGCGGAACCATAATTTGTTGTTCATTCTTCTTATCGTCTGACATATATTTTCCTATTAATTATTTTTATATATAATATTATTAATAATAGCATAATTTTAAAAAAATAAAAGGTTTATGTCAAATTTTTTAGAAGGATTAAACAGGGAGCAGAGAGAGGCAGTACAGTTAGAGAATGGAACTATACTCGTTCTTGCGGGTGCAGGTTGCGGTAAAACTAAAGTTTTAACCGCAAGAATAGCTAATCTGCTTAATTCCGGTGTTTCTCCATATGAGATTTTGGCTGTTACATTTACAAATAAAGCCGCAAAAGAAATGGTTTCAAGACTTTCATCTATTGTTGGGGAAGAAAAAGCAAAAAAAATGTGGATTGGTACTTTCCATTCAATTTCAGGCAGAATCTTAAGAACGGATATTAATGAATATTCCGATGAAAACGGTCTGACTTATGATAATAAATTTGTAATATACGATGACAATGATTCTGCTACGTTAATTAAAAATGCAATAAAAAAATGCAACTTAGATGAAAAAATATATCAAGTTAAACTGCTTAAAACAATTATTTCAAATGCAAAAAATAGAATGTTGAATGCTTATGATTATGCAACAAGAGCAAGAGATTTCAGAACTGACAAATATGCTCAAATATTTATGGAATATCAAAAACAACTTCAATTAAATAATGCTCTTGATTTTGATGATATGCTTGTTTTAACGGTTAAATTACTTGAAAAATCTCAATTAGTCAGAGAAAAATACTTTAGAAGATTTAAGCATATATTGGTTGATGAATTTCAAGATACAAATGTTAGTCAGTATAAACTTATTAATTCAATATATACAAATAATAAATCCGAAGATGAAATACCTTCTGAAAAGAGTTTATGCGTTGTTGGGGATGTAGACCAATCAATATACAGCTGGAGAGGGGCAGACTACAGAATTATTCTTAATCTGCAATCTGCATTTAAAAAAACGCATCTGATAAAATTAGAACAAAATTATCGTTCTGTAGAAACTATTTTAAATGCCGCAAACAGCGTTATTGATAATAATCAACAAAGAATAAGTAAAAATCTGTATTCAAACTTGGGTAAGGGTAATAAGTTAACTATATACAAGGCAAATAATGAAGCGGATGAGGCCCTTAACTTGGTAAGAGAAGTTAAACGTCTGAATATTAATCAACATCTTTCTGATATGGCTGTTTTATACAGAACAAACTCTCAATCAAGAGCCATAGAAGAAGCTTGTATGGCAAATAATATTCCTTATAAAGTTGTGGGTGGACTAAAATTCTATGACAGAAAAGAAATTAAAGATATAATTGCTTATTTAAAACTTATTTATAATCCCTCTGATTCACAAAGCTTAAAACGTATTATTAACGTTCCAAAACGTCAAATTGGAACTGCTACCGTCGATAAACTTATTGATATATCTCAGAATGAGAATATTAAAATTGTTGATATTATGTCTGAAATTGATTCATATAATGACTTCTCAACAGCAGTTAAGTCAAAAATTTCAGCATTTTACTCGATGTTATGTGATTTTCAAAGTGCATTCTACAAAATGGATTTGGCTTCTTTTATCGGATATGTTCTTGAAAAATCAGGATATCTTCAAGATATTAAGGATAATGAAGATGAAATAACGGCTGAAAGCAGAATTGATAATTTGCAGGAATTTTTAAGTGTAGCAAGAGAGTTTGTACCTAATGATGAAGACTTATTGGGTGAATTCCTTTCTCAAGTTTCATTAGTCAGTGATATAGATTCTTATGAAGATAATTCTCAAGCACTTACTCTTATGACAATTCATAGTGCAAAAGGATTAGAGTTTGATACGGTTTTTCTTTCGGGACTTGAAGAAGGAACATTTCCTCATTCTCGCTCTATAGATTCACCATCTGAAATGGAAGAAGAAAGAAGACTTATGTATGTCGGAATTACAAGAGCAAAAAGAAATTTGTATTTAAGCTATTCTCAAAAAAGAAAAGTTTGGGGGCAGGATAAATATTTTAACCCGAGCAGATTTATTTCCGAAATTCCAAATGAACTCCTCGAATATAATGAATCCGATTTGAATGAAGATAAATATAATTCTTATACGTTTAATAAAGCTGTAGATACTATTAAAACAAAAACAAATAGAATGCTTTCAGAAAATCCTGACGGAAGTATTAAAGCGGTTACCTCCTTCGGAAAAAATTTTGTTGCTCCAAAAAAGAAAGTGGAACATAATACATCATTTGTTATTAAAAGCAAAAATCATGATGTTAATAAACAAATAAGAGAAAAAGAAGAGACAGATAACATAAAAAATCTGCTTGATAATAATCCGATGAAAAAATTGCTTTTAGAAAAAAAGAATAAAGAGCTTCAAAATGAAATTTCACTCAATGACACAGCTCCTTCTTTATCTAAAGGTATTAAATATGAAACTGATTTTATGTCGGGTGACAGAGTTTTTCACACAAAATTCGGAATTGGGAAAGTTGTTGATATTAAACAAATAGGTTCTTCCTCCATGATTATCATTGATTTTGGCTCTAAAGGTCAAAAAGCATTAGATTTGGCCTTCGCTCAATTAAAAAAATTCTGATTATTGTAAATTTATGTTACAAATAAATAAAAAATATATACTTTGTATGCAATTTTAATTTTAAATTTGTTTTTAATAATATAAGCATAAAAACAGAAAGAGGAAATATATGGCTCGAGTTTTAATTTCAATGCCTGAAGAATTTTTAATTAAAATTGATGAAATTGCAGAAGGAGAAAATCGTACCAGAAGCGAATTAATTCGTGAAGCTCTGAGGACATATATTCACAAACAAAGAGTTAAAGAAAATGCAATAGCAATGAAGAATGCTGCAATATTAGAATCATTGCTTGAATAAATAAAAATCAGACTGCAGTAATTGGGAAAAGGATTAAAAAAAGCTCATAATGAGCTTTTTTTTATTGCTTTTTAAACAATACAACAGTTTCAACATGATAAGTATTAGGAAACATGTCAAAGGGCTGTATATATTCTGCCTTAAATCCGTTATTAATTAATATTTGCATATCTCTTGCCAATGTTGTCGGATTACAGCTTACATATATGAGATATTTTTTTGTCAGCTGAGTAAGAGTATTAAGTGCATTTTCATCAGAACCTTTTCTTGGCGGATCTATAATCGTCACGTCAAAATTTATATTTTCTTTTATAAAATTGTTAAATACTTTTGAAGCATCACCGTTTATTATCTCAAGATTCGTTATATTGTTAAGTTTTGCATTTTCTTTTGCATCATTTGAAGCAGCTGTGCATTCTTCAACAGATACAACCTTTTTCGCAATTGAACTGAGCCATATACCTATACTTGATACACCTGAATATGCATCTAATATAACAGGATTTTTTATCCTTTGAGTTATGAGTTCTTTTAATTTATTAAATATATTAATTGCACTTTCGGGATTAATTTGAAAGAAGCTGTTTGCATGCACTTTGTATTTTATATTGTCCAAAATTTCAATTATATAATCAGAACCTACAATTACAGACGTTTTATCTGACATTATTACATTAGTTTTTTTATCGTTAAAATTAACGCAAATACCCTTTATTTGAGCATATTCACCGGATATTTCACGAGATATTTTTACTAATTCATCAGGTATTTTTTTATCATTAATAACAAAAATTATTAGTAATTGTTTTTCGTCTGATGAAATTCTGTATACAATATGCCTGAGTAAACCGGTATGTTTTTTCTCATTATATGCGCATATTTTATCTCGACTTAATTTCTCTTTTATTTTTTCATTAATTATATTAATGATATTTGGCTGAATAGGACAGTATTTTATATTAATAATCTCATGTGTATTTTTTTTGTAATAACCCGTCAAAATTCTCTTTGATACCCTTGTTTGAGATACCGGATATTGAACTTTACATCTGTATTCTTTTATTTTTGGAGAAGGAACCGTATTTTCGAGCGCAAACTCTTCTTTTGTTATTTTTTTTATAGTTTCATACACTATATTTTTTTTCTCAGACAATTGTTTATCATAATAAATATATTGCCAGTCACAACTTCCGCATACATTATGCAAAGGACAAAACGGTTTCACTCTGTATTGTGACTCTTCAATTATTTCAACTATTTCTGCATTCAAATAGTTTTTATTTATTTTCGTCAATTTAACTTTTACAACATCCTCTGGGCAGCCACCTGATATAAAAACCGGCATGTTATTATATCTTGAAAGACTTTTACCCTCATATAACATTTTCTCTATTTTTAATGTTAATATTTCATTAATATTCATATTCATTCATTATTCTTGAAATTGGTTCAGCCCAATCACCGTTTTTTGATTGTTTAAATATTTTTACACTATCATACCAAGAACACTGATTTTCATCATCAAACCAACGCCATTCCGCAGTTTTTGGAAGTAAAAGCCAAGTTTTAATTCCTAAGGCACCTGCTGCATGGGCTATAGATGAATCTATTGTTATTAATAAATCCATTTCTTTTAATAACGCAGCAGTGTCAGAGTAATCACCTATATAATCATATAAATTAATTAAATTTGGATGGGTTTCTAATTTTTTTTCAATTTGAAATGAATAAAATTGACAATGACTATCATTCAAAATAGGAATTAGTTCATTAAAATCTATTGCCCTGTTTTTAAATACGTTCCTGTTTCCTCTGTAAAATATACCGACCTTTTTCTTGTTTGTCTGCAATATTTCCAATTCTTTAATGTCTTTTTCTAAATCTTCATCTGATTTCAAATAGCCCTCTTTGTTCGGTATTGAATCAAATCCGCAGCCTATGGCATATGGTAAATCCATTAACGGAATTACTATGTCATATTCATCTGCTTTTTTTGTTTTTGAAATAAATTTAATATTTTCAAAGCTGTATCTTAATAACTGAAGAATCTCTTTATCTGTTTGCACTTGTATGCTTTTTGCAATATTTGAAAGCATTTTAGCGTATCTGATAAACATAATTGTGTCACCCAAACCGCAATCTGAGTATACTAATACACTTTTATTTTCTAAAGACATTCCTTTTTCCCATATTTTTTCTTTAAAAATTTCGGAAAAATTATTGTTTTTGCTTCTTAATATATATAACGGCATACCTTTTTCAAACTCTTTTTTTTGAAGATACATCATACCCAATGTAATTTTTGTTTCGGTTGAACAATCACTTCTTTTTGAGAGCTCTTCCAATATTGACAATGCCTCATCGAATTTACCCAAATATTTAAGAGCAACAGCCTTTCCGTGAAGATAATCAGGATTATTACCGTCATAGCTCAAGGCTTTTTCTATATTTTCAAGCGCTTTTTCATATTCTCCCATATCCATATAATTCATAGATTTTATTGAATATGCATCAGGACTGTTTTCAATTTCCTCTAAAACATCCAAACTCATTTGATTATCATTCATATCTTTGTAAAACTGTGCCAGTGCCAAATTTACTTTTAAATTATTATCAATGGTTTTAGCTGTAATCAGATATTTTAGAGCCGTTTTGTTGTCTTTTAACTTATCTTTATATATATAAGCCAAATTTACATACGCTTCCATATATGCTCTGTTAAGAGCAATAGCCCTGTTATATGACTCTATTGCTTTTTGATAATTATTATCTTTTGAATACAGTACTCCGGCATTATAGTAGTATGAAGAATTTTTAGGATTATATTTTGCTGCTTTAATTATTGCATTTGCTGCAAGCGAATATTTATTTGCCGCTTCATAACAAGAGGATAAAAATACATAAATACTCTCATCTTCATTTAATTTTAACGACATTTCCCCATACATTATTGCATTTTCAATTTTATTCATGTCAACATAAGCTCTTGCAATATTGTACATTGCCTTATAATTATTAGGGTTTAATTCAAGAGCTAAATTATAATTTTTTATAACCTCTGCATAATTCCCTTTTTTCTTGTATGCTATTGCAAGTGAATAATAAATATCATCCGTTTTTTCATATGAAAGTGCCTGATTATATAATGTTATGGCTTTATCTGTTTCATTGTTAAGATAATATGCTTTAGCTAAATTAGCAGCAATATATGAAGATTTTTTTAATACTAAAGCTTTTGTAAGAAGCGAAATTGCTTTTGTAATATCGGATTTAGTAATACATAGAAGACCGTATAAATTTAATACATTTACATCTTCAGGTCTAAATTCCAATAACTTTTTGTATATCATTTCGGCTTCGTTGTATTTTTTATTTGTATGCAGCTCATAAGCCTTATCTGTTAATTCTTTATACATTAAACTCATTGTAGCCCTCAAATAATTCCGTTAATGTTCTCAAGTAATCAGACTCCACTTCGTTACTCTCGCAAGCTCATAAAGCTTATTCTTCGCTTGCATATTTTGTAACTTTTCTAAAATTGCCGCTCAAAAATTTCTCTTTACTGAAATTGCCATACAGTCAGGTTCTATGTTCAATCAGGCATTACTTTACCATTCATCTTGCCGTCATTTAACGGGTTCAATTCGCTTTAACTATACGCAATTTTACACAAGTTCATAAATTTGAAATTTTCTCGTATATATTAAAATGGTATATTATAAACTAAATATTTGCAAGAAATTTAAATTAATCTGCATCAGGTAAATCTGCTTTATTGTAACCTATTAATTCCGCATAATCATATGCTGAGCCTGATTTACCTTTTTGTATCCAGCTGAAATCTTCATGAAGAGAGTCATGAACCATTTTCTTGTATTGTTCTTTATCGTTGAAATATACATTTAATGCTTTTTTCATAGCGTTGTAAAAGCCTTCGGCAGTTAATGATTCATTAGAATCAGTTAATATTCCGTTTGTTTTACCGTTTCTGTTTACTGTATCAACAATACCTCCGACGGCACTCGCAACAACCGGTGTTGCAACAGCAAATGATTCTCCCTGAACTAATCCGCAGGGTTCAAATTTACTTGTCATTAAGAAGAAGTCTGATGCAGCCGTCATAGCATTCATTGGCGCAAATCCGTGAGCAAAAACAACTCTGTTTGAATCTTCTTTTGGCAATTTTTCATTTTTTAAGTCTTCAATATATTTTCTGTTTCTTCCGTCTTCACCTTCTTGCCCTGCTATATAGAATATCGGTTTGGGTTTACCGGGAAAATCATTTTCCCAATTTTTCATAAGCATTTCAATTGAATCGGATAATATATCTATACCTTTTTGAGAAACGAATCTTCCTACTGAAGATATAATCGGGGTTTGAAGTAATTCTTCATCGGTTAACTCGGGAAGTTGTGTTGTTCCGTTTTTATCAACAAATTCTAAATCTTTTGATAATTCTCTGATTTTATTTACTTGTTCAGTTTTATTAGTTTCATCATTCTTAAGTGAAAAAGGTATAATGTAATTGTTATAAAAGTTTATTTTATTATTTTGTCTTGCTTTTATAACTTCTTCATCTGTTGAAGTTCTGTTATATGTTTCAAAATTTAATGAAGTTTGTTTATTAATTATGTTTTTCTTTGCTTCAATTGATAAATTTTTAAAGTCATTACCGTTGATTACTCCGATTAAGGAATTTGACTTATTCTTTTGTGTAAGTGCCCATGCGAGCTCACCTGCCAATTCGGGATGTTTTGGTGATATTAGTTCCTGTGCATAATTTTTTGAAACCGGACAAAAATAATCACTTAAACATATACCCATATTTAATAAGTTAGTATGATTTGCACTCGGGTTATCTTTATTAATTATCAATACATTATCAAGATTTTTTAAAGCGGTATCCGTTTTATCAGTTTTTTGTGCACCGGTATCTGCATTTTTTACAATATCTGAAGAATATTTATCAAACAATGTATTTAATATATTTCCCGTAGATTCGTACCTTTGTGAATCATTATTATTGTTTCTTGTAGAACCTTGATACATTGCATTATGACCTATGGTAATTATATTCATGTTAGAAAGCTTATAAGCTGCTAAGTCTGATAATTCACCGTGAGCATTTTCCATAGGTGCTTTATATCTTGCAAGCGCCGCAATCGGTGATGCCTGCCAATCATTTAATACTAATCCGTCCGGAGCTTTGATTGAATCAAAAACACTCATATCGTTAATTATTACATGTTTACCTGATGAAACATCATTTTTAATTTTTGCAAATTCATATACAGCTTTTGAGAAAAATGCAAATTTTTCAGCTTCTTCTGACTTAATGCCTGTTGAATATATTGAATCATCAAAATAGTTTTTATTTCCGATGAATATAAGTTGATTTCCGTCTTTAGTTTTGCCTGAATATACTTCAACGGTTTCAGTATTTTGTTTGTTGCCCCTGTATGCATTTATATCAAATTGAGCTGCTTTTTTAACTTCAAATTCCTGACCTTTGTATGTATATATATCTTTTCCGTTTACGTGTTTGAAATTACCCTTTTGTCCATCAAGATACATAGGTATAAAAGTAGGTATATTTATGCCTAATTTTGTGAAATTATTTTGGACTTCAACCGGAACAGACCCTAAACCGCCTTCTTTAATAGGTGCAAACTCTGATGTAACCGACCATAAAGTTGAACCTTTGTCTAAAGGTTTGATTACCGGATTATTGTACAAACGTTTAGGTGCAGCCGTTTGTATCTGCTCTATTGCCTTTAAATATTTTTGACCGTTTCTTGAATTAATATTTAAATTTTTTAATAATTGTATGCCGTTGTCATTATCAAGATATTTTTGAGATAATGCGGCACCTGATGTCTGTATTGCTCTTTGTGCTGCTGCATGTGCATTATCAGCCTTATATGTTAAAGAATTCATTTTTTCATTTATTTTATCAGGAATTTCATCTTTATCTTCACTCGTTAATTGTCCGGTTTTATATGCACCGCCCAAACCTGCAACTGCAAGAATGGCTTTCCATATCTTGGTATCCTCTTTTTGTAAATTTTTAACATTTAAAGTTTGGTTTTTTACATCGCCCGCAATTTTTGAAATAGTTTCTGCATTTTTTGTTTTAAGGGAATTAACTTCATTTACAAGGTCTTTTAATTGTTTATTTATTGCTTTTGTGTTTTTATTTGCGAGTTTGTATGTTATTCCTATTGATAACGGTATTGCAATAAGAGGCAGAGCTATAGGAGCAACTGTTTTAATGGTATTAATTACTTTTTCTTTTTTGGATACGTCTTTATTTGAATTATCAACTTTAGTTTCTTTAATATTAGTAATATTTGCTGCAGATGCATTCGCTTTGTTTGTTCCTGATGCACTGACCGGCAAATTCTTTGAAAAATCAGAAAAAACACCTATACTCATAAAAGACCCCTTACAATACACACATATATAAACGCAGAATAAAAATATTCATGCTATTTTTTATCGTGATGTTAAAATATTGTTACAAAAAATAGCACTTTTTTATTATAATATAAATTTATAATTTATGACAATTTTATTAATAGCATATTTACTGGACAAGAATAATGAAACTAAAAGATACTCAAGCATTAACATCATTTGATTACGGTTGGTTATTAAAAAGGATATTTCCATATATAAAACCATTTATTGTAAAAGTAATATTAGGTTTTATTATTGCAATTCCGGTTGGACTTTTGGACGGAGTTGTTTCATTTTCTCTTAAACCGTATATGGATTATGTAGTAGGTAAACAAGATTTAGTTATGGGTGGTTTCACTATCTCATACATATATATTGCATATGCAATGCCCTTTTTAGTTATCGGTTTTGCTTTTATTCAGGGATTACTGAGATATTTAAATTCATACCTTACGGATTGGACAAGCTACAAAATTACAAATCTTGTTAAAACGGATTTATTTTCAAGATTAGTATATATGGATACTTCTTTTTATGATGAAAATACATCGGGAATTATCATAAACAGATATTTATCTGACCCTGATACGGCATCAAGAGGAATAATTGACCAAATAAAAACCTTCATAATAAGCTTATTCGGTGCAGCATCTCTGATTGCAGTTATGCTCTACAGTTCCTGGAAATTGGCTGTGGTGGGTGTTATTGTACTTGGTGTTGCTTTTGTACCGGTTGCACTTATAAGAAAAAAAATAAAATCCGTATCAAACAAGAATATGGTTATTATGGGTGATATTACAACAACAATGAATGAAACTTATTCCGGCAATAAAGTTGTAACGGCATATAATCTTCAAAACAGACAGATTAATAATTTTGACAGAGGTATAAAAGAAAGTTTTAATGTTTTGATTTCTCTTACAAAAAGAGTCGGTTGGATGTCGCCAATTATGTATTTAATTGCATCCTGCGGAATAGCATTTGTTCTTTTTTACGGTACAAAACTGATTTATTCCGGACAAATGACTGCAGGCTCTTTTGCATCGTTTGTTACATCACTTCTGCTTTTATATAAGCCAATTAAAACTATGGGAAATACACTTACAAACATACAAACAATATTTGTAGCTTTAGGAAGGGTATTTGAGTTATTTGACTATGTACCATTAATAAAAGATACAGAGAATCCTACTGAAAACATTAATTTGAACGAATGTATATTATTTGATAATGTGTCTTTTGAATACAACAGTGAAAAACGAGTTTTGAAAAATATAAATTTGAAAATAAATAAGGGCGAAACAATTGCAATCGTCGGTAATTCAGGAGGAGGAAAATCAACACTTGTTAATTTAATACCTCGTTTTTATGATGTTATTGAAGGTTCAATTAAATTTGATAACACAGATATAAGAGATTTTAAATTAAAAGATTTAAGAAATAATATATCATTTGTATTTCAGGACAATTTTTTATTTACGGGAACAATAAGAGATAATATCATGCTTGCAAAACCTGACGCAACACTTCAGGACTTAGAATGTGCAATAAAGGCAGCACATCTTGAAGAAGTTATCGATTCTCTTCCAAACGGATTAGATACATTACTTGGTGAAAGGGGTTTAACACTTTCGGGTGGTCAAAGACAAAGAGTTGCGATTGCTAGAGCAATAATTAGAAATACCCCTATTGTAATACTTGATGAAGCAACATCAGCACTTGATAATGAATCTGAAGCTATAGTGCAAAAAGCACTTGATAATTTGATAAAAAATAAAACGGTTTTGGTTATTGCACACAGATTATCAACCATTAAAAATGCCGACAGGATTGCTGTTATTAATGACGGCGAGTTGGTTGAATTAGGCACCCATGATGAATTATTATCTATATGTGACGGTCACTACAAACATTTATATGATATGCAGTTTAAAAACACAGAGACTGTTACTACATAAAGGATACACTATTGAAAAAGATATTAGTTACAGGCGGTTGCGGTTTTATCGGTTCACATTTATGCGAGAAGCTTATATCGGAAGAAAATAAAGTTATTTGCCTTGACAATCTTTATACGGGCAGTGTAAAAAAAATTGAACATTTATTAAATAATGAAAATTTTACATTTATTCAGGAAGATATAACTAATAATATAGATATTGAATGCGACCAAATATATAATTTGGCTTGTCCTGCATCACCGGTTCATTATCAGGCAGACAGAATAAAAACAACGATAACATCGGTAATAGGTATTATTAATTTGCTTGATAATGCAGTTAAGTATGATGCTGATATACTTCAAGCAAGTACAAGCGAGGTATACGGAGATCCTATTATACATCCTCAAACTGAAGAATATTTTGGTAATGTTAACCCGATTGGCATTAGAAGTTGTTATGACGAGGGTAAAAGATGCGCAGAGTCACTAATGTTTTCTTACAAGGCTCAATATAATGCCAAAATACATATTGCAAGAATATTTAATACATACGGCACTAATATGTCAATTAATGACGGCCGAGTTATATCTAACTTTATAGTTCAAGCATTGAGAAATGAACCGTTAACCGTTTATGGCAGCGGAAATCAAACAAGGTCATTTTGTTATATTGATGATTTAATTAACGGGTTAGTCACTCTGATGAATTCTGATAAAGCAGGACCTTATAATATAGGAAATCCCGATGAATACAGAGTCATTGATATTGCAAAATTAATTATAAAATTAACAAATTCCAACTCAAAAATTA
The DNA here is from genome assembly GCA_947625345.1 of Candidatus Gastranaerophilales bacterium. Taxonomy (GTDB): domain Bacteria; phylum Cyanobacteriota; class Vampirovibrionia; order Gastranaerophilales; family Gastranaerophilaceae; genus Avigastranaerophilus. Next base: position 13,142 of record CANQNX010000018.1, read on the forward strand.
TATATAAAGAGTTGCCTCAGGATGATCCCCTTAAACGAAAACCGGATATTACAAAGGCTATGAACGATTTATCTTATAATCCCTCCTGTAAACTTGAATCGGGGTTAATTAATACAATCAATTATTTTAGAGAAATTATTAAATAATAATGAAAAAACTACTAATACTTTTAATTACAATATTGTTTATAAACTTGACTTCATACGCAATTGAAGAAGTTCAGCTTGAAAAAGAAAATCTTAATTTTAATAAATTATCGGATATTTATTATGGAAATGTTGAAAATAACGAAAGCATCAATCCTTTGATAAGACTTTTTACTAAAAAAGGACTTGAATTTGAAAATTCAAAAATAAACTCTGTTAAAATCGGGTTTTTATACGGCGGACAAATGAAATTGGGATTTGGTAGCGAACAGAGCACTTATTTTAACCATGATTTTACGGTTATTGAGCCTATGATTATAGCAAATTTTAATGAAAATAAGACAAAAGCTATGTTCGATATAAATTTAACAAGGAAAATCAAGGATTATCCCAATAATTTTACGGAGAAGATAAGTAAGTTATACATATCTCACAATATAACTCCCGAACAAAAAATACTTTTCGGACAAGGAGACAGAGTTCCAAATACATTTAACGGCTCAATTTCTTATTATAACTTAGATACCGTTATGAAATCTCAATCAGGCAGAACAATAGGTGATTACAGATCCGTAGGTATAAGGAATATTGCTGATTACAAATATTTTGATTATGATATCGGTGTCTATGACTCTACAAGATATATGAGAGACTTCGGGCATGGGTTGGATTTTACGGGGAAATTAGTTCTGAAACCGTTCGCTAACCTTGATAATATTGGCGATTTAAAAATTGGCGGAGCTTATACCGTAGGAGAGTATGCTAACAGTTATCATCAATATGCATTTTATTCCGCTTATGATTATAAAAAATTCGGAATTAAGGCAGAATATGTAAATGCTGACGGATATAATTCCATTCATTATTCAAATAATAATGCGGACGGTTTTTATACAACATTATCTTATGATATTAATGACAAATTCTCTTTGATTGGACGATATGATTATTTTGTCCCCAATAAAGCTCAAACCTCTTCAAATTCCGCAGAATATACTATCGGACTAACCTATAAGCCATATAAGAATATGAAAGTTTTATTTAATTTGGTCAGAACGGATTATTCATATAAAGATGATTCTAACATGGTTTTATTTGCTACAAAGTTTATTATTTAGTATAATATGACCAGGTGGAGTATGATTATGACGGATGAGAATTCAAATAATATTCAAAATGTAATGCCTATTGAAAAAATTATATCTTTTCTTTCATATGCAACTATGGGGATTGTAGGTTTTATATGGTTAATTATTGCGCATTTATTGAAAAGGAAGATAAAATATTTCCTTTTGTATAATATTTATCAGTCGTTAATTATATCTATATCGCTTGCCATTTTTAAAATCTTAGCAGATATTCTATTTATGTTAATTTCTAAAATACATTTTTTAGATTTCATTGTCGCTGTAATAAATTTAGTTCTTTCAATAAAAATAATCAGATTTCAATCCTTAGGATTTTCATTTAACATTATCGAGCTTATTATATTTATACTTCTGTCATATATTTGTATAGGTATATTGTTAGGCAGAATATTTTATATTCCCTATCTTACCGATTTTATGCAAAAAATATTAACCCCCAAAAAGTAGTTATTGAACAATTTTAGTCAATCCTTGAGGTTTATCAATATCATTATTTAATTGTTTTGCAATGCATAATGACAGAATTTGATATAAAGTAAGTAATGCAAATGAGTATGATATATCATCTTTTGCACAAACTTTAATACTGTTATTTTTAAAATCTTCGTCTAAATCAATGTTTGAAATTAAAATAACGTCAAATTTATATTTTGATTTAAGAGATAAAAGCACTTTGTGGGCAAAGGTGTAATTTTTTTCATTTATAACTGCAATAACTGATGTCTTTTTATTTAATATAGCCATATGTCCATGCATGAATTCACCAAAAGGATATGATAATGAACTTATATAAGAAGTTTCCTGTATTTTTAATGCACCTTCTTTTGCAATAGTCGTAAATATGTTATTTGAAAGAATAACTATATTATCCGAATTGGAAATAATTTTAGATAAAGCATTAATATTATCTTTTTTTGAAATAACATCTTGAATATTCGAAGATAACGACATTAAATTATCAACATCTGCAGTTATGTTTATATTATTGAGCTCAAGAAATTTAAGTGCAATTAAGAAAAGGCAAAATGTCTGAGCTGTCATTGCTTTAGTCGAAGCAATTGCTTTTTCACTCCCTGCATTAGTAAGCATTTTAAATTTTGCATTATTATATAGTGTTGAATTTTTTGTATTTGTCAAAGCAAATGTCTTATCGGTTTCTTTTGAAATTTTGTTTAGAGCTATATTAGTATCTGATGTTTCACCTGATTGAGAAATAAATATGTACATTGTATCAGCTTCGGTGTTGAAGTTTTCATCAATAGCTATTTCACTTGCATATAAAGCATTTGAAATATTATTATTTTTTGAATTTAAAAAATACGATACAATACAAGCACTGTTATATGATGAACCGCTTGCAATAAATGTTATTTTTTTTATGTTATCAGGGATTTCAATATCAATGTTATAATTAATTTTAACGTATTTTCTTATGATTTTGTTAATTATTTCGGGTTCTTCTTCAATTTCACGCTCCATATAAGTTTTATTTGAAGAGAATAATTTATATATTATTTTTTTAAACTTATCTAACATATATTACCTTAAATAACTAACATAATTTTATTATTCCTCAAACAATAAAAAATTATTCATCAGTAATATCTTTGTTTATAATCTTTTAAAACATTATCAGGGCTTATAATACCGATATCGAATAATAAATTTGTCTGAGCTTTATTATACTCTATCATATTTTTAATAAGATTGATATTAGCTTGAACTTTTAAATTTTGAGAAGCAATAACATCAATGAAAGTTGCTTCACCCGCTTTCATATTTGTTAATGATAAATCCAAACTTACATCTGCAGCCTCAGTTTCAACTTTTGATGCTTCTATTTTTTTCAAAGCATTTAAAGAATCATAATATGAAGTTAGTATATCTTCTTTTATTCTGCGTTTTAAATTAATCAATTCAAGTTTTTTTTGTTTTACAAGTTCAGAGTCAGCCTTAATTTGAGTAATAGTACCCATAAACAGATTTTTACCTAAATATGCCCTTACATCAAGAGTAATACTGTTATGTGCTGATAACCCGACTCTTTTTGTTCCTACAAGCCCATTTTGATATGATAAAGTAACTGCAGGTATAATATCAGTGTAATTAGCACTTCGTTGAGCTCTGTATACATTTATCTCTGCAATTTTTGCTCTGATATCTTCCCTTGATTCAAGGGCTTGCTCATATAGCTTTTCAATATCAACATCAGGATTAATTAATTCTCTTTTATCAATATGTATTTCAAACGGATATATGGCATCAAATATATCAACACCCATAACATTAGCAAGCGCCGCCTGTTTTAACCTGAGTGAATTCAATGTACGGGTATAGTCTTGCTCTGCACCTGCAAGCTCAGCTTCCGCACGTTTCACATCATATAATGTTCCTATTCCTGCTTCAAATCTGCCCTTTGTGTAATTTAATTGTTCTAATCGGTCATATAAATTAACTTTTTGCACTTCTATTTCCATTTTTTGTTGAAGTGTATCATAATATGCCAAAACTGTATTTTTAATTATTTCTTCTTTTGTATATTCTAAATTAGCTTTAGCACCTTTTAATGCATTTCTTGTTTGCGCTAACATAAAAAAGTATTTACCCTGATTAATTGTAGACCATTCTAATACGGCAAGACTTTGTACAGGGACTTCATGCGTAGTTGTTGCAACAATTCCGCCGACTAAGTATTCACCCTCTAAATTTTTTATGTCAAAGTTATAGTAGATATCCGGCAATAGCTGAAATTGTGAATTTTTATTCTGCCAAAAAGCTTGCATTTTGACGGCATCTTGTATTTTTATGTCAAAATTGTTATTTAATGCAATTTTTATACAGTCAGCCAAATCGAGATATATAAAATTTGTACCTAATTCTTGAGATACTTCTCTATCAATTACTGCTTGTTTTTCAACATCAGATATACTTGCTCCGCCCTTTATAACTTGTGAAAATGTTTTATAACTTTCATTTTCAGCGCACCTGTAGTACGATTCAATGTACTTTGATACATCTGCATATGCAATATTATTGATACAAAAAATGATTAAAATCAGAATAATAATTTTCATATAAAAATTATGAAACATTTAATTAAAATTATTCTTATCTGATGAGCTAATACTTTGGATTAATTTAATCTAACGAAGTAAGTTCTGATGAAATATTAGAGTGTATTTTTAAGTATTTTTTTAATTCTTCACCAAAAGTAGATTCATCATTATTTTCAATAAATTCCTTAACTTCATTTCTTGCTGTTTCAAGTATATATAAATCTTTGGTTAAATCAGCTAATTTAAGCTCGACAATGCCGCTTTGTCTTATACCTAAGAATTCGCCGGGGCCTCTTAATTCCAAATCCTTTTCTGCAATTGTAAAACCGTTGTTTGTCCGTACAAGCACATTAAGTCTCTCTATTGTATCTTCATTCTTTGAGGAGGATACTAAAACACAATATGATTGTATTTCGCTTCTGCCGACTCTGCCTCTTAGCTGATGCAGTTGAGAAAGACCGAATCTTTCCGCATTCTCAATAACTATAACTGTAGCATTCGGAACATCAACACCAACCTCAACAACTGTAGTAGCAACTAAAACATCATATTTTCCGTTTTTAAAATCACTCATTACTTCTTCTTTTTCATCATTTTTCATTTTCCCGTGAAGAAGTCCTACTTTTAAATTTTTAAATACTCCTTTTTGAAGCTCTTCCGCTTCCTTTGTTGCCGCTTTTGCCGATAATGATTCTGATTCGTCAATCAACGGAAATACAATATATGCCTGATGACCTTTACTGACTTCATCAATAATAAGCTTATGTGCTTGCCTTCTTTGTGATAAAGGAAGCAGAGTGGTTTTTATTGGTTTTCTTCCTTTCGGAAGTTCGTCTATTACCGTTATATCCAAATCACCATGTACAGTGAGAGCAAGTGTACGGGGTATGGGTGTTGCAGTCATTGTTAATACCTGAGGCAGTTTTGCCTTATTTTTTAATAAATTTCTCTGATTAACACCGAATCTGTGCTGTTCATCAATAACTAAGGCACCTAAATTCGCAAATTCAATATTATCCTGAATTAATGCATGCGTACCTATAGCAACCTGAATTTGTCCGTTTTTTAAATCTTTTTCTAATTTTGTTCTTATTTTCTTATTATTTGAGGAAGTAAATAAGGAAACATTTATACCAAACGGGGCAAGCCAACTAACAAAATTATTAAAATGCTGCTGTGCCAATATTTCTGTCGGTGCCATAATTGCTGTTTGAAATCCGTTTTCAATTGCGGCAAGTAACATAATACATGCAACAACCGTTTTACCGCTGCCAACATCTCCTTGAAGCAGCCTTTGCATGGGTTTATCTGAATTTATATCATTTAATATCTCATTAACAGCTCTTTTTTGAGCATCCGTTAATTTAAACGGTAAGTTTTTTATAAACTTTTGTACTAAACCGTCAGGTTTTATACTCAATTTAATCGGCTTATAAGTTTTTGAACTTTCCTTTCTCAGAGAAAGTAATCTTAATTGAAGGAGAAAAAATTCTTCAAAAATCAAAGTATATCTTGCTTTTTCAAGTAATTCATCTGATTGCGGGAAATGAATTATTTTCAATGCCTCGTTTTTATCAATCATTTCATACTTATTAATTATATAATCGGGTAAAATATTATTTATTTTGCTTTCATATTCAATTAAAGCGTTATTTATTGCTTTTCTTAGAGCCTTGACATTTAAATTCTCAACTAAAGGATATATGGGAACAATTCGTCCCAAGTTTAAATTGTCTATTCCGAGCGAATTATCAGAAACAATTTGATGAGTAGGGTTATCTATAGTCAATTTACCTGTATATTTATCTCTTTTTACACATCCTGAAATAAACACATAAGCACCTTTAGGAAATTGTGCTTTATATAGTTCAATTGAATATCTGTTAATCTTTGAATAAAAGTAACTTAATTCAATAGAGCCGGTTTCATCGGATATATTTACTTTAATTATTGTGAGATTATTTTTTGTTGTAAAGTATGAAACAGATGTAATTTTGCCGTATATTGTAACATCACTGCCTTCTTTGAGCCTTGCTATCACACATCTTTCAGAATAGTCTATATATTTTTTCGGATAATACGTAACTAAATCATAAACAGAATATACACCGATTTTATTGAGTAAATATCCGAATTTCGGGCCCACACCTTTAAGTGATATTACATCATCAAAATATATATCAGCTTCTTCATTATTTTTTTTAATTACATTATTTTTTGTATTCACTGTTAATTCTATGAATCTTTTTACTATTTTTTTGCGTCTTAACATATTTTCCTGAGGATACAGCTGAAACGCTTCAATAAGAGGAAGCCATTTTACATCCTTATTTGAATTTTTATATATTCTTTTTACTGTTTTGAGCATAAAACCTGAGAACGTAGTTTCACGTCCCATTATGTTTATGTATTTATATTTGTCTTCGACATCAATTGCTTTTTTTATTTGTTCAATGTCAATATTATCAAAATAATTAGTTTTCATAATTTACTTTTAGTACTTCATATATATCCATAGGTTTTGATTTACCTTTAATTTTTACTTGACTCAATTTAACTACATCTACAATATCTTTTACATATTCATACGTATTAGAACTAATAAGAAATTGTGTTTTAAGTGTTTGATTCAAGGATTCGATTCTTGCTGCAAGATTAACATTGTCACCTATAACCGTGTATTCAAATCTGTCTTCCGTACCTATATTTCCGGCAAAAACTTCACCCGTATTTATTGCTATTCCTGCTTCAATTAATGGTCTGTTCTCACTTTCAAATTTTTCTTTGAGTTTGCTAACGGCATATAAAATTTCTTTTGCACATATAATTGAATTTTTTGCATGATTTATATCGTTAATCGGTTCTCCGAAAACAGCAAGAATTCCGTCCCCGATATACTTATTTATTATTCCTTTGTGTTTTTCAATTATAGGCTCTACTACGGAAAAATATTCGTTAAGCAGTGATGTGAGCTCAGACGGAGTTAAATCTTCCGATATTGATGTAAAATTCCTTATATCAACAAATAATATAGTTACTACAGTTCTTATTCCGCCTAATTTTAATTTATCAGGATTTGATAAAACTTTTTTCATTACATCTTTAGAAATGTATTTTACCATTGCATTTTTTATAATTTCAGTATTCTTATCAACTGTTATAATTTCATATAGTTTTTTTAAATGTGCAGTTGAATGAAAAATAAGCAATGGAGTAATCGGTGCGGTATAAATACCTCTGTACATCTGAATAAAATAGTAAGAAATATATAATAGAGAAAAAATATTTGTCAGTATTATATTTTTTTTATAATCACTATACCCTCTTATAATAAACAGTGTGAATAACAGTGTAATTATTATTGTTGAAGTTTGTGAACTATTTTGAGATTTTTCAACATTATTGTATATTTTTTGTTCTGATTTTATAACGGAATAAAAGCTCTTTTTTATATAGTAATCAGCTTTTGTGTCAAAAAATTCGGAGGATAATTGATATATTAAAAAAATAATAAAAGCAAAAATAATAAATATTATAGATTTGGGTTTTAACAATTTATTCATAATATAATTTTATACAATCCGTCAGTTTTTGTAAAAGTATTAATTTAAACAGCATAACATACTATCTTAAAATCATAGTTAACTGTTATTTGTTCACATCTTTATTACATTCGTATACATATTCTGAATATGTTACAACTTTATTATTAAATTCTCGTTTTTTTAAAATTTTGGATAATCCCCATTTAGATAAGTTACAAGTCGTAAAGATTACCTTATTACAATTCTCCATATAGTCGTATATATTAGAATTAATGATTAAGTTTGAATACTTACCGTATTTTAAAATGAAGAAATTTTCCATTAAAGAACATACACCTTTTCTGTTTATCAGGTTAATACCCTCTGACTCTAAATTATTGTCATTTCTTATTAAAGGTTTAAAATAAACATATTTGTCATTATTTTTTACGTTATAATTGTTGATTTTGAGAAAATCATCCAATCTTATAATTTTATCTTTAACGGGTAAAATATTTTGCAAATTATTATAACAAGTGTCACAACTGCATACAATGTATTTAGAATCTGTATTTAACAGTTTGGTAAGTTTATTTAAGTTATTATTATACTTTTTTGTATTACCTTCATTAATATACGGACAGCCGCAGCATGCTGAAATAATTTTTACTTTATAACCCAATTTATTTATAATCTTTGAAGAATATAATAAATCATCACTGTTAATATAATGATTATAGCAACCCTCGAAGAAAAGAATTTCCGGAGCATCTGCCGATATATTTTTATTAATCATTTTACGATTATAAATATGATGTTTTAAAGAAAACAATCTTAAAACATTCAAATAAATAAAATAAAAGTTTGAAAATTTAAAAAAAGATTTATCATAATTTGATTTAAAATGATTAAATATATATGCTGCATCAATATTGCTCGGACAAAATAATTTACATAAATTACAATTAAGACAAACATCCAAATTTTTTATAAAGCTTTTAGAAAGTTTTTTACTGTTATTAAAAAAATTATTTAAAACAACAAATCTTCCTCTCGGTAAAAAAGCTTCATTTTTCAGTGCAATATATATTGGGCATATACTCTGACATAATGCGCATTTAGAACATTTATAAACTTCATCTTTTATATACTCATTTGTTTCATTCATAAAATTATTATTATATAAAATAAGATTAAGGACAATTGCAATTTAAAAATAATTATATGATAATTATATGATATGGCACTAAGTGATTATATAAAATCTAAAAAGAAATATGTATATATAGTTGCATTTACTTTGATAGCATTTGCATGTTTATGGGCATTCATATATGCAAGTATCATAACAAATTCCTTTAAAAATAAGATTTCATCTCAAACATATCAAAATAAAGAAGCAAACATAGAAAACTTACTGGTAACGGAAACAAAAGATGGAAAAAAATTATGGGAATTGTATGCTGAGACCGGTAAATACAGTGATGTTAACAACATTGTGTTTTTGGAAGATTTAATAGGTAATTTTTATGATGATGACAAGGTAAAAGCAAGTTTTAAAGCTGATAAAGGAACATATAATTCAACAAATAAAAACATAATTTTATCTGATAATGTAATTTTGGTTTATGATGACGGTACAAATATAACAACAGAAAGACTTGAGTACAAAGGTAAAAATGAAGATATTGTTGCGGTTGGAAATGTCAGGATAGAAAAGCCGGATGAAGCAATAATAATCGGATCAAAAGCAATTTTAAAAGGTGACTTTTCAGATTTTCATATAGAAGGAAGAACTAAAACGCACTTTTATATGTAATAGGAACGGAACGAGGATATGAAAAGAAAAATAACAAGTTTATTATCAATAATAATATTAATGTCAATAAGTGCAGTTTATGCAGAAAATTTGACAGTTGAGTCAGATTCACAGGAATTTAAAGACTCTGACAGTAAAATTTATTTGGAAGGTAACGTTAAAGTAAAATCCGGCGGTGTTAATATATTAAGTCCGAGAGCTGTTGTGCAGGTTGATCCTAAAAATAATAAAGTTAATAATGTTGAGTTTGGAAAGAATGCGTATTCATTTCAGTTAGATAATGGTAAAAAACATGAAATTAAAGCTCAAATATTAAAAATGTCACTTTTAAATAAAGTTTTTTCCGCTGAAGGCAATACTCTTTCTTCAATAACAGAGAATGAAAAACCGGTTGTAATTGTAACTGCCGATAAACAAGAATATAACAAATCAACAAACGTAATGAAAGCAACAGGTAATGTCAATATAGTATATAAAAATGTTGAAACATACTCAAATACAGCTATTGTTGATTTAACAAAAGAAAATGACGTTAAAAGGATTCAACTTATAGGAAATGCCAAACTTAATCAAAACGGTAATAAAATAAATGCAAGAAAACTTACGTATGACAATATTAAACAAGAAGCGATTGCAATCGGAAATGTATATTCAAATTTAACAACAGAAGATAATAAGAAAATTGAAGTATGGTCTGATTACCAATCTTATAATAAGAAATCAAATTTTGTTACAGCCTCGGGCTCAACAAAAATAAGATATGAAGATTATTTGGCAAGAGGCCCGAAAGTAAATGTGTATCCTGATAAAAGCGGAAAAAAACTTAATGAAGCAGTTTTTGTAGGACGTTCAAAAATTGAAACAAAAGGCAGAACCATAGAAGCTGATCGTATTCAAATCACGATGAATCCAAA
>CANQNX010000019.1 GCA_947625345.1 Candidatus Gastranaerophilales bacterium
GCTGACATAACAGTTAAATCAGCATGGTTATTATCATGAAACTCAATAAAATTATTAAGTGTTTCAGGTGTTATTAAAGGAGTATCTCCGCATACAACTATTACATATCCGTCAAAATCCTTAAGATAAGGTGCAGCCTTATTAACAGCATCTCCGGTACCCAATTGCGGAGATTGAAGTACACATTTTGCATTTTTATATTCTAAGTTAACATAATTTTCAACTTTTTCTGCTTCATGCCCGACAATAACAAAATTTTCGTCAATAATTCCCGTATTATTTACGGCATCAATAACATATCCCAAAAGAGGTTTATTAAATATACAATGGAGTACCTTTGGTAAATCAGACTTCATTCTTGTGCCCTTACCGGCTGCAAGAATAATTGATTTGACTTTTTTGTTTAACATAAATCCATTCCCTCTTCACTTTAATAATACTATTTTAATAAAAAAAATTAAATACAATTTAAAGAAATATTTATATTTAATTCTTATCATTCTGATTGAAAAAAATATGGTTTTTAAGTATAATTTCATTACGAGTACAACTAAATAAGGTAAATTATGCTGCCGATAGTTACAACTGAACAATCTTCACTATGTTTTGCGGAAATATTCCAAGATGTACATTCTTGGAGAAAAAAAATGATTCATTATATTAAAGATGAAAATCCGGAAATAAATTCCGCAATAATAGAAGCGGCACAAAATACCGATTTAGATCCAAAAGCGGTTGCTTTAGGTGCATACATGACTTATATTCTATTAGAAACAGCCATGAAAGAAGAATCGGGTCAGGAAGTCTTCTCTATAGATAAACAATAACTATAAAGTTTCCTTTTTTATTAAATCGATAAAGTCATCTACAAGCTTTTCATTCCAACGTTTTCCGGCTTCTTCTTTTAAGATTTTTATAACTTCTTCTTTACTGTAAGCATGCCTGTAGGGTCTGTCTTGTGTCATTGCATAAAAAGAATCAACCAATAAAACAATTTGTGAAGTTATGGGAATATCAATACCTGATTTTACACCGGGATACCCCAGTCCGTCCCAATTTTCATGATGACTTTCTATTATAGGAATTATATCCTGAATATTTGAAATGGGCTTTAATATTTCTCTTGCAGCTATTAAAGGATGCTGTCTTATTGTATTTCTTTCCTCTTCCGTTAACGGACCTTTTTTATTAAAAATTTCCTCCGGTATCATTATATTTCCGATATCATATAATAAAATTGCGAGCTTAAGTTTATCAGTTTCTTCTTTAGGTAAATCAAGCCTCTTTGCAATCATATTACCTAATAATATTTTAGATTTTGTTGTTCCCGTTTTATACATCTGATTATAAGTTTGAGATATAATATCAACAACCGAATATAACAATTCATTTGTGTCTTTTTCATCAGTTTTGATGTTTTTCAATTTATCATATAAATTATTTGCTATATTTTCTTTAACGGGAATACGTTTTTTTGCCAGAATATCCATAAATGTTTCAATGGCAAGTTTTTGCCAGTTAATATCGCTCATTTGCTGAGCTAATTGAACCTGATTTCTGCCGTTCATCTTCGCTTTATACATAGCTTGATCGGCAAGTTCGGTTAATTCATCTATTCTGTCCGAGTGTTCAAGAAAAGTCGCAACCCCAATACTTGCAGTTATGCCTCCGATTGTATCAAGTATCTGATTCTCAATTGATTTACGTATTCTTTCAGCTGCAATCATGGCACCGTTTGAATCAACACCAGGCAGTAATAAATTAAATTCTTCACCGCCAATTCTCGCAGGTATATCAATAGATCGGGCTTCCTTCTTTAATACATTTGATATTGTCTTTATTGCCAAATCACCAAATTGATGTCCGTAAGTATCATTAATTTTTTTTAAAAAATCTAAGTCCATTGATATTAACGAAAAAGGCTGCTTTAATCTGAGTGACCTTTCTGCCTCTTTTATTATGTTTTCTTCAAAATACCTTCTGTTATATAAACCCGTTAAAGGATCAGTAATTGCCTGTTTCTTTACTTCTTCAAATAATCCTGCAACCGTTATTGCAAGCTCTATTTGATTAGCAAATAATGATAAAAAATTACTTTCCGTATCCCCGACCCCGTTTCTGTCTGATGATACTATTACACACCCGAAATTATCCTTGCCTTTATGCAAAGGCACTATAACACAGCTTTTTGAACTCATTAATGAAATAATTTCTTTTAATTTTATCTTATCAATTGAAGGAAAAAACATATTTAATACTCCGAAGATATCAGGAGTTGAATATATTTTTCTTTCATTAATTGACTTTGCTATTATCGAATTTTCCAAATAAGGAAGCTTATATGTTTCATAAGATTCATTTATCATAGAATAAATTTTATTTATTTGTTTACTTACGGAGGCTGCTTTTATATTAAGATATGCATCTGCCGTGCCTTCTTTTTCCAATTTCATGATAACGGCATAATTATAATTCATATCTTCGTGCAAAATACTTACAATTTTATCAAGCATGCTGGACAGAGGCTGGGAAGAATTCATCATATCCCAAACACTGTTAAGTGTTAAAATTGTTTGATTAGCTTGTTCAAGTTCTTTTGTTCTTGCAGCAATTTCTTCTTCCAAAGCAATATTTTTTGCATAAACATCTGCAAAGTCCTTGCCTTGCATGTATATTGACCCGTCTAATTTATTTATTTGTCCTAATAAATCTTTAAAATTAGAGAATAAGCTCACAACAAAATCCGCAATATTAATTAAATAACAGTATGTATTATATACCCTTTTTCAAATTATTGTAAGACCTTTTTTACAATATTTATAATTTCTTCGGATTTTATTTCCCGAGTGCAGCTGTTTTTATTATCTTTTAAACGACATTTTTTCTTCATACAAGGTGAACAACTTATATTTGCACTTATTGATACATAGTTTCCACCTATTGGAGCAGTTCTATCGGCACTCGTTGCAAAAAATAAAGAAATTATTCCACGACATCCCGATGCCCATGCCGTATGCAAACTTCCTGAATCGGGACTTATTATTAAATCGGCATTTTTATATACATATGTTAAATCTTCTAAAGTTGTCTTACCGGTTAAATCCGTAATATTTTTATTTCCCGTTCCCAATAATATTTGAGAGGTTAATTCTTTTTCTTTTTCCGAGGCGGTAATGATTATATTACATTCATCTTTAAAATTATTAATCACTTCAACCCAATTATTTATCTGCCAATGTTTATTATCCCATGTTGTTGCAGGTGCAACGACAATTGTTTTTTTTGTCTTATCTGTTTTATTTATAATTTCTTTTACACTTTCCGATATTTTTTCGCTAAAATCAGGTATAACAAAACCAATGTTTAAATCTTCACAACCTAAGTATTTTGCAATTTCAAGATTTCTTTTTACTACATGAAAATTAATATCAAACTGTTTTCTGCCTGTTTTTATAATTTCATTTGCAAAAATAAAAGATAATTCTCTGCCGTTATCTAACGTTATTTTTCTTTTCCCCTTAGACAGCCCCATTATAATCGAACTTTTTAACAATTGTTGTGTATCAATTACAATATCGTAATTTTCTTTTCTGATTTTATTTATTACCGACATAAATTCTTTAAAATTTTGAATTTTATTATTTGAATTTTTCCATTTTTTCCTTTCGAGCACATAAACATTATTAAGCAAGGGATTATTGACGATAAATGAAGCTGCTTTATCCTCCGTAATCCAATCTATTTGAGCATCGGTGTATTTTTTTCTTAAAGCATTAGCCAAAGGTAGAGTATGTATACAATCACCGATTGCACTTAATCTTACTATTAATATCTTTTTAATTTCGCTGTTATCGGACATTTTTTCCTCTCTTTTAGTATATCAAAAATTTTTATTTTAAAAAAATACAATAAAAGTTTACATTTGAATCTGTTTTTTAAACTTTTTGGGGGAATGAAATTAAAAAAAAATTTATTATTATAAATTTGTAATTGATTTTTATAAATCTGCATACATTAATTTAGGACTATTAGTTTATGAACAATGAAGAAATTAAAGAATCTTTAAACACCTGTAAATTAAAACTTCACACGATTATGCCTCATCTTAAAGATGAAAAATCTCAATTAAATGAAACATTTAATAAATTGCTTATTGAAAAAGCCATTTTAAGAGATAAATTAATGAAGAAAAATACATGTTCTTTTTTATCAAAAATAATTAAAAAAGTCAGAAATAATAAAAAAGAGTTAATTTGTGATTATTTTAAATCAATATAGCAGAAAAAACTTAAAAAATATTAGCAAAAGACAAGAAGAAATCACAAATAACATTATAAATCATAGGCATCACAACAACTAAAATAGCAGAGCCCATACAAGGTTTGAATAAGAAGCTCATCTGAAATACATTTACCTGCGGTGCTGTTTTTGAAATAATACCCAAAATTATGTCCTGTCCCAATGTGGCGATTAAAACGGGTGATGCTATTTGAAGCCCTATGTATAGTACATTTGAAGTTATTTTAACAAGGTAGGGCATATTAACTATTTCATCTAAAGGAACCATAGATGCATATAACGGAAAGATTTCAAAACTTCTTATCAAAGCTTTAAAAGTCCAGTATGCACCTCCTATTTCAAGAAAAATAATTAAACCTATAAGTCCGAATATTCTTCCCATAATAGAAACTTGAGAAGAGGTTGAAGGGTCCATTATTGTAGCGGAAGATACACCTTGCTGCATATTAATCATATCACCGCCACTTTCAATTGCTGATACTATACAATTAACAATATATCCGATTAGAGCTCCGGCTAAAAAATTTAATACAATTGAATAAAATAATGAATCTCCCTTCGGCATTGCGGTCGGTTTTAAAATCATTGTAAGAATAACCGTAAATATTAAAGTAAAGCCTATCTTTGCTATTGTAGGAACTTCCGTTCTCCTTAAAAAAGGAGCTGTTCTGACTAATCCTGCCATTCTCGCAAGAATCGGAATCCCGGTTAATAATACATTATTTATTTCGGGAAAATACTTTGGAAATTCATTCATTATTACATCAAGCATTCCGATTTTTACCTTTTATTTTCAAATATTCTTTTTTGTTCAGCCAAGTTCGGTGTAGGAATTTCTTTTGCCCCGTTTTTTAAATAATTATATCTGTTCCTTCTTTCAATACTGTCAGGACTTTTTGAACTGTTTAATATATGTGACATCGGCGTCATATCATTTTTTATATCGGTCTTCATCTCATCTATAAAAGGTTTTGTATAATTATAATAACCGGGGGGAAGAACACAGTCTTCGGATTTTGGAACAACTTCAAAAGCAATAACCGAACCTTCGTTAAATAAATTAGAAAGTAACTTTACATATCCGGCACCTAAAATAATAATTACTAAAAATACGGCAAAAATTTTAGGTGCGGCTGCAATTGTCTGTTCCTGAACTTGTGTAACCGCCTGCAAAATACCGACAACCAAACCTATAGCAGCAGCCGTTAACACGCACGGCATTGCTATCATCAGCATTGTTATAAGTCCTTTTGCAAAATATTCCATTAATATTTCCATATTATTTCCTTTAATTGAAACTTCCGACTAATCCGTTTACGATTAGACTCCACCCGTCAACAGCAATAAATATCAGTAATTTAAACGGCAGCGAAATAATCGTAGGAGATAACATAAACATACCTAATGCCAAAAGTACATTCGCTACCACCAAATCCAAAACTATAAACGGTACAAATATTATGAAACTTATTTCAAATGCGGTTTTTAATTCACTTAATATATAAGCCGGTGCAACTTCAAATATTCCTACTTCTTCAACAGACTTTGGAGCCTCTTTTCTTGTAAGCTGAACAAAAAATGCCAAGTCCTTTTCTCTTGTCTGTTTTAACATAAATTCCTTCAGAGGTTTTGAACCTTCCGTTACGGCAAGAACTATTGAACCTGTTTTTTCATAAGGTTTTGAACCTACTTCATACATCTGTTGAAATACAGGCCCCATTGAATAAAATGTCAAAATAACGGATAAGCCTACAAGTACTATGGCAGGAGGTATTTGTTGAGCTCCCAAGGCTTGCTTTAAAAATCCGAATACTATCGAATATCTTAAAAAACTTGTCATACATACAAATATAAACGGCAATATCGAAAATAATGCCATCATTAAAAGTAATTGTAAGACAGGACTTAAATCTCTTAATACTGTATCCATTTTAACCTCTGTTTATTCTTTTTGCCAAACTTTTTAAGGGTGTTAATTCCTTAACATTTTTATGATTTTTATTTTCATAAAATTCTTCAAAATTTTCCGTATTATCAAGTTTTGAAAGCATTGTAGTATTTGACACATCTCCGGCAATTAAAAACTTTTCACTTCCGGCCTTAATAACATATATTGTTTTTGTTGCACTTAATCTTAATGAATTCTCAACTTTAAGATATTCACGATTTTTATTATCTGTATTAAAACCTAAGGATTTCTTATATATAAATACGGTAAGCACAAAAAACCCTACCATTGCCATCGCATATACCGCAAAATTTAGTATGTATCCGTTCATATATCCCTCTATATACTTTCATCTTCAATTTCAAAATCACTGTAATCAAAATTTTCATCGCCTGCTTTAGCGCCTTGAGGTGCCTGAGGCTTTTTCTGCTTACCTTTCTGAGGTGCATCATTTTTCTGTGCCTGTTTTTCACCTTCAGGTGTATTAACCGCAGCTTTCTTGTCTTTTGTTTTTAATACATTTTCCACTCTAACCCCATATCTGTCATTCAATATGACAAGTTCGCCGGTCGCAACCACCTGATTTTCAACCCTTAATCTTATTTTATTGTCATATACGGAACCTACATCAATTACCAAGCCTTCTGAAATCTGTTTCAATTCGCCCAGTGTCAGTTTAACATTATCAAATTCCGCAACTATGTCAACAAGTATTGAATCCCACATATTTTGAGATTTTGAGCTTGTTTCATCTTCCATATTATTGCCTCCGTTACTGTTTACACTTATTATTAATGAAGGATTAGGATTAATTCTGAATGATATCCTCCTACCTTGCCACAATACAGACATTTCATTTATATTACTGTGTTCAAGAAGTATTACATCTCCTATATCTATATTTTTTATGTCATTTAAGGTTATTCTGCTTATTCCTGCACATATATTTAATTTTACTTTTATGTCCTCAAAATCGGATATATCAAATACCTCTTTATTTTCCTTTAATTCTATATCGGGAAGCATGTAATCGGGGATTGAAAGTATAATTTTTCCGGCATGTTCTCCGTTTATTCTTAAATAAAAAGTTATGTCATACTCTTGTGCAGAATCTATAACCTTTTTATTAACCTCTGTTTTATCTAACAAATCTTCAAAGCTTTTATATACGGAAACAGTAAAGGATTTAATTAACATCGCTTCTATATCCGTAAGATTCTTTAATGCAAATGGTGTTTGACTCACACCTAAGGCATTGTCTAATATTGATGAAATTGCTTTTGATGATATTCTGATTTTTATATCTGACATTTTATTGACAGGTATTTTATTTACAAAATATTCATCTCCGTAAAAAAATATATTATCTTCTTTTGTAATACTTATAAGCCTCAGGGAAAAATCTTTTTCAAAAAAAGTATCGGTTACGGTTTGTATATTTTTATACAAATTAGAATAATACCAGAAATAACCTTTAAAAAGGTTCTCTAAGTTCTTTTGCTTTGGCTTTTTATTATTCTTTACTGCCGTCATTTCCTACCCTAATCTTTTTATCCCTCAAATTTACTATATATTTTTTATCATGTTTAGGAATCATATATATGTTGTATTTTTTTTTATAAACTTACCCTTTAAATATAAATATTTATAAGGATTTGCACATGATAATCAACAAATTAAGAGAAATCATAAAAATGTACGATACTATTTTATTCAAATTTTCATATACTAAACAAATAAATTAGTAAATTTTTTGGGGAATTATGGCTAAAGTAAATACAAAAAAAGTTAAAATAATTGAACAACAGCCTGACTTAAAAGTTGTTAAAAAGATTAAAACCAAGCCATACAGTGATATTGACTTAAATAATTGGAAGAATTATTCACATATTAAAACGGATACTTGGTGGGAATTTGCCTCAAGAGATAAAACTAACGGACATTCCAATGATTATCACGGCAATTATATACCCCAAATTGCACAGCAATTGTATGAAAGATTTACAAAAAAAGGCGATGTTATATTAGATATGTTCTTAGGCTCAGGTACATCAGCTATTGAAGCATTACATATGGAAAGAAGATGTATAGGTGTTGAACTGAAAGAAGAACAGGTCAATATTGTCAAAAACAAATTTTCACAAAAAGAATTAGTTACTGACGTTAATTTAATTTGCCACGATAGCACGGATGAAAAAGTTAAAGATAAAATTCAGGCAAGACTTGATATTATGAGAACTGACAAAGCTCAGTTTTTAATCCTTCATCCCCCGTATGACGATATTATTAAATTTTCAGATAAAAAAGAAGATTTATCAAACTGTCAAAATACGGAGGAATTCTATAACCTGTTTCAAAAAGTTGCAAAAAACGGCTATGATTTACTTGAAAAAGGAAGATTTGCAGCTCTTATTATAGGTGATAAATACGCTAACGGAGAAATAGTTCCTTTAAGTTCTGAATGCGCAAATAAAATGCGTGAAATAGGATTTAAAATGAAAGCTGTTATTGTTAAAAATATGGAAGGTAATGAAAGAGCAAAAGGAAAAACAGCTAATTTATGGAGATTTAGAGCACTTAACGGCGGATTTTACATTTTTAAACACGAGTACATTTATGTCTTCCAAAAAGTTTAAACACATAAAAACAGGTAATATATATGAAATGCTCCGTGATGATGTTATAAATTGTACAAATGCCAACTCGGAAGAAATAATGGTTTTGTACATAAACGAGCAACATAAAGATAAAATTTTTGTACGTGAAAAAAACGAATTTTATCAAAAATTTCAGGAAATATAGTCCACTTTCGCACTCTTTCAAAGACTTATTTGAATCTATTTTTTCATTTTTTCTATTATTGAAGTTGTTGATTTACCTTCCACAAAAGTAATAAATTCTATTCGCACACCTGCGGAAATTATTGCTTTTGCCTCGGGAAGAGTTTCTGTTGTATAATCGGCACCTTTTGTATAAACGTCGGGTTTTATTTCAAGTAATAAATCTATGGGAGAGTTTTCATCAAATAATACAACATAATCAACGCTTTTAAGAGCACTCAAAATTTCTGCTCTGTCATTTTCATTATTTATCGGACGATTTTCACCCTTTATGTTTTTTACCGACTTATCCGAATTTAAAGCAACTATTAAAACATCACCAAAACTCTTTGCTTTTTTCAAATATCTTACATGCCCCACATGTAAGATATCAAAACATCCGTTTGTGGCTACGATTGTTTTATTTTCGCCTCTTAATTTTTTTACTAAATTTTTTAATTCCGTTTTTTTTATAAGCATATTCTTTCCTTAAAAAAGAGCAGAGTATTAACTCTGCCCTCTATGAAGTTATTTTTTAGGTGCATTTTGAGCCAATGGTTGTTGTCCCATTGCTTGTTGCAATTCAGGATTATCGGAAGATGATTCTTTTATTTTTTTCTGAATATTCTCAGGATTGTAATCGGGATTCAAATATTCAATTTTTGCTTCACGTCTTAAAGCTTCTATTTTATTCTTTAATATATCTACTTTATCCTGACTTTCAAGATAGCTGATTATGTCTTTTTTGCTTTCTTCAAATGATAATTGACCGGCTTCGGATCTGTCTGTAACCATTATAATGTGATAACCGTAGGGAGTTTGTATTACTTCACTTATATTATTCGGTTTCATATCAAAAGCTTTATTAGCAAAAGCTTCTACCATTTCATCTTTTGCAAAGAAACCTAAATCACCACCTCTTACTGCAGTTGCTGCATCTTGTGAATTTTCTTTTGCTATTTTAGCAAAACTTGAAGGTTCTTTCTTTACTTTTGCCAAAAGTGCTTCAGCTGTTTTTTTAGCTAAATCCATTTGTTCTTTTGTTTTTGCTTCTAATTCTTCATCTGTTAATTCTTTATTTTGTTCTTTTAATTTTGCAGAAATTTGTTCGGGATTTGCCGCTATTAATATGTGTGATGCTCTTACTCTTTGCGGATATTTAAATTTATCTATATTTTCATCATAGTATTTTTTTGCTTCTTTTTCACCTACGGAAACCATTGCTATTGAATCAACAAATTTCTTTAATTTTATTTCATCAATTAAATCTTTTTTAAATTGGTCATAAGTTACACCATTTGATTTTAATATTTGATTTAATTGCTCTCTTGAACCGAATCTTGATATAATATCTTTTTCGGTTTTTTCTATTTCTTCTTTTGAAGCGGTTATTTTCCTTTTATCCATTTCTTCATTTAAAAGTGCTTTTACAATTAATTCTGACATTACTTTTTCTCTCATCATAAGAGCAAATACATTATTCGGGTCGGATTTTAAGTCAATTCCCATTTGTGAAAACATATTATTTGATGTAACCAATTCATATGCTTTATCATATTCACTTTGGGTTATTACGGTATTATTAATTTTTGCCAAATCAACATCATTATTTTTTAATGAACATCCTGTAAATACGAACATTGTTATTAATGTAAATAAACCTATTTTTAACTTATTGTTCATTTCTATGTCTCCTTTTTATTATTATTCTTTTATATTGTAATCATATCCTGTTTTAATAATATGATAGAATAAACCTGAAAGAATGTTAAACAATTCATCAAAATTTAAGAAAGATATATCTATAATCAGTATGCTGTTTCCTTCCTGACAAGTATTAGGGGCATTTGTGAATTTTATATATTTCGTAATATTTTTATCTGCTTTTGAAGTAAGAATATTCCATTCACCTTTTGATAAGTTTGTATATATTCTTACTTTTGAATCAACTTCTCTGATTAGTGAAATTTTTGCCTGAGTTGCCAATAATCTTAAATGTACCAATTTTATTAAATTTTCAACGGGAGAGGACATTTTTGAAAATCTGTCTTTCCACTCTGCCTGAATTTCATCTAATTCACTTATCGTTTTTACATCCGCCAAGCGTTTATATTCAATCATTTTCTGCTCTTTAGAGCCTACCCATTCATCCGGTATATATGCCGTCACATTTATATCAACTATAGCAGGCTTATAATCTTGTGTTTTACCCTCCTGTATTTCAGCTACAGCATCTTCAAGTAATTGACAGTATGTATCAAACCCAACATTTATCATCTGTCCGTGCTGTTTTGTTCCTAAAACATTACCCACTCCCCTTATTTCAATATCTCTCATGGCTATTTGATATCCGCTTCCGAGATTTGTAAATTCTTTTATATATTGAAGTCTTTTTATTGCATCTTTTGTCAAGCTCTTATAATTTTTATAAAGACAATAACAGAATGCCTGCCTGTCTGTTCTGCCTACTCTGCCTCGTATTTGGTACAATTGCGCCAAGCCAAACCTATCTGCATCATGAATTATCATTGTATTGGCATTTGGTATATCGAGTCCTGACTCTATTATCGTAGTACATAACAACACATCATACTCTTTATTAAAGAAATCTGTCATTATATTTTCTAAAAGATTTTTATCCATCTGCCCGTGTGCCACAGCTAATCTAATGTTCGGGAGAAGTGTTTGAAGCGTTTTTGCAAATTCATATATACTTTCAACTCTGTTATATAAATAAAATACCTGACCTTCTCTTTCTATTTCATAATTTATGGCATTTTTTATTACGGAATCCTTATACTCGCATACAAATGTCTTTATGGGCAGCCTGTTTGTAGGTGCTGTATTTATTATGCTCATATCTTTTATTCCGGATAAAGACATATATAAAGTTCTCGGAATAGGCGTAGCTGACATTGTAAGTATATCTATGTTCTTTTTTAGTCTTTTTAACTTTTCTTTATGCGCTACTCCAAACTTATGCTCTTCATCTATTACAAGCAATCCTAAGTCTTTAAACTGTATATCATTTTGTAAAAGCCTGTGAGTACCTATAACTACGTCAACTTCTCCTAATTTTAGTTTATTTATAACCTCTTTTTGCTCTTTTGCGCTTTTAAATCTTGATAAAAATTCAATTTTAACGGGATACGGTTTAAACCTTTCGGAAATTGTCTGATAATGCTGCATGGCAAGAATTGTAGTGGGTACAACTATTGCAGCTTGTTTTGAAGACATTACCGCTTTAAATATTGCTCTTATAGCAACTTCTGTTTTCCCGAATCCGACATCTCCGCATATTAATCTGTCCATTGGTTTATCAGATTCCATATCTTCTTTTGTTTGTGCTATTGCTTTCATTTGATCGGGAGTTTCCGTGTATTCAAACGAATCCTCCATTTCATACTGCCATACACTGTCAGGTTCAAACGCATACCCTTGAGATATTTTTCTCAATGCATAAAGATTAATTAAATCTTGTGCAACTTCTTCCACGGCTTTTTTTACTTTGGTTTTTGTATTATTCCAATCATTTCCTCCCATTTTAGATAATGGCGGTAACACATTGCCTGAGCCTCTGTAGCGGCATAGCATATTAATCTGCTCGGCAGGTATATGTAATTTATCTCCCCTTGCGTATTCCAAAGTTAAATAATCTTTTTCTTCTCCGTCTATATTTTGTTTTGATAATCCTTTAAATATCCCTATTCCGTGCACCATGTGCACTATATAATCACCTTCTTGTATGTCATTCAATGTCTCTATAAAATCAAGATTTTCTCTTTTATAGTTATATCTTATTCCGGTTAAATCTTTTGAACGTTTATTAAATAATTCTTTATCCGTGATTATAACCAAACGGCAATCTTTAATTATACTTCCCGATAAAACTATATTATCGGTAATATATACAGAGCTATTATTCTCATACTTATATGAATAAGGTATTTCCTTATCTTTTAATATTTCCTCAAGTCTGTTTTTATAGTCTGTAGTTATAACAATCTTATAATGTTCTTTTATTTTTTCTTTTATAAATTTGGAAATGTCTTCAAGTCCCGCCGAAAAATAAGGAATCAACTCCGTATTCAGTTCAATATTTATATCAAACTCTTCCGAAATAAAATTATCAAAATATACTTTTTCAAATGAACTTACATCGGTTAAAAATTCTTTTAAATTTTTGTGATTTTTGACGGACAGTGGAAGCGTAAGTTTTGTTTTTATATTTTCTTCATACTGTTTATCAAGGTTATCGGTTATTTGTTCATACTTTGATTTAAAATATGTATAGTCATCAAAAACTATAATATAGTCTTTAGGTATAAGTTTAAAAATTGTTGTTAAGTCTAAATTAAATAATGATTCATAATATTGTACTCCTTCAAAATAGTTTAAATTTTTTAAATTTTCCAATATTTCAAGATGGTTTTCCTCTTCCGTGTCTACATATTTCTCTACTTTCTTATAAGAATTTTCATTCAGTATAAATTTGTAAATCGGAGCAATTAAAACTTCTTTTACTTTTTCTATACTTTTTTGTGATGAATTATCGAAAGTCCTTATATCAACAACGCTGTCACCCCACAATTCTATTCTAAAAGGGTAATCACTCAAAGGAAAAATATCAATTATATCACCTCGAATGCTAAATTCCCCGATATCAGCAACAAGTGTTTTTCTTTTATATCCCAATTTGACAAGTTTTTCAGATAATTCCTTCGTATCTGTTTCATCATCCGTCTTTATTTTTAAGGAATTTTTTTTGAAAAACTCTTGCTCGGGAAACTTTTCAAACAGGGCTTTTTGCGGAACTATAATAATATTTTCATCTTTTAAATTGTTAAGTATTTGTATTTGTTTTGAATATTTATAAAGATTTTTTGAATTGGTATCATAAATTGACCCGTCCTGATAAGGAAAAATTTGAGATTCCAAATTAAATAATTTATTCAAATCATTTTGAAATTTTAATGCCTTTTGCTCGGTTTCGGTTATAAATATGACTTTCCTGCGATTTTTTATAAGGAACTGAGATAATAATATAAGCTTTGCACAGTTTGTAATTCCGCTTATACAAAAAGAATTCTTTTTATTCAAAAGCGCAGTAATTTTTTCACTGTATTCACATTTTAATTGTTTAATATATTCTTTCATTCACTAATTTTAAAACCCTCAGAAAAAATTATCAATTATATATACGATTCAAAGAAAAAATAAATAGGTTAATATATTTATGCAGGAGAGTATAAAATGAAGAAAATATTTATTTTAAGTTGTTTAATGTTAATGTGTTGTGCAAACTGTGTATACGCACAAGGCATGGTATATGACCCTACGGAATATAAAGTTGAAGAAAACACAAATATAACAAATTCAGTAAAATTACCATCTAAGGATGAAATACAAACTAATATTAATGCAAGTACAAGACTTGCACAAGAAGCTGTTTCTGCTCAATCTGATAATTTTAATAATGCATTATTTGAACTTGATAATGCACAAGTTAATATAAGAAATGAATTATTAGACTATAAAGCAAAATATCAGGAAATTGATACACAATATCAATTAATTAAAGAACAAAGAAGAATTCTTGCTGAGCAAATTAAAGAAGTTGAAAATCGAATCAAAGCTATAGAAAAAAGTAAAAATAACATCAGAAAAACTATGATATAATATACCTTGTTCATACAAGGTGAAAAAGATGTCTAAACAAGCAAAAATTATATTATTTTGCTGTTTGTATATATTGGGAATTATTGTTTATTTTTCTAATATTCTTATTATAGGAACATTAGCTGTTTTTTTATGTTTTTTTATTCTTTTTCACAAAAATATAATTACTTTCAAACATATTATTTTTTTAATTTTAATATTTATTATCGGGATTCTGAACTCAGCTTATAATACTCAAAAAGGGGATGATTTATCCTCATATTACGATGAAAAGTGTGAAATAACAGCTAAAGTCTTAACTATTCCGTCAAATTCAAAATCTGATAAAACAAGTTTCTATGCTAAAGTATTTAAAGTAAAATCAGATAATGAAAATCTAAAAGATATCAAGGCTAAATCATACATCACTCTTAACGATAAGGAAGGAAATTTTAAAAATATAAAAATAGGCGATACTTTATTAATAAAAGGTAAAATAAAGCAGCCGTTAAATGCACAAAATCCTTCGCAATTTGATTATTACAAATATCTCAGCCACAAAAAAACTTTTTCTTTAATTTACTCCGATAAATGGGAAATAAAGGCAAGAGCATCGGATTTAAACGGAAAACTCTTGAGAAAATTGAATGATGTAAGAACAAATATAATTAACATACACTCACATAACATTCAATCACCGATGTTAGAAATATTAGGCGGAATAATATTCGGAGATGATGCCGTTAACCCTGACGAAGAAACAAAAAACAAATTTATAAATTCGGGGATATTCCATATTTTAGCCGCATCAGGCATGAATGTTACTTTAATTTTCGGAATTTGGTTCTTTTTTGCAAAAAGTTTAAATCTTAATTACAGATTTTCAATATTATCCGGTATGGCTTTAATTATATTTTATACTTGTATGACCGGCTTTGGTCCTCCTATTATACGTGCTTCTTTAATGTTGATTTTAATTCTCTTGGGTAAATTAATAGACAGAAAAACATCCACAATAACTTTATTATTTTTGGTTGCTTTTTTAATGCTTTTATATAATCCCTTAATGATATTTGATATAGGTTTTCAACTTTCATTTACCGTAACCTTCGGTTTAATATTAACCTCACCTTTAGTTGTATTTAAATTTAAGTTTAAACCTTTAAATTATATCCTCGGAGCTTGTATTATTCCCGTAATTGCACAAATATATGCGGCTCCTTTTCAATTATTTTATTTTAATACCTTTTCAATATATTCTGTTTTATCAAATATTGCCATTATTCCCGTTTTAAGTATCGTATCTTTTTTGGGATTTATAAGTTCTATACTGTCATTGATAAATTCAATATCATACAAAGTTTGCTATTATGCAGACTTAATATTAAATCCGTTATTAATATATATAACAAAAGTGGCAGGATTTTTTTCCAATCTTCCAAATGCAATAATTTACCTTAAAAAGCCCGCTCTTCTTCAAATTATATTATATTTTGCAATTATTATATTTATAACCCTTATAGTAAATTACAAATTATATTTTAAAAAAATATTTATAACTCTGTCCTTAATTATTTTATGTTTTCTTTTATCTTTCATAAGTATACCTTCAAAAGAATTTGAAATATTATTTTTCAGTGTCGGAAATGCGGATGCAATAATGCTAAAATCTATGGACAATGAATATTTTATGATTGATACCGGTAAATTTAATTATTATTCAACAAATACTCAGGCAAAAAATATAATAATAAAATATATGCGTGATAAAGGCATAAAAAAGCTTAATTCATTGATTGTAACACATTTTGATGCGGACCATGCAGGCGGTAGTGAAGATATTATTAATAATTTAAAAGTAGAAAATATTTATATAACGGATATATATGAAAATACCCAATTATCCCAAAGAATTTTAGAAAATTTGAAAAATAAAAAATATTTTGTAATAAAAGATGAAAAAATAATTTATAACAAAAATAATTTGAAAATTAAGATTATAAGACCAAAAGGGGAAAATATAAAAACAGAAAATCAAAATTCTTTAATAGTTGCTTGCCAATATAAAAAACACAATATTTTATTTATGGGTGACGGTGACATAAATTCATTTAATACACTTCCGGATTATATAAAAAACCATATAACCATAATGAAATCAGGACACCATGGAGCGGAAAACACAATAAGTGAAGAAATGGCAAAAAATACGGATTTATTTATAATTTCTACCGGAAAGAATGTATATAATCATCCGCATCCTGAAACCTTAAAAATTTTAGACAAATATAAAAAATTATATTACAGAACAGATTATCATAATGCAATAAAAGTAAAATTTAATAAGGATAAAGTTCAGATTTTACTGTATTCTCCAATTAAAAATAAATTTGAAAAAATAAAAATGTAAATTAATGTTACAAAAATAAAATAAAAATGACTTTAATACTAAAGTTCATTAAAAAAATGTCGATAGCATGTTTGTAACAAACATTAGGAGGAAAGTAAAATGCAAAACATTAATCCGATTAACTTAGGAGTGAATGCAAATTATTACAAACCTGAAGAAAAAGATAATTTAGCAAAGGAAGCCGATAAAGAATCAAAGTCAGGAGTGAATGAGAAAAAACAAATCGGCACAAAAGAAGTTTTAGGATTTATGGCTGCACAAAATGCCGACATAATTCCCGTAAAAACACAAAGAACATACAATGTTTCAAAATACGTAACACCCGAACAAGAGGCAAGAATTGCAAGTTTCATGCAAAAATTTGAGTCAAATTTCAATGTTAGTTTAAATGCTGCAAAATCTGAATTTCCTAAGCTGTCGGATAAAGCAGCCGAGGAAATAGCATTGGCTAATATGAATGAATTTGAAGTATAGTTTTACCTCCTAAATCCTAATTATTGTTTGTTATTTTTACTAAGACCGCATATTGCGGTCTTTATTTTGTGTTATAATATTTTCAAATGACAAAAAGGAGGTAAAATAGTGGGTTATAAAATATTAGATAAAGTTGAATTATGTCCTAATCAGTATGAACTTAAAATAGAAGCACCATACGTAACAAGAAACGCAAAAGCAGGACAATTTATTATATTCAGAGTGGAAGATAACGGAGAAAGAGTACCAATAACAATAGCAGATGCAGATAAAGAAAACGGTATACTTACGGTTGTATTTATGGCAGTCGGATATACAACAAAAAAACTTGCCATGCTTGAAGTCGGCGATGAAATATTAGACGTGGTAGGTCCTTTAGGAAAGCCCACGGAAATAGAAAAATACGGAACAGTAGTATGTGTAGCCGGAGGATACGGAGCAGCTCCTTGTTATTTAATTTCCAAAGCATTTTATGATGCAGGAAATAAAGTTCATATGATAACGGGTGCAAGAAATAAAGACTTATTATTCTGGCAGGATAAAATGGCTACTGCATGTACTCAGCTTCATGTTGCAACCGATGACGGTTCACTCGGACATAAAGGCTTTGTTACGGAAGTTTTAGCCGATATTATTGAACATGAAAAAGTTGATTATGTTATAGCAGTAGGTCCGATGCCTATGATGAGAGCCGTTGCTAATTTAACAAAAGATAAAGGCATTAAAACTGAAGCTTCAATGAATCCTATTATGATTGACGGAACAGGAATGTGCGGCGCTTGCAGAGTTACCGTCGGCGGTGAAGTTAAATTCGCTTGTATTGACGGACCTGACTTTGATGCTCATAAAATTGATTTTGATGAAGTAATAAACAGAACAAGAATTTATAAAGATGAAGAAAGAAGAAGAAGCGAAAACTGTAATCTTTTAAAACAAGCACAAAAAGTATAAGGAGAAAATTGTGAATAAAATACCTATTTGCCCTCTTATGAGTGCCGGAAACGATATTAGTGTCGTTTGCCTTCAAGAAAATTGTGCGTGGTATATGAAAAATTATAAAACTTGTTCAATATATCTTTTAGCACATAATGCGGTTCTTGATATTAAAGAAAAACAGGATAAGAAAGTATCTCAATAAAAAAAACGGGAATTAATTCCCGTTTTTTTTATATATAGTCATTAACTATTTTTTTAACCTCATTAGCAGGAACGGCAAAACCTATTCCTATATTTGATTTATTATTATCGGGATTATAAATAGATTGGCTTATGCCTATAACTTCACCTGAAGCATTCAAAATAGGGCCTCCCGAAGAACCCGGATTTATAGCAGCATCGGTTTGTATTTTATTTCTTTCATAATCAATTCTTGAAACAATTCCCGTCGTTAATGTACCGTTAAACCCAAAAGGATTACCGATTGCAAGCACCTTTTGTCCGACTTTTACCATTGACGAATCGCCTAATTTAATTGTAGGCAGTGTTTTTTGAGGATTTATTTTTAAAAGTGCCAAATCCCCGTTTTGACTGTTTATACCCGGTAAAAGTTCCGCTTTATATGTTTCTCCGTTTGAAGTAGTTACTTCAATATAAGATGCATTATTAACTACGTGTGAACTTGTTAAAATAACACCGTTTTTGTTAATAATACATCCTGTTCCGCTTGATAATCCTTCTTTTAATTGTGCTTCCACTAAAACTATTGCAGGATTTATTCGCTCGTAAACCGTGACATTTATGAATTCTTCGCCTCTTAGTTCGTTTTCTCTCGAATATACAGTTTCATTTATTAATATTCCGCTTATACACGAAACAGTTAATACAATAAAAACCGATAAAAATTTCCATTTTTTTGTCATAATCTAACCTGATAATTACTACAGATATATTTAACTATTTTTATTAATAATTATCATCAGCAATAAAGGGTGTATATTTAACAATTAAACCATTTATTATAACTTCAAATTAAGTATAAAATATTGTTATAAAGAAATGTTTTATTTTATAATATTTATGGGAGTGGTTTATGGTTAATACACTTATAAAAAACAGACTTATTTCAGACTTAGAAAATATTGCAGGCAAAGAAAACGTGCTGTCATCTTATGATGAACTTTATATGTATTCAACAGATTCAACAAATATAACAAATCCAAAAGAAGTTGCCGATGCAATTGTATTTGCGGTTGATACAAATCAGGTCAGTAAAATAATGATGTATGCCAATAAACATGAAATACCCGTAACTGCGAGGTGTGCAGGTACGAATGTATGCGGAGCATGCCTGCCCAAATCCGGCGGAATCATTTTAGACTTCGTAAAAATGAATAAAATTATAGAGATAAATGAAAATAACCTGACTGCGACAGTAGAACCGGGGGTAGTAATAGAAGAACTTCAAAGAAAAGTTGAAGAACGGAACTTATTTTACCCTCCTGACCCGTCGAATTTAAAAGTATCAATGATAGGCGGCAGTATTGGATTGTCCTCGGGAGGCCCTCACACATTTAAATACGGCTCAACAAAAGACTATGTTATAGGTTTAGAAGTCGTATTAGCTGACGGAACAATTATGAATACAGGTTCTTTTTGTTCAAAAGATGTAACGGGATATAATCTTACACAATTATTTATAGGCTCGGAAGGAACATTGGGCATTATAACAAAAGCTATATTAAGACTTATTCCCAAACCTGAGTCAAAACGTGTTATGTTAGCATATTTTGACACGCTGCAAGATACTTCAAAAGCGGTAAATGATATAATATCAAATTTGATTACTCCATCCGCAATTGATTTATTGGATAAAAATACACTAAAAACAATTGAAAGTTTTTATCCTTCGGGACTTTTAACCGATAAAATTGCAGCACTTCTCATTGAAATTGACGGATTCAAATCAAATTTAGACGAACAATATCAAAAAATAACAGATATATGCAAAAATAATAATTCCTCATTTATTCAAAGTGCAAAAACAAAAGAAGAAGAAGAAAGAATATGGATTTCAAGACGTTCATCTTTTGGTGCAACCGCTAAATTAGCACCAAACGTAGTAACCGAAGATGTTGTTGTACCAAGAGAAAATATTGTTGCTTTAGTTAACGGAATATGGGAAATCTGCGATAAATATCATTTAAAAACTTGCATTATGGGACATATAGGAGACGGAAATATTCACCCGAATATTGCTCTTGATTTAAGAAATCCTGTTGAATTAAACAATTTTTTAAATGCAAAAAAAGAACTTTTTGAATTAGCACTATCCTTAAACGGAAGATTATCAGGGGAACACGGTATAGGCTGCGAAAAATCGGAATTCATTGATAAAGCGCTTGATCCGTTGGCACTTGAATATATGAAAAAAATCAAATCAACTTTTGACCCGAAGAATATATTAAATCCTAAAAAAATCTTCAACTGATTTTTTTATTATAATTATCAATAATATTATCGGCAGGCACCCTTTTTTGAGAAATATATTCATAAACACAGTCAAGATATTTTTCTTCATCCGACCCTAAACTTTTTAAACTGTAATATGATATATCGAAAAACTCTTTAATCAAATCTATGACTTTTATTTTCCCGATTTGTGCATTTATACCAAATAAAGGAGTGTCTTTTCTTAATGTCATAAAATCTTCATAAGTGTATACCGACAATATTTTTTCAATTTCCTCCATAGCCTCGGGATTATATATAATTCCCTTCCAAAAAGCAGGAACAGAAAAAGTCATAATAGGATTCTGAGCATCATGATTTCTTATTTCAATATAACTTTTTAACCTTACGTCAGGAAAATAAAGACTGATATGGTTTTGCCAATCATTCATATTTGCACTGAAGTCTAAAAACCCTTCAGATAAAAACTCTCTGAATGTCTTATCGGTATAATAATAATTTTCACCTCTTTGAATAAAAATCAAAGGTACATCCAAAAGCGTTTCCACATAATCAGAAAATGAAAAATTTAAATCTTTATCAAAAAGTTTTTTACTTATAAAACCGCATCTTTGTTCATCAACCTTTAACCATGAATCTGCTCTTAAAGACTTATATTCCGATAATTGAGAATTTCTTAAAGGAGAATTGGCATATATAGAACTTATTATAGGACTCATTTTAAGAGAAAGGGAAAGTTTTTTTATTGCATCTTCTTCACTCTTATAATCAAAATTAACTTGAATACCTGCAGTTTCTCTCATCATTATAAAAGGAGAAAGATTTTTTGACGGAAGATATTTTGTCATATACTCATAACGTTTCTTAGGAATAATATCAATATCTTCAAAAGTAGAAACACACTGAATGCCTGAATCTAAAATAACAGCATCTGTTTTATCCGCAAAATCTCTCAGATTATTATAAAATTCCGTTAGTTTAATATCTATTTCTTCAAGAGTTTTAAGCGGTTTTAAGCTTAACTCTATTTGGCTGCCCGGCTCTAATGAAATCATTCCGTCATCACTTTTTAAAGCAATTAAATTATCCCCTTCAAATATTTTTTCCCATCCGATTTCACTAAAACTTTTTAATATTTTAACAACATCGCTATAAGTAACCGCTTTATAACTGTCTTTATATACAAGCAGTTTTTCTGATTCAACACCTATATTTTCATCAAGTTTACATCCCTGAAAAAATATTTGAGATAATTGATTTTTATCCGAGATAATATCTGAATTAGTGTTAGTTAAAAGCATAAAGCCTATCTTTCGAGAAATGTTTATCAATAATTTCTTCTAAACACTTCATAATTTTATCTTCAAAATGAATATTATAATGATGATTTATTTCCCTTATGAAATAACATGGACTCGTTACATTAATTTCAATAACTTTACCGTTAATAACATCAAGACCTGCAAGATATATTCCTCTTTTTACCAATTGACAGGCAATATTTTGTGCGTTTCTTTTTTCTTCTGAAGTCAGATTGGAATCTTTAAAAAATCTGTCGTTATGGTTTGAAAATTTAAAATCATGCTCCGCAGGAAGTTTTTGAATACATTCATCCATAACCTTATCACCTATAATCAATACTCTTTTATCACCTGATTTAACTTCCGGTATATATTTTTGTACCATTACGACTGTTTTTCCTTTTTGAGTCATTGATTTTACAATATTTAAAAGATTTTTATCTTCAATATTCAGATAATAAACTCCGTCACCAAAACATCTGTTCAAAGGTTTTAATATTGCTTCTTTATTTTCTTCCACAAATTTAATAATTAAATCAATTGAAGAAGTAACAATATTTTCAGGTATTGCATCAGGAAAATAATTTATATGAAATTTTTCATTAAAGTTTTTTACTTCAACAGGATTGTTAATTAAAAGTGTTTTTTCCTTATCAACAAAATCAAAAACATAACAAGCATTAATATAATCAATATCAACGGGCGGATCGGGTCTGAAGAAAACCACCTGAAAATCGTTTATACAGTTTTTATTTTTATGATTTTTATAAAAAATATTGCTGTCCTGTATATAAGACTCTCGTGAAAATACACAACCTACTGCATTTTCAATAAACAAATCACTTTTTATTGCAACACTGACTTTATAATCACGTTTAAGAAATTCTCTAATTAACCAAAAATCAGTAACTAAATCATTAAATTCAAAATATTTTAATTCAATATCGTCAATAATAAACAATATATTTTTTGACATAAATTTTGCCTCTTTTATATTTAATCTAGTGTCGCAACATTACGCTTGCTTCTCGCAACCGTATAGTTGCTCAGTCTTCACTTTGTTACGCATACAAGCTCGCAAATTTTTACTCACACCTTCTGATTATCGTAAAAATTTACTCGGGCATCTTAAGATTACCACTTAAAACAAATTTTTCAAATACCGAAAGAGTAGTAAACAAAGAGAAAATTTTTCATGA
>CANQNX010000020.1 GCA_947625345.1 Candidatus Gastranaerophilales bacterium
GGCGAATTTATGGGAATAAAACCAACGAACAAAAAAATCTCTGTTTGCGTTATGAATTTTTACTATTTCAATAAAGAAGGTCAAGTTATAAATGATATAGCGGCAGAAGGAATGATAGGAATTCTTCGCGGAATTGGAGCAATGTAGTGGATTATAAAATTTATTTTAAAATTTATTTACATCCATTTAACAAATTTTACTTGTTTATAAATAAAATTATAGTTATATTATATTATATTATATTATGTAATATTATAATATAGTTAAATTGAGTAATTTAGTTATGAAGAAGAAATTTTTGTGTGCATTACTTTTAAGCAGTTGTATTGTTTTTATTCCAAATAAAGTGAAAGCGGAAACCTCTTGGAATGGTGAAGGTACGGTTAATTTGGAATCCGATTATACAATGGATGATGAAAGAATACCTCAGCAGTCGGGTGACATTACAATTGACGGTAATAAATTTGGTATTGACGGCAATAACCAATATCAATTATACAGGCATGATGAAAGACTACATGACTCACCCAATAATCCCACAATGGATTCTAAATCAATTACTCTTCAAAATTTAGGTGATTTTACTGTTTTGGATGGAGATAGCGGTGAATATGATGTTAAGGACATTAACGGTAATATAAAATCAATAAATATTTCAAATAACGGGCTTCATAACTTTCATTGGGGAGCTGATGATACACCTTCAAATGTCGGTGAAATCTCTTCTATTTTTTCACATAATGGTGATGTATCCATATTAAAAACAGTAATAAAAGACAATACCATTGAACATAATAACCAAAGTAACGGCGGCAGAAGCGGTGGAGCAATACATTGGGTAAATGAGGTTGAATGGGACTTTGAAGACTATGAAAATGATAATTATAATATTGTAATTACCGATGATACGGGTAAAGACGGTTTTAAACTTCAAGATAGCTTAATTGTTAATAACGGGATAAATTCTACATCAGATGATAAAGAAGAAATCATAGCAGGCGGTGCTTTGGAATTAGAAGGCTCCGGCTTTGATAATAATGCTAACACAGTTTTAATAGATAATAGTTATTTTATCGGAAACTATATTAATTCTGAAAAAAGCATTTATGCACAAGGCGGTGCAATAGTAGCCTCTGCAATACACAACTTTACAGTTTCAAATTCCTACTTCGGAAAGAACTATGTTAAAGGTGAAGCTGCTTATGGCGGTGCAATTTATATAAATAATGCCGAGGTTTATGAAAAACCCTACCTTATAGATTCAACCGTTTTTGAAAATAACTATGCAAAAAGCGATACAAGAGCTAACGGTATTGCAGAAGGCGGAGCTATATTGGCTTATTATTATACTGATATAAAAAATTCACTTTTTGAAGGTAATTATGTTGAATCAACTCATTTGGCAAAAGGCGGAGCATTATTTTTACAAAGCGGTGATGAGGATTTGGAAGACCTTGACGATAACTACGGTTATAACGACTTCGTATTTAATATAGAAAATACTAAATTTAATAATAACTCTGCAAAAATGAAAGCAGATAAATTCAGTTCTGCGGAAATTTCAGGCGGTGCTGTTTACAATGACCATTTTGCAACTACTACAATTAAAAATTCAACATTTACGGGTAACGAAGCAATAGCATACGGAGACTTTGAGGAAGAGGAATATAACGGGACTGCCAGTGGCGGTGCCGTATTTAATGATGAAAGAGCAAATTTAACCATTGATACTTCTTCTTTTACGGGAAATAAAGTAATCGCAAGTAATAATGGCAGTGAAGGAAGTGCATTCGGTGGTGCTATATATAACAACACGGATGCAAAATTAACCGTTAAAGATTCTACCTTCTCCGAAAATGAGGCAATAGGTGCAGAACACTCGGCAGGCGGCGCCATATTTAATGCTAAAGATGCGGAACTTAATATTATTGCAGAAAATGCGGATGTTTTATTTGAAAATAATAAATCGGGCAAGTCACAAGATACATTATCTTCTGATGCCATAACCGATGACGGCGGTATAATTAATCTTTGTGCGAAAAAAGGCAAATCAATTATCTTTAATGATAAAATTATTTCTTACGATGATAACGGTACAAATGGTGTTATCAACATAAACAAATCAGATGATGTTCAATACGACGGTACCGTAGTTATTAATGAAGACATGACAGGCTATACCGGTACCGTAAACTTAGAAGGCGGTATTTTACAAGCAGGTAAAGATATACCGATGAGTGATGATAATAAGGTAAATCTGTTTACGGGTGCTTCTTCATTTAATATAAATAATACCGCTATGATTGATGTTTCTAAAGATAACAGATATGCCACATACAATTTGGGTAAATTAAATTTAAAATCAGATTTAAGTGCTTCAATTCAAGCTGATTTAACAGGGGATGGTCAAATCGATAAATTTGAAGCCGACTCTGTTCAAAATGAAAACGGAGCAAAAATAAACATAAATTATATTGATTTAGTTTCAGATACTGATGAAAATATTCTTTCAAAACAATTAACAGTTACGGATGATAGTGATTTATACGGAGTTATAACTTTAGGCGAAGGCGCAAAAGAGGCTCTTGCCCCCATTTTCAGATATGGTGTTACTTATGATGACGAAGGCAATTTAACGTTCTTAAGAGGAGATTTGGTAAACAATCCGGATCCTGATAATCCGAGTAGTGCTCCATCTAATCCTACAAGCTGGAGAGCATTTAATCCTGCTGTTTTAGCTTCATCGGTTGCGGTGCAGGCAGGTGCCTTAGCTACAATGAATAATACTAATTATTATACTATGCAGCACGCTGAAAATTATATGAATTATTCTAAATCACAAAGATTTGCACTAAAGTCGGTAAATAAATATGCTATGACAACGGGTGGTCCATTCTCACCTTTATATACAAATGAATTATTAAACGGTTATTGGTTTAAGCCATATGCAACATTTGAAAACATTCCTTTGAAAAACGGGCCAAAAGTATCCAATATATCTTATGGGGCTTTAATCGGTCATGATTCTGAATTGATATCACATAAAAACGGTTGGGACAGCGTATTTTCGGCATATATCGGATATAACGGTGCAAGCCAAAGATACTCTGGAGTCGACACATATTTAAACGGCGGAACAATAGGTTCAACATATACATTATATAAAGGGAATTTCTATAATTCGACAAACTTAAACGTCGGCAGTATTATAGGTGACAGCTCAAGTATGTACGGTAATGAAGATTATACTATGCTGACCGCAGGAATAGCCGATAAATTCGGATATAATGTTGAAATGCAAGAGGGCAAATTTATTTTTCAACCCTCTATGTTAATAGCATATTCATTTATTAATAATTTTAATTATACAAACGCTGCAGGGGTAAGAATTAACTCAACACCTACGCATGTAATTCAAATGGCTCCCGGTGTTAAATTTATTATGAATTCCGAATCCGGTTGGCAGCCTTATATTGCTGTTAATATGATTTGGAACTTAATTAACGATTCAAAAGTTACGGCAAATAATGTTGTATTACCCGATATGACAATAAAACC
The DNA here is from genome assembly GCA_947625345.1 of Candidatus Gastranaerophilales bacterium. GTDB lineage: Bacteria > Cyanobacteriota > Vampirovibrionia > Gastranaerophilales > Gastranaerophilaceae > Avigastranaerophilus. The sequence continues at coordinate 3,559 of CANQNX010000020.1, forward strand.
ATATGTTCAATACGGACTTGGAGTCCAAAAGAAAGTTGAAGATAACTTTATGATGTATTCACAAGCCATGGCTCAAAATGGCGGAAGAAATGGTGTTGCTTTAACTTTAGGTCTTCGTTGGGCTGTCGGTCGTAATAAAAAATCCTCCTCTCAAACCAATTGAAATCGGATTAAACAATTTAATCAAAGTTAAAGAAATCTTTTTCAGGCACAGAAAGTATTTCGCTTATTTTATATAATAAATTTATACTTAAACCTCTTTTGGCAGTTTCAATTTTAGCCAAATGTTCTCTTGAAATATCAAGTTTTTCAGCGAGTTGATTCTGTGTATATCCCTTGCTTTTTCTGTATTTTGATATATTTTTACCAAATATTTTTTGTTTTTCTTCTGTATTAATCATAAAAATATTGTGCTACGGTTATATAAATTTGTATGTAGCCTTAGTAGTCACATTATTACATAAACCATTTTGATATATAATTAAATAAGGTTTTCGAAAAAAATTTACACCTTAATACAGAGAGAAAGAAAGAAATTTTAAGGTGTAAAAAAAGGAGGTATAAATGAGAGTACTTGTCGGAATGTCAGGTGGTGTTGATTCATCAGTATGTGCATACCTTTTAAAAAAACAAGGTTATGAAGTAATAGGCGCAACAATGCTGACATGGGGCAAGAGTAATTTTTTTAAAGAATTAAAGAATAAAATAGATACAAAAGGAGAAAAAAATAATATTCATGGAGCATGCTTATGTCCTCATGAAGAAGATGATGTGGAAGCTGCAAAAAACGTTGCAAAAAAATTAGGTATTGATTTTCACGTAATTGATTGTTCTAATGACTATGAAGATATAGTTATTAATTATTTTAAAAATGAATATATGAAGGGAAGAACCCCAAACCCTTGTGTATGCTGTAATCAAAATATTAAATTCGGAGTATTCCCTAAGCTTGCTAAAAAGGCAGGTATTGAATTTGATAAATTTGCAACAGGACATTACGCAAGAATAGTATACGAAAATGGCAGATATATTTTAAAAAGAGGTATTAATCCTAAAAAAGACCAATCCTACTTTTTATACGGACTTACTCAAGAACAGTTATCAATGACTCTTACACCCTTAGGAGATTATACAAAAGAAGAAATCAGAGAAATAGCAAGAGAAAACGGATTTGAAGTTGCGGATAAACCTGACAGTCAGGATTTTTATAACGGTGATTATAATGATATATTGGACGCAAAACCAAAAACAGGCAATATAGTTGACATTAACGGAAATGTTTTAGGCAGACATAACGGTTTTTGGAACTATACCATAGGACAAAGAAAAGGTATAGGAATTGCAGCCGCTGCTCCTTTATACGTAAAAGAATTAAGAAAAGACACAAATGAAGTTGTAGTAGCATACAAGGAAGATTCTTTAAATAAAGGACTTATAGCTTGTGATGTAGTATTTAATGCAATAGATAAATTAAACGGCCCATTGAAATGTGAGGTTAAAATACGCTCGTCTCAAGAACCGAAAGAAGCAATAATAAAGCCTTTAGAAAACAATAAAACAGAAGTTGAATTCACCCTGATGCAAAACCCTATTGCAATAGGACAATCCGCAGTATTTTATAAAGATGATACCGTACTTGGCGGCGGTATAATTGAATCTGTATATTAACGTATAAAAAAAGAGGGATAAACCCTCTTAAAATGGTGCGCTTGGCGCGATTCGAACGCGCGACCTATCCCTTAAAAGGGGAGTGCTCTACCTACTGAGCTACAAGCGCATTTACTTGACTCTTATTAACATACCAAGAACATTTTTTATAGTCAATAATTTTTTAATCTTGATGTTTAAATTTTTGAATGTCAATTAAAAAAGAGCCCGATGGCTCTTATAATGGTAGTCCCAAGGGGATTTGAACCCCTGTCGCATCCGTGAAAGGGATGTGTCCTAGGCCTCTAGACGATGGGACCTTATTGATATTTATTAGTTTATCTAAAGCATAATTCAGAGTCAAGTTTTTTCTTTCTATTTCTTCTGTAATTATTTTTATATTGTCTATATGTATACCTTAATGTCTATCCTAAAAGGTTATGGCATATAAGCTCTATTTTAAGTATTTAATACATGAAAATCAAATTAAAATAGAAGGTGTATATTTTTGATGGGATTATCCAAGAAAAAATATAAAGATTCAAATTTGTTCGACTTAATATGTTTAGCGCAAAGCAGTGATTATGATGCTTTAGAAGAACTTATCAAAAGAGAACAAAAAAATATCTATGCTTCATTCTGCTACTTGGGCGCAGATAAAGAAAATATTTCAGATTTGACGCAAGAAGCTTTATTTAGAATGTCAAAAAATATTAAAAATCTTAAAAACCCCAAATTATTTAAGTCTTGGTTAGGTCAAATTATTACTAATCTTTTTTATGACGAACTAAGAAAAAAACAAAGAATACCTGATTCCGTTTCAATTGAATCTTACTGGTTAAATGACGATAACAATGACAACAGTATTTTAAATATCTGTGACAATACTCTTAAACCCGATGAAAAAACATTAGGTAAAGAACTTACGGATATTATAAGAGATATGATTAGCAATCTGCCGGAACATTTCAGATTAGTTATTATCCTGCGTGAATTGATTGGACTTAGCTATGAAGAAATTGCCAAAATAACAAGCACAAACGTTGGTACGGTTAAATCAAGAATTGCAAGAGCCAGAAATAAATTACAAGAATGTTTAAAACCATATTTAACTTAAAAAGGAGATTTAATGGATAAATCCGATTGCAAAAAAGTTTCTTCAATGCTCTCTTTATATATAGAAAATAAACTTGACTTAGAAGACATTATATTTATAGAAAATCATTTTACCCGATGTAAAAGCTGTTATGAAAAATATTTGGAGATGAAAGATGTAATGAATAATCTTCACTTTGAATATGAAAAATTACTTAATGAATTTGAACAAATAGAGTCAAACAGAATGTTCAATATCAGGGAATATGAATCATTTTATTCCAATATTTCTCCTTATATTGATAATGAATTAAATTATAATGACAGCATAAAATTCAGAAGATATCTTTTAAAATCCAAGCCGGCAAGAGTGGAATTGCAAAATGCATATAATCTCAAAAATAATATAAGACACTCGGTTGCAATATTTAAAGATAATTCAAACGTTAATTTTACAAAGAAAATTTTAAAAAAACTAAAAAATGAAAATCGTGATTCTTTTGATAAAGTATATAAAAGAGCTGCAATATTGTTAGGTATAATGGTATCATTGTTATTATTTTTCTCGATGCTTATGGGATACAGTTACATTAATGAGTCTTTTGCACAAAATAATACTGATATTCAAACTCCGAATATTTTTGAATTTCCGGAAAATGATGACAATTTAATTGAATTTTCTTTTGATGAAAACAATGAAGCACTCTTAACATATAAATAAATATATTTTTTGTCTGTGATAAAATTTTATTATTACAGGAGGTTATCATATGACATTAACTATGGAAAAGTGTGATATAAAAGATATTAACTTGGCAGAGCAAGGCAAAAAAAATATAGAATGGGCATATAAAGACATGCCCGTATTAGCAAGCATAAAAGAAAGATTTAAAAGAGAACAACCATTCAAAGGAATAAGAGTTTCAAGTTGTGTACATGTCACAAAAGAAACTGCGAATTTGGTTATAACAATGAAAGAAGGCGGAGCTGATGCAATACTTGTGGCATCAAATCCTTTAACAACACAAGATGATGTAGCAGCTGCTTTGGTTAAGTATTGGAATATTCCGGTATACGGATACAGCGGAGAAGACAGAGAAACATATAAATCTCACGTTGAAGCTGCACTTAATCATAATCCGCAATTTATTATTGATGACGGCTGCGACATTGTTGCTACAATTCATTCAAAAAGACCCGATCTTATTCCTAACATAATAGGTTCTTGTGAAGAAACAACAACCGGAATAATAAGATTACAGGCGTTGGAAAAAGAAGGCAAACTACAATTCCCTGCTTTAGGGGTAAATAACAGTCTTACAAAATATATGTATGACAACAGATACGGAACTGGTCAAAGTGCTATTGACGGAATTATAAGAGCTACAAATATATTACTTGCCGGAAAAACTTTTGTAGTATGCGGTTATGGATGGTGCGGTAAAGGTGTTGCCATGAGAGCAAAAGGCTTAGGTGCAAACGTTATCGTTATTGAAGTTGATCCTTTAAAAGCTCTTGAAGCTGCAATGGAAGGCTACAGAGTTATGAAAATATCCGAAGCCGCTAAAATAGGTGATATCTTTATTTCTATTACAGGAGATATTAATGTTATTGATGTTCAAGACATGCTTAATATGAAAAACGGCGCAATGGTTTGTAATGCAGGTCATTTTGATGTTGAAGTTAATGTTAACGGTTTAAAAAAAGAAACTATTGAAATAAAAGAAATAAGACCTTATTTAGACGAATATGTATTGAACAACGGTAAATCTATCTTTGTATTGGCAGAAGGAAGACTTGTAAATTTAAGTGCTGCGGAAGGTCATCCGGCATCAGTCATGGATATGAGCTTTGCTAACCAAGCGCTTGGTGCAGAATTTATTATTAAAAATAAAGGAAGATTAGAAAATAAATTATATACTCTTCCAAAATCCACAGATTATGAAATTGCAACACTTAAACTAAAATCAATGGGTATTGAAATTGATTCTTTGACTGATGAACAAGCTAATTATTTAAACAGTTGGTCAACAGGAACGGCATCTTAGGTATAAATTTTGTTAAATATAAAAAAAAGATGGATAAATTAATATCCATCTTTTTTTATATTTGTTTTTCCCTTTTATAATTTTCAAAATAAAGAATAACTCTGTCTTTAAATATAAAGAAAAATAAACTGACTCCGAATAAGAATATTGCATTAATTAATGTAAATAGAGCTATTTTATTACCGCTTAATAATAACGAAAAATTAAAATACAATACACTGAACAGCATAATAATCGATAATAACATGATTATCAGCGCAAAACATAAAGCAAACTTACGCATAAAAACCGCCTTTTCTTCTTAAAATAAAAATGACATCATAAAACACAACACTTACGTCATGTGTCAGAAGAATAAGAAGATAAACAGCTTAATAATATTTTTCTCATACTTAAATTATAACATTTTTTTTCACAAAAAAAAGCCCCTATAATTAAGAGGCTTTTTCCGATTAAAAATTTAACCTTATATTTTTTCACATTCAAAGACAATTTTTTCATCTTTTAATTTTAAGACTATTTTATTGCCTTCTTTATATTTACCCGAAAGAATTTCTTCAGCAAGACCGTCTTCAATACGTTTTTGGATTAACCTTCTTAAAGGTCTTGCACCGTATGCTTCCGAATATCCTGCTTCACCCAAATAATCTTTAACTTCTTCCGTTACTTCAATTGTCAAATTTTGTGCTTCAAGACGTTTAAATAAATCATTTAACATTAAATCAACTATTTGACGAATTTCAGGTTTAGAAAGATGTGCAAATACGATAATATCATCAATTCTGTTTAAAAATTCGGGACGGAATGCTTTTTTCATCTCTTCCATAACCGTATCTTTTAATTTTTCATATTTATCTTTTTGTTCATCTTCGGCAACGGAGAATCCAAGCTTACTTGTAGTAGTAATCATGCTTGCACCTACGTTACTTGTCATGATTATAATAGTATTTTTAAAATTAATATGTCTGCCTTTAGAATCAGTTAAACGACCGTCATCTAATATTTGAAGCATAATATTAAATACATCGGGGTGTGCCTTTTCAATTTCATCAAAAAGAATAACACTATAAGGTTTCTTTCTGATAATTTCAGTTAAATGACCACCGTCATCATAACCTACATAACCCGGAGGTGAACCTATAAGTTTTGATGTTGAATGTTTTTCCATAAACTCAGACATATCAACACGAATCATATTATCTTCGCTGCCAAATACGGCTTCTGCCAATGCTTTAGCGAGTTCGGTTTTACCTACCCCCGTAGGTCCCGAGAAAATGAAACTTCCGATAGGTCTGTTGGGAGATTTTAACCCGACTCTTGCACGTCTTATAGCTTTTGACAAAGCTTCAACCGCTTGATTTTGACCTATTACTCTGTTATGCAGAGTTTCCTCCAATTTTAATAATCTTTCACTTTCACCCTCGGTTATTTTTGTTGTAGGAATACCCGTCATTTGACTTACAACCTGAGCAACTTGTTCTGCGGTAACCGTAGGCTTATTTTCTTCATTATCTTCTCGCCATTTAAGGGACATTTCACGAATTTTTTCTTTCAAATCCGCTTCATCATCTCTTAAATTTGATGCCGTCTCAAACTCTTGATTTCTTATTGCATCTTCTTTTTGCTTAATAATTTCTTTTAATTGTTTTTCCAGTTCTTTACCCTCAGGCGGGAGTGCGCTTGTTTGTATTCTTAACTTAGACGCAGCTTCATCTATTATATCAATAGCCTTGTCAGGTAAAAATCTGTCTGTAATATATTTATAAGAAAGCTCTGTAGCCGCAACTATAGCATCATCAGAAATATTTAACTTATGATGCTCTTCATATTTAGGCTTTAACCCTTTTATAATTTCAATTGTATCTTCAACGGAAGGTTCTTCAATAATAATAGATTGAAATCTTCTTTCGAGTGCCGGATCTTTTTCTACATATTTTCTGTATTCATCAAGTGTTGTAGCACCGATAACCTGAATTTCTCCTCTTGAGAGAGCAGGTTTTAATATGTTTGCAGCATCTATTGCGCCTTCTGCCGCACCTGCACCTATTAATGTATGCATTTCGTCTATTATAAGGATAATATTGCCTGCTTGTCTTATTTCATCCATTATTTTTTTAAGACGTTCTTCAAATTCTCCTCTGTATTTTGTACCTGCAACCAAAAGTCCCATATCTAACTGAACTACTTTTTTGCCTTCTAAAATATCGGGCACTTCAGAGTTTACGATACGAGCGGCAAGACCTTCAACCACTGCTGTTTTACCGACACCCGGTTCTCCTAATAATACGGGATTATTTTTGGTTCTTCTTGCCAATATTTGAATTACACGTTCTATTTCTTTTTCTCTGCCTACAACAGGATCAAGTCTTTGTTCCTGAGCAGCGAGAGTTAAATCCGTTCCGAATTCGTCCAAACTCGGAGTTTTTGTTTTCCCCGATGAGGATGATGCGGTTGTTGCAGCTTGAGTGGGTTTTGTTTCTCCAAGCATTTTTATTACGTTGCTTCTTACTTTATTTAAATCAACGCCTAAATTTTCAAGAACACGTGCTGCGACACCTTCTCCTTCACGGATAAGTCCCAAAAGCAAATGCTCGGTACCTATATAATTATGACCTAACTGTCTCGCTTCATCCCAAGATAATTCTAATACTCTTTTTGCTCGAGGCGTAAAAGGAATCTCTACCGCAACAAAGCCAGAACCTCTGCCTATAATTTTTTCTACCTCTACCCTTGCATCTTTAAGTGTAACACCCATTGCTTTTAAGGTTTTCGCAGCAACTCCGGTGCCCTCCCCAATTAATCCGAGTAATACCTGTTCCGTTCCTACAAAATTATGACCTAGTCTTCTTGCTTCTTCTTGTGCAAGCATTATTACTTTTATAGCCTTCTCGGTAAAACGTTCAAACATTTACTTCTCCTAATAAGACTCTATATAAATTATTTTACACCATAATACAAATTATACAATCATTATTTTATTGTTTTTAGTTTAATTTCCGCAGGATAATATCCGTTATTTACTTTTATACATTTATTAAACGATTCTTTTGCCAACTGTATTCTGTTTGTTTTTATATATAATTCACCCAATAAATAATGAGTTTCAGGGTCATTATAACATACATCAAGACTTTTTTTTAAAAACTGTTCGGCTATTTCATTAAATCCATGATTTAACATTATCCTGCCGTTGTATTTAAATATTTCCATATTAAAATTGCTGATGTATTGACTAAAGTTCAGTATATTACCTATTTCCTTATCTCTTTTATATAAAAACAGCATCTCAATATCCTGTTCATAATAATTTCTAATTTGAAAATATGTAGGTATATTCTCTTTTTTATTCAAAAAAATCTCAATTATACAAATTAACCAATGACAAAATGATGATTGCTCTTTTATATCGCTTAAAATCTTATATCCCTCGGCAAACTCACCTTTTAAAAATTTACAATAAGCAATTCCGGTTTTATAGCCGGCTTTTGTGAAAAAATTCTCAGCCTCATCTATATTTCCGCTGTATAGTTCAATTTTACCCAAAATAACATAACTTCTTATATCAGTTCTATCTTTTAAAAGACAACTGATTTTTGAATAATCCTTTTTTATATACAGTAAATTATTAATAAATTCGGTGTCAAATTGATGTGAATCAATCATTAATTCATTCTTTGACCTTCAATTTTCAAAGTTTCCTGCCTTATAAAACTTTCGGCATCAGGATGCATATTGGCATGAAATTCACCGTTTATAAGTCTGTTTATTTCAACAACTTTAGGATCTTCAGGAACCACTTCAACTTCTTTCGGTTTATTATATTCTTCCAAAAACTTAGCAGGATTTATTTTTAATTGTTCAATTTCTTTTAACGAATAATTTTTATATTCACACTGAGAAGGATCTTTCATACACAATTGAGCCTGAATGGAATAAGAAGTAAGTTTAGGGACAGAATTAATTTCAACTACCTTTGAAAATGCCTTACCGGCATCTTCATTCATTGCAATATTCATATAAGCATTACCCAAATAGTACCATGCAACTGCATTTTGACCATTTTTTTCCGTAAATTGTTTTAAGTCCGATATACAACCGACATAATTTTTTTCCTTATATTTTTTAATTGCAGCATTTAATTCCGCATCATTACTGTTATCAGCGTATGATATTCCAATGGAACAGAAATTAAAACTTAATGCCAAAACTAAACCTAATATAAATTTTCTTTTCATATATGTCCTCTTGTGTATTATTTGTCTTATACAACTCTCTTATTTAATTATATACCCAAATTTACAAAAAATCTTTTTTTTCGTATTTTATTTTTTTGTTTATTAAGCTTGTAATTACATTATACATCTTAATACTGTTATTTTTATCGGATTATAATAAATTTAATGGAATTTTATTTTTTTATATCATACAAACGAATGAAATATTTTTTTAAATACTATATTAACATTTGTAACAAATGTATAATCATATTATATGTATTTGTTGAACAATTTTTACATGAATTAACATATCAAAGATAAATTTTATGTATCATATTGATTACAACGGGGAGGCAGGATGAAAATTAAAATAAAAGAAACCGTAAAACAAAAAAAGGGATGGAGTTTATACAAGCTTGCCAAAATATTAAACTTACCTCAACAAACCGTATATTCGTGGGCTTCGGGAAGAACTCAGCCTTCTTATGAAAATATGGACAGACTTTGTGAAGCCTTAAACTGCACTGTTGGAGATTTATTTGAAGCAGAACCCGTTCAACAAAAACTAAATCTTGCCGTTAATCAATAATCAAGCTCTTCATGTGCCTTATTAACAATATTTTCAGCATCTGTTATACAATTTTGTTCGTCTTTTGAAAGATAAATAAGGTATTCAATATTTCCTTTCGGTCCTTTTACGGGAGAATATGTTAAATCTTTTATATATAAATTCAATGATTTACAATAATCCATAATATTATTTATTACCTGAATGTGTACACTCTTTTCTCTTATTACACCGTTTTTACCCACCTGTTCTTTACCTGCTTCAAACTGAGGTTTTATAAGAGAAACTATTTCAAAACCATCCGTATTTGCTAATTTTATTACATTTTTCAATACTTTTGTTATTGAAATAAAAGATAAATCCATAGCTATAAACTGAGCTTTTTCATCATACTCATCATATATTTCATTTTCATTGCAAGATTTAACATTAACTCTCTCAATAACTTTAACTCTGTTATCAGTACGAAGTTTCCATGCTATTTGACCGTATCCGACATCAACACTGTATACTTTTTTTGCTCCGTTTTGGAGCATACAATCGGTAAATCCCCCTGTCGATGCTCCCGCATCAAGACATATTTTGTCTTTGAGATTAATTTTAAATGTTTTTATTGCTTTATCTAATTTAAAACCGCCTCTTGAAACAAAAGGCATTGACTTAATTTCAAATACGGTGTTCTCTTTTGGTTCAATTAAAAATCCGGCTTTTGTAATAACAATTCCGTCTATTTTGACATCTCCTGCCATAATGGCAGCTTGAGCTTTGCTTTTTGTTTCAAAAAAACCTTTATCCGTCAATATTTTATCTAATCTTTCTTTTGTCATTTAATGTTAAATACCTTTTTTGCATTTATTGTAGTCTGATTTTTTATAATTTCCGTTTCGGTTTCTTTTAATTGAGCTATTTTATCAACAATATATTTTAAATATTTCGGGGAATTAATCTTACCTCTATACGGAACCGGTGACAGATAAGGTGCATCCGTTTCCAGTAAAAGCCTGTCTAAAGGTATTATCTTAACTGCCTCTTGTAATACTGATGCATTTTTAAAAGTAACAATTCCGCCGACTGCTATATAATATCCTTCATTCAGACATTGTTTTGCAAATTCTTTATCCCCTGAAAAACAGTGGAATATAACATCTTTTAATTTAAAATCTTTAAGTATATTAAATACATCCTCATGAGAATCTCTGTCATGAATTATAACGGGCACATTAAACTCCCTTGCAATTTCCAATTGTTTTATAAGAATATTTTTTTGTTCTTCTTTTTCGTCTGAACCATAAAAAAAATCAAGACCGATTTCTCCCATTGCAACAACTTTTTTGTGATTTAAAAGTTCTTTTATTCTTTTTTCGGAGGTTAAAGAATATGTCTGCCACTCTGACGGGTGTATACCTATTGCGCCATATAACATATCATAATTTTCACAGTATGATATTATTTCATCAAATGAAGAAGGTTCAACTCCCGGAATAATAACATTTTCTATATCATTATTTTTTAAATCCTCAATAAATTCATCAAAATTAGATTTATATTCTTCAAAATTTATATGTGAGTGAGTATCTATCATTTTGTGCCTTGCTTCCTTATTTCTTTTATTTTAATATAGAGATAAGTTAAAACATTCTTAATGTAAAAAAGAATTAACAAAACGGCAAAAAATATAATGTATGGTTTTAAACCAAACAGATAGAATTTTATTTAGGGTAATAAGATGTCGATAAGTGCAATAAATTCAACAACACAGCCAAGGTTGACACCAAAACAGAAAGTAAAAGCAGCATCAATTGCAGGAAGCGCAGCAGGTATTTCAGCCGCAGTAGCGGGATTGTATACCGCAGCAAAAAAAATTAATCCTTCAATGAAATTAACGAAAATGCAGTATTCGGAAATGGGCGCATTATTAATAGGTTTAGGTTCGGTATTGGGCGGTTTGGCAGGTGGTTTACTGTCCGACAAAAATAAAGAGAATACGAAACCGAAATTAAGAGAAGCATCTCAACAATTTATAGGAAATATGCTCTTTCCTTTGGGTACTTTAGCAATAGGTAATAAACTTCTTCAAAAAGCTAATATTGTAATGCCTCAAATTAAATCAACCAATATCGTTTCAAAAATTGCAAACAATATGATAAAAGCTGCACCAAAAGCCGCTACAACAATTTTATCCTTAATATGCGGTATGGAAATAGGTAATAAAGTTGTAAATAAATTAAATAATAAAATATTTAAAGAAGAAGTTAAACACGATGTAAAAGCTGAAGATTATCTCGTTCACGCTGATGATATATGTATTACAGCAAATATGCTTTTAAAAGATGTTGAATCAATGACATCTTTAACATCAACAATTCTGCCTTTATCTTTTATAGTCTCGGGTTCTAAAACGGGAATTCAACAAAAGAGCGAACAAACAGAAGCGAATCCCTCAAAAGAAACTGAAAATAAAGGTGAAATCCAAAAAGCTTAACTTATAAATTCAGCCATTATTTCATTACTTACTAAAATTCCTTTTTCGTTAAGACTTAATGTTTTGCCGTTATAGTTCAATAAATGTTTATATTTTTCCTTTATATTTTTATATTTTTCATCAAAATCTATATTATATTTTTTGTTTATTTCTGAAATATTTACACCTTCTTTTAACCTTAAAGCTAAGAATATCTCGTTTTCCATATTTTCAGTCTGTGTTATATGGTTTTCTTCTTTATGTTTTAAAGGATTAGAAAGATAATCCTTCATATCAGATACATTTGTATACCTTAAATTGCCCTCAAAACCGCTCGCATTAAGTCCGAATCCGTAATAATTTTTATTTTTCCAATAAGCTATATTGTGGCATGATTCATAACCTTCTTTGGCAAAATTACTTATTTCATAGTGAATATAACCGTTTTCCTTAAGGGTATGAATTAAATATAAATACATTTGAGCCTGCATTTCATCATCAGCAATGTTTAACGGAGGATTTGTATAAAAATAAGAATCTTCTTCAATCTTTAGTCCGTATGTTGAAATATGCTTCAAATTTAAGGATAATGCTTTTTTAACGTCCATTTTAAATATATCTGCAGTCTGAAAGGGAAGTCCGTATATTAAATCTATACTTATGTTTTCAAACCCCGTATTTTTTATAATTTCTATGGAATCATATACATCTTTTTCATTATGTAATCTTCCTATATACTTAAGAACATCATTATTAAACGTTTGACACCCGAGAGAAATTCTGTTAACACCAATATCATGCAAGTTTTGAAATTTTATTTTTTCAACGGATTCGGGGTTAGCTTCAAGCGTAATTTCAGCATCAGGTTTTAAATTAAATTTTGAAATTAAATTATAAATATCTTTTGACTCAAGTAAAGATGGTGTTCCGCCTCCTATGTAAAGTGTTTTTAAACTTTCATTTTTATATTTTTTGAGTATTTCTTTAAAAAGAGCATCAAAATATAACTCTTTCATTTCAATATTGAAGCCTGAAACAAAAGAGCAATATTTGCATTTGTTTTTGCAAAAAGGAATGTGTATATATGCATGTTCAATCATATGTAAATAATAACAAAGAATTAATATTTATAAAAAATTTGAAAGTAGCTTTACTTTTTTGTTACAATTAACAGAGAGAGATATATGTATGATAAAAGTCAAAGTAAATGCCGTTACTGTTGATGACATAGATGAAATATATCATATAGAGGAAATAATTCATCCAAACCATCACTGGTCTAAAAACTCATTTTATAATGAATTGAATAATAAATTAGCAAAATATTTTTGCATAAAGAATGAAGAAAATAAAATTTTGTCATTTATAGGTATATGGCAGATATTTGAAGAAGCTCATATAACGACCTTAGGTGTACATCCTGATTTCAGGAGATTGCAATTAGCGCAAATATTATTGATACGCTCAATTGAAGAATGTTATAAAAACATGATAAAATATATAACTTTAGAGGTAAGAGAGAGTAATATTGAAGCCATAAATCTATATGAAAAATTTTTATTTGACACAATAGGTACAAGAAAAAATTATTATCAGGATAACGGCGAAAATGCCTTAATAATGTTTACTCAAAACATTTGGTATGATACATTTAAAAATAACTTTATTAAATTAAAAGAAGGGATAAAGAAAGTAGAAGTTTCCTATGATGAATAAACGCATCACAAATGAGATAAGAAAAATTCATAAGCCCAACATAAATATAAAGTTCTGTTTGGGTACATTAACAATTGTTGCCATTTGTATAATGCTGCTTATTATTGCAACCTTCAGTCAAATAAAAATAGATATCCCTGCAAACAATATGGAATCATATTTAAAATTTGAATATATACCTCAAATACCTGTTGTATTATTCATTGCAGGTTTATTAGGAGAATTTTGGGGCTTGGTTACAATATTATTGTATATTATATTAGGACTTACACCTTATTTCTCATTCTTTGCATTAGGCGGAGGACTTTCATACATATTTAAATATAATTTTGGATATATATTTGCATATATTTTTGCAGTTCTTATATCCGCAAAATTTATGAAAAACAATAATTCCATATTAAAAATAATTTTAGCCGTATTATACGGTGTATTATTAATACATTTAATCGGCATAATATATATGGTTATAATAGCAATTTTACAACATGACAGTGCTGAATTTATATTAAATTGGATATATTATCAATCAATAACCAAGATATTATATGATATAGTTTTCGGACTTATAGCCGTATTACTGTCAAAAGTCTGCCGTAAGTTATTATGGATATTGATTGATTAAAGACCGAATCTCATTAAGCTTCTTATTAACAAATTTTCTATAAGTTGAAGCAATATAAAAGCTATTAAAGGGGAAATATCAATCATTCCGATAGGCGGAATAACAGCTTTAAAAGGAGCCATAATTATATTATAAAATTTAACCAAAGATGCCAAAGGTTCTTTTCTGACATCAAAAATCGGTATCCAACTTAATAATACGACAATTAAAATAATCAAATAAATTAATCTGAAAATTAATGAAATTACAAACGAAATCATATAACATCCTTTTTATGAAGTATGAGAAGTATTATAACATTCGCAATTATTTCTCTCCATAGGAATATTTTCTATAACTGCAACCAATAATTTTTTCAAATTAGCGATATTAGATTTAAATACCTGCATAACTTCCTGATGTGTAACAGGCGGAACATCACCCACCAAACCTGCATCGTAATCTGTAATTAAAGCTATTGTAACGGGGCACATATCAAGTTCTCTTACTAAATGTACTTCAGGGAATTGACTCATATTAATAACTTCCCATCCCTGATTTGTAAAGAATTTAGATTCAGCCTTTGTTGTAAACCTCGGACCGTTGATAACAACCACACATCCTTTTTCATGCACTGAAATACCCAATTTTTTAGCTTGTTCAATAGCTATTTTTCTTAATTCGGGGCAATAAGGGTCGGCACTTGAGGGGTGAACACACTCGGGGCCTTCAAAATAAGTATTTTTTCTGCCGTCAGTCCAGTCAACAAACTGATCGCATATTACAAAATCACCGGGTTTAACATGTTTTTGAAGGCTGCCTGCGGCACAGGGAGAAATAACTCTTTCAACACCGAGTGATTTTAATGCCCAGACATTTGCCCTATAATTAACTAAATGAGGCAGAAATCTGTGATTTTTACCATGACGGGGAATAAATGCAACCTTTTTTCCGGAAATTTCACCTATCGTAATCGGGTCGGAAGGACTTCCGTAGGGGGTATCTATTGTTACTTCTTCATAATCGGAACCTGATTCTTCAAAAAAACTGTAAAATCCGCTTCCGCCTATTATGCCGATTTGTGCTTTTTGTACATTTATCATATTTTTCTCCAATAACATTAAGTCAATTACTTCTTTTATGATAACATATAAAAAAAGGAAAAATATGGGACTTGAAGAAATAATAAGAACTGCAAAGGGTGAACTTGAAGCAGACTTAGTGATTAAAAATGCACAGATTATAAATGTATTTTCGGAAGAAATATATGAATCTGATGTTGCAATAAAAGACGGAATAATTGCAGGAATATCAAAAGATTACAGAGGCAAAGAAGAATTGGACATAAAAGGGAAATTTCTTTCACCTTCTTTTATTGACGGGCATGTACATATTGAAAGTTCAATGCTTTTACCCTCAGAATTCGCAAAAATGGTAGTGCCGTCAGGAATTACAACTGTTATTGCGGATCCGCATGAAATAGCGAATATAATAGGGCTTCACGGAATAAGTTTTATGAGAGAAGCATCAAAAAATTTACCGTTGGATGTATATATGATGCTGCCTTCATGCGTTCCGGCAACTGATTGTGAAACTTCAGGTTTTGAACTAAACAGCTATGACCTGTCTTTGTTAATAGACAGCCCTTGGGTGCTTGGAATTGCGGAAATGATGAATTTTTTAGGTGTTATTAATTCAGACAGTCAAGTATTATCCAAACTCAAATTAGGACTTCAAAAAGGGAAAAGAGTAGACGGGCATGCCCCATATTTGAGCGGAAAAGATTTATGTGCTTATGTTTCAGCAGGCATATCCTCGGACCACGAGTGTACAACAGCTAAAGAAGCAATAGAAAAACTTAGAAACGGCATGTATATTATGATTAGAGAAGGTAGTGCAGCAAAAGACTTAAATGCACTAATTCCGTTTATACAAAAATATCCTACAAGAAAATGCATGTTTGTAACTGATGACAGATACCCTTTAAACTTAAAGGAACATATAAATGCAATGGTTAAAAAAGCTGTTCAAGCGGGGTTATCACCTGTAAATGCAATTCAAATGGCATCAATTAATACTGCTGAATATTTCGGAATAAAAAATTTAGGGGCAATAGCTCCTTCTTATAAAGCTGACATGCTTATATTAGACAATTTAACAGACTTTAAACCTGAAACAGTTATTAAAAACGGTAAAATTGCGGCAAAAAATGGTGAAATGGTTACAGATTGCAAAAATAAAAATTTATCATCCCTTAGAGGAACCGTAAATATCAGATGGATTGAAGGTGACGAATTAAAAATAAAAGCACAAAGTAACAGAGTTAAAGTCATTGAAGTTATTCCAAACCAACTTGTAACAAAAAGTGTTGAAGGAAACATTATAGTAAAAAATGGTTATGCAGAAAGTAACTTAGAAGAAGATATACTAAAAATGCTTGTTATAGAAAGACATAAAGCAAGCGGAAATATCGGAAAAGGTTTTGTAAAAGGTTTCGGAATTAAATCTGGAGCCATTGCTTCAACAGTTGCACATGATTCACACAATCTCATTGTTATAGGAACAAATGATAATGATATGTTTAAAGCCGTTAAAGAATTAGTTAAATCTCAAGGGGGAAAGGTTATTGTTAAAGACGGGGAAGTAATAGCAAAATTAGAACTTCCCGTTGCGGGTTTAATGTCTGATGAAGATGCTCAAACCGTCATAAAAAAATCTCAAGAACTGAAAACGGGGGAAAAACTTATCGGATGTAAGTTAAATGAACCATTTATGACAATGGCATTTCTTTCATTATCCGTTATTCCCGAGCTAAAATTAACCGATAAAGGTTTGTTTGATGTAAACAACAACAAATTTATTTCATTATTCGTTCAGAATTAAGGCGCTTCTATAATAAAAGTCACCGGCCCGTCATTAAGGAGATTTACCTCCATGTGTGCACCAAAAACACCCGTCTTAACAGGCATATTTTGTTCAATTAGTTTATTAACAAAATATTTATACAGATTGTCTGCTTCTTCAGGGGCCATAGCATTATCAAAACTTGGTCTTGTTCCTTTTTTCACATCAGCACATAACGTAAATTGAGAAACAACCAATATTTCACCGTAATTTAAGTTCTCATATTTGCCTGATTCAGGATTATACACCTTATGATATATGTCTTTGACGGAAAGATTCATTTTTCCGTTTTCATCTGAAAAACATCTCAAATTCAAAACTTTATTAACTAACCAATCAGCCTTATCTTTATTATCACCCTTTTGCACTCCAAAAAGTATTAAAAAACCGTTGTTAATTGAACTATACAATTCATTATCAATTACAACCGAGGCATTTTTAACACGTTGAAGAACTATTTTCATCTATTTTACCGCAATAACTTCTATTTCCACCAAAGCACCTTTAGGCAAATCCTTTGCAGCAACACATGAACGAGCAGGCTTTGATATAAAAGCTTTTTCATATAAAGAATTAAAAACCGAAAAATCATTCATATCCGCTAAAAAACAAGTGGTTTTAACAACATCCGAGTACTTAAAATCGGCTGCCGATAAAAGCCCTTCAATATTTTTTAATATCTGATTGGTTTGTTCTTCAATACTGCCGCCTATAAACTCATTTGTTTCGGGATTAATGGCAATTTGCCCCGAACAATAAAGAG
Organism: Candidatus Gastranaerophilales bacterium; assembly: GCA_947625345.1. GTDB lineage: Bacteria > Cyanobacteriota > Vampirovibrionia > Gastranaerophilales > Gastranaerophilaceae > Avigastranaerophilus. The sequence continues at coordinate 21,582 of CANQNX010000020.1, forward strand.
TATTACCGCATAAATAAGCCTGCGAATAAGGACCTATAGCCTTGGGAGCTTTATCCGTTGAAATTATTTTATTCATTATCAAGTTCTCCTAATTTATTTTGAACTGCTTCTTCTACTCTGTCCATCATATCCTCAGGTGCAGAACTTTCCTCCGTATCCGTTACAACTATTTTATTAACCGCCATAACAGAATCATTATCCATAAGATTTTGTATTCTTACACCCGTTGCGGGTCTGCCCTGACGGGAAATATCACCGGCTTTTATCCTTGAAACTATACCGTTTTGAGTAACAACCATTATCTCATCTTTTTCTTCAACGACAGTTAAAGCAACCAATCGTGAAGCGGCAGATTTAAATTTAGTAGCTATTAATCCTATACCGCCTCTATTTTGAGCTCTGAATTCGGATAATTTTGAACGTTTACCAAAGCCGTCCGAAGTAACAACGAGAAGATCAGCATCAAAATTCTTCGGAATAATGTCACATCCTATAATTGTGTCAGACGCTCTTAATTTCATTGAATTAACACCTCTTGCACTTCTGCCCAAAGGTCTTAAATCTTCTATTGCAAACCTGATAGCCATACCGCAGCTTGTCGCTATAAATACTTCATCAGAATTATTTGCCTGTTTAACCCAATTTAAGGTATCTCCTTCTTCAAGTCCTATTGCTATAATTCCGTTCTTTCTGATGTTTGAGAAATTATCAAGCCCGATTCGTTTTATATAGCCTTTCTTTGTAAGCATAATCAAATTGGAATTCGGGTCAAAGTTTGAAACAGGAACAACCGCGGTTATTTGTTCATCCTGTTCGAGCGGTAACACGTTAATTATAGGAAGTCCTTTTGCTTGTCTTGAACCTTCAGGGAAATCATAGACATTTAAACTGTATACCGTACCTTTACTTGAGAAGAACAGTACTTTATCGTGCATCATTGCAGTAAAGAAATGACCTACATCATCATCTTCTTTTGTTTTTATTCCGCCCTTGCCTCTTGTTGCTCTGTTTTGGCGTTCAAACACATCGAGCGAAATACGTTTAATGTATCCTTGACGTGTAATAAACACTGCCATAGGTACGTTTGGAGTTAAATCTTCTATGGTCATCTCATCAGCTTCGGGGAGAATTTGTGTTTTTCTGTCATCTCCGTATTTTTCTTTATCTTCATTCAATTC
>CANQNX010000021.1 GCA_947625345.1 Candidatus Gastranaerophilales bacterium
CCTTTCGGCTTTTTGTACTCCGACCGATTTTCGCCTTCTCGGGCTCGTTCGCTTCGCTCAACTCCGCCCTACGGAAAATCCGCTTCTTGAATTTTGCTCCCTCTCGGGGCTGTCATTCCTTCGCTTTGCTGTCGTCATTTCGCCCCTTCGTTATTCGAGTTCCACTTCGTTTCACTCTGCGCAAAATCCGCTACGCCATAGCTTTTTCTACTGCTACAGCTACTGCTACAGTTGCACCTACCATCGGATTATTACCCATACCGATTACACCCATCATTTCAACGTGTGCCGGAACGGATGATGAACCTGCAAATTGAGCATCACCATGCATTCTTCCCATTGTATCAGTCATACCGTATGAAGCAGGTCCTGCTGCAACGTTATCAGGGTGAAGTGTTCTTCCTGTTCCGCCGCCTGATGCTACCGAGAAGTACTTTCTTCCGTTCTCCCAACACCATTTCTTGTATGTACCTGCTACAGGATGTTGGAATCTTGTCGGGTTAGTTGAGTTCCCTGTTATAGATACATCAACACCCTCTTTTATCATAATTGCAACACCCTCTGATACATCATCAGCTCCGTAACATTTTACTTTTGCTCTTTCTCCGTCTGAGAACGGTGTTTCTTTTACAACTTTTAATTCGCCTGTTTTATAGTTATATTCTGTTTCAACATGTGTAAATCCGTTTATTCTTGAAATAATATATGCGGCATCTTTACCTAAACCGTTTAATATTACTCTTAAAGGTTCTTTTCTTACTTTATTTGCGTTTCTTGCAATGCCTATAGCACCTTCAGCTGCGGCAAAAGATTCATGACCTGCTAAGAAACAAAAACATTTTGTTTCTTCTCTTAATAACATTGCTCCTAAGTTACCGTGACCTAAGCCAACTTTTCTTGTATCGCCTACTGACCCCGGAACCGCAAAAGCTTGAAGTCCTTCTCCTATCGCTTCTGCTGCATCTGCTGCATTCTTTATTCCCTTTTTTATTGCTATTGCACATCCAAGTGTATATGCCCATGATGCATTATCAAATGCAATCGGCTGAATTCCTTTTACTATTTCATCAACATTTATACCTTTTGACAAACATAATTCATTAGCTTCGTCCAATGACTTAAAATCATAATCTTTTAGGACTTTTGCTAAGGATTTTTCACGTCTGTCTTGTCCTTCAAATTTTGCCATAGTTTTATTTTCCTTCTTAATTAGTTATACTTTTATTTATTTTTCAATAGTTTACGGTATTTTATTCCCTTTACCCTATTCTTTTCTCGGATCTATTTTCTTTACGGCTTCGTTAAATCTGCCATAAGTTCCTATATTACTTTCATATGCTTCCTTAGGATCTTTTCCTGCTTTTATTGCATCCATTACTTTTCCTAAGTTCACAAATTTATATCCGATAACTTCATTATTTTTATCAAGTCCTAATTCTAAAATATAACCCTCTGTTAATGAAAGGTATCTTACTCCCTTTTGTTTTGTTGAGTGAATAGTACCCACCATTGAGCACAGACCTTTACCTAAATCTTCCAAACCTGCACCTATAGGAAGTCCGCCTTCTGAAAATGCTGTTTGTGTTCTTCCGTATACAATTTGAAGAAATAATTCTCTCATTGCAACATTTATTGCATCACATACTAAATCGGTATTTAAAGCTTCAAGTATTGTTTTTCCGGGTAATATTTCTCCTGCCATTGCCGCTGAATGTGTCATACCTGAACACCCTATTGTTTCAACCAATGCCTCTTGTATTACACCGTTTTTTACGTTTAATGATAATTTACATGTTCCTTGCTGCGGCGCACAACAACCACATCCATGTGTTAATCCTGAAATATCTTTTATTTCTTTGCATTTTGTCCATTCTCCTTCTTGGGGAATCGGAGCAGGTATGCCTTTTACACCTCTTTTTACACAACACTGATTTTCAATTTCATGTGTAAGCTGCATGTTATCCATCAGACCTCCTGTTTCTTAATATCTCTATGTTTTTATTGTCTACCTTAAAACGGTTACTAAAATTATATTCTAAACAAAAATAATTGTAAAAATCTAATCTTATTCTTAAATCTTTATTAAGTTTGCTTTTATTGCCTTTGTTACCGCTTCCGTTCTGTCTGTTGAATTTAACTTATTAAAAATATTGTGTATATGTACTTTTACCGTATGTACACTTATATGCATTAATTTCGCTATTTCTTGATTATTTTTTCCTTCTGATAGTAACTTTAATACTTCAAGTTCTCTTTCCGATAATAATATGTCGGATGAAAAATCTTTGATTGTTAAGTTCTTTAACTCCTTTATTTCAGATTTTAAAAACGCTAAATTAAGTATTATTTCTATAAAATAATCTTTATTCTTTGAGTCAGGATTATCAATCATTGTAAACTTAATATGTTTTTGTCCTAAATTTAAATATGGCATAAAATTCTCCCTTAAATTTATATTTATATTATTATTGTTATAATACAATATTTTAAATTATAAAGGACTAACATATTTTCTGTTTTATAAGAATTTTTATTTATTTTGTAATCTTTTAAGCCAATCTGAATTAGTTTTTACATCTAATCTCATGGGAATACCGTATAAATTATTATAAATTTGATTATCAGAAACTTCTTCTTTAAACCCCATTTTTTTATAAAATGCCTCAGGATGATGCTGCAAAATATGTAAACGCTGAGCATTTAATGTAATCTTTCCGGTATTCCCATTTTCTAAACTTCTTTGAACCGCAATTTGTATAAGATTAGACCCTATTCCTTTGTATTTATGCCTGCCATATGACTCAAGATTTGATATAAAAACAGAATCAGGATTAATAGTCAGTGACATTTCACCTATTACCTTATCACCTAACCTCATTTCATAACTTTCTGCCTTGTCATTATCCTGCGTCTTATAAATATCCGCTTCATATGATTTAACACCATACTTCTTTTTTATAGTGCATGTTTTATATGCCTGAAGATTCCCTCCTCCGGCAAAACCTAAAGATACTACATTTTTATACGGATTTATATTCATCATAAATCCGTAAAACACCTAAAAGAAAAAAATTGCTTTTTTATTTTTATAAACAATCACATAAAATTTCAAAATATCCCTGCTTTTTTTCACATACAGGACACTTTGCAGGTGCTGATTTTGACTGTGCAATATGACCGCAGTGAGTGCATACCCACAAAACTTTATCATCTCTTTTAAACAACATTTCATCTTTTAAACGCTGAGCCAATGTTTTATACCTTTCACTATGGTGTTTTTCAATATTGGCAATATTATAAAAAGCTTTTGATATTTCTTCAAAACCTTCTTCTTTAGCTATTTTCCCATATTCGGGATACATAGTGGTATGCTCTTCCTCCTCATATTTAGCGGAACACAAGAGATTTTCCAACGTGGTGCCGTTACAAGAGGGGTAAGAAATATTAGTAATTTCAACGTCATCACCGTCTAAAAACTCATAATATATTTCAGCATGCTCTTTTTCATTGAGTGCAGTTTTTTTAAATATTTCCGATATTTGAATTAACCCCTCTTTTTCTGCCTGAGATGCAAATATACAGTACCTGTTTCGTGCCATAGATTCACCCGCAAAAGCTTTCATAAGGTTTTCTCTTGTTTTTGTACCTTTTAATTCTTTTTTTTCCATAATTTATCTCCTTTTATAAGATAAATTATTTTAAAACAAATTTAATTACAAAAAATCGCCGTTGCGGCTATTTTATAAGACAATGGCAATATATACAATTATGTTAAACTTTAACAAATTACAATCTTGATAATGTATCATAAACTTTTGACATTAATAAATTAACCCTTGAATTAATTTTTTTCCAAAAATAAGCAAAATCGTGTATGGGGAGGGAGGGAAAAAACAAAAAGGTAACAAAAACTTAATATATGTTTTGAATTTCAAAAAAAAGGGCATTATATTATTACGTTGATTTGTGCCTAATATTAATTTGAATATAATTTATAAATTTTATATAAAACTAAGAATATATACTGTAGCTGCATAAAAATTGCAGCAAGGTTATTTTTGCCCCTAAAAATGCGGTTAAAATTAAATTTTTAACCCAAAGACAGTTACGACGCCCAAAAGACGCCAATATTTTGGTGCAAAAAAACAGAAAGGACTTTTTACTATGAACGAAAATAAATTTTTAAATGAAACACCTGAACAAGTTGTTATCTTCCCTAAACCAAGAATTATTAGAATAAATACGACAGAACCTGAAAGAGCATACGGCATTTTTGACTCCAAAACGGGCACACAAGTCAGCGAGTTTAAAAAAGGCACAGATGGACAAGTTGAATTTGCCGACTTAGACCCGAACAGACACTATGACGTCGGAGCTATAGAAGGCATGGGAGATGAAAAGCCTTATTTCGCAATAAATTGGACTAAGAAAATGAAAGATGATACAGACACTATATTAAAAAACTCCGATAATCTGCCGGTAGAATTTCCGCAAACCTATGTAATAATAAATAACAATGATAAAAATAACGTTTTTGATATAGCAGATGATAAAGGTGAAATAGTCGGGCAAGTTATAAATTTATCTCAGACAAAAGATAAACCTAAATTTGAATGGGTTAAAACTTTCAAAATGAAAGACGAAACAAATAAATAAAATTACGGCACAAATCAGATAACAAAAAAAGGAACTCCAAAATTGTGAGTTCCTTTTTTGCAATATATTTGAAAAAATATTAACGTTTTGAGAATTGGAATCTTTTTCTTGCTCTCTTACGTCCGTATTTCTTACGTTCTTTAACACGAGCATCTCTTGTTAATAAACCTTCCGCTTTTAAAACTGTTTTATATTCTTCATTGAGTTTTAATAAAGCTCTTGAAATACCATGTTTAATAGCGCCTGCTTGAGCACTAACTCCGCCGCCTACTGCTTTTACACGAACATCATATTTTTCTTGGTTGTCAGTTAAAGCTAATGGTCTGTATACCATCATTTCTAATGCAGCTCTGTTGCCGAAATAATCGGAAAATGTTTTGCCGTTAACAAAAACTCTGCCTTTGCCTTTAACTAATTTTACAACAGCAATAGCGGTTTTTCTTCTTCCGGTTGCCATAATTTCTTTATCTGCCATTATTTAGCCTCCGTTTCGTTGTATAAAACAGGTTTTTGAGCTGCATGAGGATGCTCTGCACCTGCATATATTTTTAATTTATTAAATTGTTCATGTCCTAATGTATTATGAGGAAGCATACCCTTTATTGCTTTTTCTATAGCTAATGTCGGGTCTTTTTCCATTAATTCTCTAAACGATGCTGATTTTAAACCGCCCGGATATCCTGTATGATGATAATATATTTTATCTGTTTCTTTTTTACCCGTTACGCTGATTTTTGCAGCATTGATTACGATTACAAAATCACCTGTGTCTACATTCGGTGTATATTGCGGTTTGTGCTTTCCTCTTAATAAATTTGCGGCTAATACTGCTAATCTGCCCAAAGTTTGTCCTTCGGCATTTAGTATATACCACTTCCTTTCTACTTCGAGAGGTTTAGCTGAATATGTTTTCATAAGCTTTCTCCATTTATATCATTGTAAATTACTTTTATTAACGTTAAGCCCTCGGGGCTTATGGTCGAACCTGCTTTTGTTTTATCCCTCGACTCCAAGATTTCTTTGAGCACTTCAGGCTCTAATGACTTTCTTTGAATCATCAGGAGAGTTCCGACGATCGATCTGATCATATTGTACAAAAATCTGTCCGCTATAAAGTCAATGTATATAAAATCTCCGTCTCTATATGCTTTTGCTTCATATACGTTGCATATCTTAGCAGGATTTGTTGTCCTCACCTTTTTGAAAGAAGTGAAATCATGCTCCCCTTTTATATAAGAAAGAGCCTCATTCATTCTTTCAACATCCAAAGGATACTTGATGAGTAAACAATTATTATCCCAGGCGCTTCTTTGTTTCCTGTTGGCTATCGTATATCTGTAATACCTCGCCTTTGCACTTTTTTGTGCGTGAAACATTTTATCGACTTTTTTTAACCCTTTTATACTTATATCTTTTGGTAATAACCCGTTTAAAGAGTTAACGAACTTACTCGGATTTATTTCAAGCTCTGTATCAAAGTGGGCGGTCTGCCCTTTAGCATGAACTCCGGCATCGGTTCTGCCTGAAAATATTGTTTTGATTTTTGTTTTTGTCAATGTACTGATTGCTTTTTCCACTTCACCCTGTATCGTTAATACGGTTTTTGAGGTGTTGGGCATTTTTTTTGGTTGTTTTTGGCTCCCTGCGTACGCTTTACCTATGTACTCTATTTCAATAAGATATCTTTGCATTATACTAATTGAATTAAAGCCATTTCTACGCCGTCGCCGCGTCTTGGCGGTAAATGATATATTCTTGTATATCCGCCGTTTCTTGTTTCATATTGTTTGCCTATTTCAGTGAATAGTTTCTTTAAAACAGTTTGGGGTACTAATTTTTTACCTTCTTCCATTTTGTCAAAAACTTCACCTGTTTTACTGTCAACAAACTTTGATGTTTCTACATCAAATATGAATTTTGATGCCTGTCTTCTCGCATGTAAATCCCCTCTTTTTGCAAGAGTTATTATTTCTTCAGCATAAGGTTTTAACGCTTTTGCTTTTGAAATCGTTGTTTGGATTTCGCCATGTAAAAACAGTTCAGTTGCAAGCGACCTTAAAAGTGCTTTTCTTTGGTCTTGCGGTCTTGAAAGTCTGTTTCTTGTGCATTGGTGTCTCATTTTATTTTCCTTTTGTATTGTTTCTATACTTCTTCAAATTCTACACCTTCGGGATTTGGTTGAAGTTCCAATCCAACCTGATGTAATTTTTCAATAACTTCATCAGAAGACTTTTTACCGAAATTCTTTATGTTTAATAAATCATGTTCGGATTTCTTTAATAATTCCGCTAAAGAATTTATGCTTGCTCTCTTTAAACAGTTATATGCTCTTACGGATAACTCTAAGTCCTCTATTGAAATACTCGGAGCTTGCGCTTCTTCTTCAACGTCTTCTACTACATGCTGACTTGTTAATACTGCAGGTTGTCCGGTTATTGATGCTATTTGCATAAAGTGTTCAATTAATAAGTTTGCTGATTGACTTAATGCACTTGATACATCAATACTTCCGTTTGACCATATTTCAAGTGTTAACTTATCATAGTCTACTACATCTCCTACACGAGTATTTTCTACATTGTAGCTTACTCTCTTAATAGGCATAAATGAAGCATCTATAGGTAACAAGTCTATAGGTATATTACCTTTATTTTCTTTTAAAACATCAACCGTTCTGTAGCCTTTACCTGTTTCAACGGTAATATCAGCAGAAATGCTTCCGCCTTCTGAAATAGTACATATTAACCAATCGGGATTTACTACCTTTACACCTGCAGGCAATTGTAAATCACTTGCAAGTACAGGTCCGGGACGGTCAACATCTAATCTTAAATGCTGAGGATCTTTATCTTCTGTTTTAACAGTTAATCCTTTTAAGTTCAACATTATATCGATAGCATCTTCTACTATCCCCGGAATTGAAGTATATTCGTGAGTTATACCTTCAATTCTTATAGATGTAACGGCAGCGCCTTCCAATGATGATAATAATACTCTTCTTAATGCGTTACCTATTGTTGTACCAAAACCTTTTTCCAACGGTTCTACTACGAATTTACCGTATTGTGACCCGTCTGAAGATGTTGTGGTATTTATACATTTAATTTTCAATTCCATTATAACTAATCTCCTACAATTATTTAGAATAATACTCGATTACAAGCTGTTCTTTAAGTTCGGGATCTAACTCTTCTCTTTCGGGAAGTCTGTCGTAAGTTACTTTTAAAGCTTCTCTGTCTATTGTTATCCAAACCGGAGCTATTGCCATGTCAATTGATTCTATAATTGATTTTACAAAATCAACACTGCCTGCTTTAAATGTAATTACTTCACCCGGCTTTACTGTATATGACGGAATATCAACTCTCTTACCGTTTACAAGAACATGTCCGTGGTTAACAATTTGTCTTGCTTGTTTTCTTGAAATTGCAAACCCTGTTCTGAATATTATGTTATCAAGTCTTGATTCCAATAACTGTAACAGTACAGTACCGGTTACACCTTTTCTTCTGCTTGCTTCGTTATAATATCTAACGAATTGTTTCTCGCTTAATAAATATGTTAAACGAATTTTTTGCTTTTCATTTAAGTGAATCGCATATTCAGAAAGCTTTTTTCTTGCGGCACCATGCTGACCGGAAGCGTTTTGTCTTAAGGACGAAACTAACTTTCTGTTTGATAAATCGGTAACTCCGTAGTTACGATATAATTTATTTGATGGTCCTGTATATTTAGCCAATTTTATGACTCCTTACGTTCTTATTGTTATACTCTGCGTCTTTTAGGCGGACGACATCCGTTGTGCGGAATTGGTGTCACGTCTTTTATTAATGTTATCTCAAGTCCGGCAGCTTGAATTGCTCTTATTGCTGTTTCTCTGCCTGAACCCGGTCCTTTTATGTATACTTCAACTTTTTTCATGCCTTGGTCTATTGATTGCTTTGCAACTTTCTCAGCCGCTGATTGCGCAGCAAACGGTGTTCCTTTTCTTGCACCTTTAAATCCGCAGCCTCCTGCAGATGCCCAAGCAATAGCGTTACCTTGTGTATCTGTTGAAGTTACGATTGTATTATTAAATGTTGACTGTATATGTACAACACCTTGTAATACATTCTTTTTTTCTTTCTTTTTTGTTTTTACCGGTCTTGCCATTGTTTATATTACTCCTTCAATTATTTCTTGTTGGTGATTGGACCTGTTTTCTTACCGCGTCTTGTTCTTGCGTTTGTCTTTGTTCTCTGTCCTCTTGCAGGAAGTTTACGTCTGTGACGCATTCCTCTGTATGAGTTTATTTCACTCAATCTCTTGATATTTACGGATTCTTCTCTTCTTAAATCACCTTCGATTGTGTAATGTGCTAATTCTTCTCTCAGTGCTTTAATGTTGTCATCCGTTAAATCATCCGTTCTTAAATCTTCTGATATTCCGCATGCCGCAAGAATCTTAGCGCTTCTTGCAGGACCTATGCCGTATATATAGGTCAATGCGATTATCATTCTTTTGTTACGAGGTAAATCTACCCCGGCAAGTCTTGCCATAGTCTCTCCTTTGTTTTATGTTATTTATTTTTTATTTCAACTTTGAACCGGCTCTTTTGATGCCCTGTGGAATTTCGCTTTGATTATTCGCCCTGCTCGCCCCTTCATTCCGCTTCGGAATTTCATTCCTGTCGCTCCATCGGGACTTCGCTTTGTTACGGGTTTCGTTTCGCTTCACCCTATCGAAAATCCTCTTGAAATTGCTTTTCGCTTGCTGCTGTCGTTGTCCTATGTGCAGCGGCACCTTTAAAATTTGGTCTAACTTATTATATTCGAGCCAAACTTTAAACCGGCTCTACCGGCCGTCCGCAATTTCGCTGTCTTGAAATTGCTTCCCGCTCGCTGCTGTCGTTGGCTTCACTCCGTTGTCGCCAACTTCGCGCTCGCTTATCGGGTTCGTTTCACTCCACCCGTCCGCAATTTCGCTCAGCCCTGCCTTTGTTTATGTTTCGGGTTTTCGCAAATTATTGCTACTCTTCCTTTTCTTTTTATTACTTTGCATTTGTCGCAAAGCGGTTTTACTGATGCTCTAACTTTCATGTCTATCTTCCTTTTTAATTACTTACTTTTTTAACAGCTATTTTAATCTGTATGTTATTCTGCCTCTTGTTAAATCATAAGGCGTCATCTCTACTTTTACCTTATCTCCGGGTAATATCTTTATGAAATTTTTTCTTATCTTACCCGATATATGTGCTAATATCTCATGCTCATTCTCTAACTTAACTCTGAACATAGCATTGGGTAATGATTCCAATATCGTTCCTTCGAATTCGATTACGTCTTTTGACATCTTTTCCTCTTTTTAAAATATCAATATACATATCCTACATGTTAAATTTTTCAAATCAAGTCTGTTTTTTCTTTTATTTTCTAATTTTTCTCGTATATTTTCCCTTCCTCGTCTTGTTTGTTTTTATAAAAATAAAAAACAAACACTATTTTAGCACTTTCTTTTTCTAAGCGTTTCTTTCTATTTTTCAGACCATTTGTAAATTTTTGTTAAGGTTTTAAAATTTCTTATTTTTATTTTAACAAGCACTTAGTATAAATAATCAAACTCAAGATGACCTATTTTAACCATATCTCCTTCTTGAACTCCGGCTTCTTTTAAAGCATCAAATACCCCCATTGATTTCAATATATTTTGAAATCTGTATAATTGTTCGGTATTTCTTCCGTCGGTTACGTTTGCAAGTCTGAATATCTTTCCGCCTTCTACCACAAAAGTATGTTTATCAACTTTATATATGCTGAATGAGCTGTCGTCATTATCATATGCCCCGTCATCTTCCTCAACATCAACTTCTATTTCGGGTTTTGGTATTTCATCCACTTTTTTTGATACAAAATGCAAAAAGCTTTCTAAGTTCTCTTTTGTGGCTGCCGATATCAAAAAAACGTCATCACTTATTTTTTTGAATTCATTATAATATTTGTTTTTTGTTTCTTCATCGACGGCATCAATTTTGTTTAAGGCTATTACCTGATAAACTTTAGACAACCTCTCCGAATGTTTTCTTAGTTCTTCATTTATAAGTTTATAATTTTCAATCGGGTTTTCTTTTGTCAAATCTACTAGGTGTATTAAAAATCTGCAGCGCTCTACATGTCTTAAGAATTCATGCCCCAAACCGATTCCCTCTGAGGCACCTTCTATTAATCCCGGTATATCAGCTACAACATATGTATCCGAATTATCTTTTATAACTACTCCCAAATGAGGCACTATTGTTGTAAAGGGATAATCCGCTATTTTAGGTTTTGCAGAACTTATTACGCTTATTAAAGTTGATTTTCCGGCATTAGGCATTCCTAATAATCCCACATCGGCTATTAATTTTAACTCAAGCTCAAGAGTTCTTTCTATGCCGTTTTCTCCGGGTTCACAATATTGCGGTGCTCTTTTTTGAGCCGTTGCAAAACATGCGTTTCCTCTGCCGCCTCTACCGCCTTTAGCCACTATTACAACCTGACCTGCTTTATTTAAATCAGCTATAATCTTTTCACTTACTGCATCTTTAACTATTGTACCTACCGGAACTTTTATATATAAATCTTTTCCGCAACGACCGTGCTGTGTTTTTATGTAGCCGTTCTCTCCGTTTTCAGCTTTAAATACAGATTGATATTTAAAATCCATTAATGTTGTTAAATCTTCCGTTGCAATTAAATAAACATCTCCGCCTTTTCCGCCGTTGCCGCCTGCCGGCCCACCTTTATCCACATACTTTTCACGGCGCCATGCCACTATTCCGTTGCCGCCTTTTCCTGATAATATTTTTATTTTTGCCTTGTCTAAAAACATATTTTTATTATAAACCAAACATTTTTTTAAATTAATCCTTCGCACAAGAGAAATCTTCCTAAGACTTCGACTTGAGCATATTTTCTCAAGGATTCTACAAAACATTCATTTTCACAAAATCCTCCCGATAAATATAATTTATCGGGTTTTTTAGCAAAACTCCAGGCATTATAAGCTATTCCATGCACAAATTTTGAAATAGCATTTTTAGGCTCGTCCCCTTTGGCTATATCGTCCATTATTTTTTCCAAACCGAATATTGCGCATGTTATCACATATTTTTCATCTGTTACTTTTAAATCTTTAACATTGACACCGTAAAATTTTAAAAGCATTTCTATTGTTGCACCTGTCGAGCTTGAGCAATTACTGTTCCAATTTAAATCTTTAAATTTACCGTTTTTATACTGCGCCCATTTTGAATCTCTGCTGCCCATATCTAATATTATGCCGTCTTCATCTGTTTTTTTTCTGAATCCGTTTATAAGTGCTATTACTTCATTTTCATAATCTTCTTTATTTTTAAGCATATTTAAAGACATATGTCCCGTTGCTCTGTCAAATTTTATATTGATTTCTTTTAATTTTGATGAGGGCAGAACATAATATTTCATTTTATTATCGGTTTTTACACAATAATTTCCGTATTCTTCTTCCATTATTGAAGAATCACATTCAATTATTTTTGTCCAAGTTGTACCTGCATCAAGTAACAGTTTACTCATCTTAACCTCAAAAATGCTTCTATCTTTGCTTTTGTTGAATTTGTCGCTTTATCATCAATATCAATGTACAAGCCGTTATATTTATCCGCAAGATATTTTGCGAGTTGAGCCTTTGAACAAAATGACTGAGCATAAAATACCGTAGGTACATCTTTATCTACATACATCTCAAGTTCTATATCCGCAGGAGTCTTTGCTTCAACACACCTTGTCCAACCGTATACATGAGTATTATCAGGAAATAGCTCCAATATTGACATATCATTCGGAGGTACTCCCCAAAATCCAAATTTTGCTTGACTTTGTTTTATTTCTATTTTTTCATCACTGTATATTCTTTTGGTTATCAACTCAACTTTTTCTCTTAAAGGTAAATCGGATGAAGATATTTCCGTTTTACTTCTGTATGTATTTTCTTCAAATATTGATGATATTATATTAAATCCCATATCTTTTAACAGTTCATATAAAAACCAACCGCTGTCACATTTATCTTTACCTATTGGCGCAAGAATTACTATTAATCTTTCTTTATAGTAAAATGCCGCATTAACTATATTTTTTATTATTGTGCAATATGATTCGGGCAAAATATCCCGATTTAAAAACCCGTAATCTATATCCATATCCACCCATTGTGCATTCGGATATCTTTTTTTATATTCTTGAATTAATTCGGGATGAGGGTATCCCCAAAAGCCTATAATATTTTTTTCTCTCATAAAAATTGCCGTTTATATAATACTGTAATTATATCATGTTAATTTCTTATAAAATGATGTTTTTTATTTTAAATCACTGTATAATTTTTTTATGAAAAATTTATATGAAAAAACTCTTAAAACAACGGAAATATATAAAGGTAAAGTATTCACCGTAACTTCAAACGATGTTGAGTTAATTGACGGATATAAAACAAAAAGAGATGTAGTACACCATAATGGCGGTGTTGTTATTGTTGCTGAAATCGATAATAAGATTCTTATGGTAAAACAATTCAGATATCCTGTCGGAGAGGAATTATATGAGTTGCCTGCAGGCAAGTTAGACAAACAAAATGAAGATATTTTAAGTGCCGCAAAACGTGAACTTGAAGAAGAAACCGGATATTTTGCCGCGGTTTGGGAATCTTTAGGATTTTTATACACATCACCGGGATACAGCAGTGAAAAATTATTTATGTTTAAAGCCTCCAATCTTAAATTTAGGGGACAACATACTGATGAAGGTGAAATCCTCAATTCAATTTCTTTTGATAAGGATGAAATTTTTTCCATGATTAAAGACGGCAGAATTAACGATGCTAAAACAATTTCAGCACTTATGAGGGCTTATAAATTATGATTAAACTTATAGTTACTGATATTGACGGCACTATTTATAATCCCGAAATCGGAATTAAAGATTCCGTGAAAAATTCAATTAATAATCTTGTTAAAAATGGTATTAATGTTGTTATTGCAACTGGAAGAACATACGGAAGCGCTAAAACGGTTGCGGATAAATTGGGTATTAAATGCCCTTTAATTTGTTATCAGGGCGGTTTAATCAATTCTTATGACGGTGAAATTTTAGATGCAAAATACTTAAACCCTGAAATTGCCAGAGAAATTATTACCGATTTCAGGAAAAGAAAAATTCATCTTAATGCTTATGTGGAAGATACACTTTATGTTGAGGATGATGATGAATATATAAAAGATTACATCGGAGATAAAGGAATAGATTACTTTAAAGTAGATTCATTTGACGAACTGAATTTTAATAAATTAAATAAATTGCTTGCCATTCAATATGATTGTGAATTTATTGATAATTTAATTTTGGAACTTAGACAAAAATATCCTCAAATATATGTTGTCAAGTCATATAAATACTTTTGTGAAATTGCTAATAAAGAAGCTACAAAAGGGAATGCCATAAAATTTTTAGCTTCTAAATACGGCATAACAACAAATGAAGTTTTGGCTATAGGTGATCAAAATAATGATATTGAAATGATAGAAATGGCAGGTGTAGGTGTTGCTATGGGCAACGGAACAGAGCAAATTAAAGAAGCCTCGGATTACATTACCGATACAATTGAAAATGACGGTTTTGTTAAAGCAATAGACAAATTTGTATGGGGGAAAGAAGTGTAATGTACAGAATTGGTCAAGGTTTTGATATCCATAAACTCGTTGAAAACAGGAGATTAATTATAGGCGGAGTTGAAATTGAATATGAAAAGGGGCTTTTAGGTCATTCCGATGCTGATGTTCTTATTCACGCAATAATTGATGCTCTGTTCGGAGCATTAAATTTAGGAGATATAGGTACTCACTTCCATGATACAGACCCGAAATACAAAGATATTGACAGTACAATTCTTTTAAAAGAAGCAATAAGATTAATTTCCGATAAGGGATACAAAATAGTTAATATTGATAATACTGTTTTTGCTCAAGAACCGAAAATGAAGCCGCACATAGTAAAAATCAGAAAAAAATTATCTGAACTTCTGTGTGTTGACGAAAACTTAATTTCGATAAAAGCTAAAACAAATGAAGGGATGGACTCTATAGGTGAAAAAAAAGCAATAGCAGCTTCAAGTATTGTATTACTTGTTAAACATGATTTTTAATTATGCTAAAATATAAAAATAAAATGAGTTACAGAAAATGATTAGTTTTTTAGGACTTTGCATACAAAATTTAATACAAACAATTAAGTACGTGTTAGGCGGAAATGTTAAATGGGATTCCGTTCTTTCAAGGGCTGCAATGATTAGTTATGATTCGCTTCCCTTATCATTAAGTATCGTATTTATTGCAGCGGTAATAATAGCACTGCAGGTTTCAAAACAATTTTTAATGAGCGGCGCAGAGAGTTATGTCGGCGGATTTTTAGCTGTAGCTCTGATAAGAGAGTTGGCACCGGGGTTTGCAGCTTTAGCTCTAAGTGCAAGAGCAGGTACCGCTATTAGTGCTGAAGTTGCAAATATGCAGGTTACTTCACAAATAGATGCCATAAAAACTTTAAAAGTTGATCCCGTAGGGTACTACTTCGCCCCAAGAATTATTGCAGGAGCCGTTACCGTTCCTATGGTTGTTATATTAGCCGAATTATTCGGAATAGTAGGCGGTATGCTCATATCTTATATAACAATTGGACTTCATCCGAACAGATATATGTCCTCAGTGTGGCTGTGGCTTAATACCAGAGATATTTATATAAGTCTTTTAAAAGGAGTTATTTTTGGTATAATAATACCTTTAATTTGTGCAACTCAAGGTTACACAACTAAAGGCGGAGCTAAAAATGTAGGTATATCTACAACAAAAGCTGCCATAAACTCAACTGTGTTTTTGCTTATGGCAGATTTAATTGTTACTTTAATTTTCTATGTAAACTCTAATTAAACTCGTCTTCGTCTTCATCACCGGGTTTAACACCTGCTAATCTTCTGAATTCATCAGGTCTTTGTGATTTTTGAAGCGCATCTTCGAGAGTAATCAGTCTTTCTTTATATAATTGGCTTAATGCCATTTCAAGTGTCTGCATACCAATTCCTGCACCTGTTTGAATAGCAGAATATATCTGAGCGGTTTTACCTTCACGAATCATGTTCGCTATAGCATTTGTTTTAATCAATATTTCTTGAGCCATTACACGACCTTTTTTCTGACCTGTAGGAAGAAGTTTAGGTAACAATGTTTGAGCAAATACGGCTTCAAGACAACCGCCTAACTGAACTCTTATTTGAGTTTGCTGACCTTCGGGGAATACGTCTATTATACGGTCTATTGTTTGGCTCGCTGATGACGTGTGAAGTGTTCCAAAAACCAAGTGACCGGTTTCTGCAGCAGTTATTGCCAAACTTATTGTTTCTATATCACGCATTTCGCCCACAAGTATAATATCAGGGTCTTCTCTTAATGCTGATTTAAGTGCGTTTGCAAATGACCTTGTGTCTTGCCCTAATTCTCTTTGGTGAATTACACTTTTTTTAGATTTATGAACAAATTCGACAGGGTCCTCAATTGTTAATATGTGTTCATTTCTTGTATCGTTTATGTAATCTATCATTGATGCAAGAGTCGTTGATTTACCGCTACCTGTAGGTCCGGTTACAAGTATTAAACCTCTCGGACGTTCCGTAACTGTTTTTACAACATCGGATAACCCTAATGATTCAAATGACGGTATAACACTGACAACCGTTCTGAATGCAGCTGCGTATGTATTTCTGTTCTTATATACGTTGACCCTGAAACGACCTACCCCTGATATACCGTATGACATATCAAGTTCCCATTGTTGTTCAAGAATTCTTCTTTGTTCGTTATTTAACATCGGAAATATTAAATCTTCTACCGCTCCGGGTGTTAAAACTTCATGCTTTGTTCTTAACAAGTTTCCGTCAACCCTTATTATAGGCGGTAATCCTGCTGATATATGCAAGTCACTTGCTTTAAACTTGATTACTTCATTTAATAATTCATCTATTATCATTACTAACCTCATTACTTAACTCTTGAGTATATGATACATTTTTTTTAAGTTTTACACAAGTACTCTTTTTTCCGTATCTGCTCCAAATATAATATATGGGAATTCCCGTGGCTATTATTAGTATCGCTTTTAGTGAATTTACAAATTTATGAAGAGTTAATGAATATATTATATAACTTCCTATTATTGTGAAAAATATTCCGTATAGGGAGTTTATTTTTTTATTTAATTCTTTATGCCTTAATCTGTATATAAATATGCCTATTGATGTTAAAACATAAAATATCAGTGCCGCATATATTACATAATCCAATAATTCACTGTAATTACCGCAGAACAATATGAGTATACAAGACCATAAACACTGAAGTATAAGAGAATTGACAGGAACATTTGTCTTTTCATTAACTCTTGCAAGATTTTCAAATAATAATTTATCCTTAGCCATTTGATAATATACTCTTGCGCCTGTCATAATAAGTCCGTTTGCACTGCCTGCAGCCGATATCATAATTATGATTGCTATTATTAATTTACCTGCTTCTCCTGTTATATTTCTCATTAATACAACGGCAACTATATCCTCGGGAGCCGTCTTTATTTGTTCTATAGGTATTGAAAATACGTATAAAACATTTATCAGCAAATAAAGTACCATTACAATTACTACACCCCAAAATAATGCTAAAGGTACGTTTTTTTCGCTATCTTTTACCTCACCCGATATAAATGTAATATTATTCCAAGTCACCATTGCGAATATAGCTCCGACTGTTGCCGCTGCAATTATTTCCAAATCAGAATAATTAAAGTCATTTATATTTATCGTGTTAACAAAATTTGAAGAAATAACGTCATAACTGCAGCCTAATAATATGCCAAAAATTATTATTCCGACTATAGACAATACCTTTGTTACCGTGAAAATATTTTGTGTTATTACACCGTACTTTATTCCTTTTGAATTTATAAAAGTCAACAGAATACATACGAACAGTGCAAAAAGCTGCTGTGTACTTATTTTTAATATTGGAGTATCTATTAAATAAATTGATGAGCTTATTTGAGGTAAAATAATCCCTGCAAATTTGCCTACAGCAATACAGACCGCACCAATTGTGGCAGTTTGTATCACTAACAGCAATGACCAACCGTATAAGAATGCAACAAAATCATTATACATCCTTTTTAAAAACATGTATTGTCCGCCGTTTTCTTTTATATTTAAGACGGGTTCAGCATAAGCTATGGCGCCAAAAAGCGAAAACAATCCAGCTATTAACCACACAAGAAGCAAAGACCATGCATTACCCACCTGCCTTGATATGTCAGCCGAAACAATAAATATTCCGCATCCAATCATAGAGCCGACTACAACTGATATTGCATCCTTTAAATTTAATGTTTTATTCAAATCATTGCTCATCTTTAAACCAAACTTTATTCATTTTAAAGATTAAATTATGTTTTTTACAATACTCTATCAAATCAATTTTAATGTCTTTTAATAGTACGAATATGGCAATTAAGTTAGGAGCAGCCATTACAAGATATGTTGCATCCGTAAAGTCTATTACGCTTTTTATGTTCATGGAAGAGCCTATAATTATAAATAAACAAAATACGATTTGATATAATTTTACTCTTTTAAACCCCTCTCCGACTAAGAAAGTCCAAGCTTTTTGACCGTAATATGCCCACGATAATATTGTAGAAAGTGCAAACAGTATTATTACAACAGCCAATATATAAGGGAAAAACGGTATTACATTTTGAAAAGCTCCCGATGTCAATTCTACACCCGTTATGCCGTCCGAATATTTTAAATATTCTCCTGTCAAAATTATTACAAATGCAGTCATTGAACAAACAACGACAGTATCTAAAAACGGTTCCAACATTGAAACAAACCCTTGTGAAACAGGTTCATTGGTTTTAACGGCGGCATAAGCTATCGGAGATGACCCTATACCTGCTTCATTTGACTGAATTGAACGTCTTAATCCTATAATTACAGAACCTATTACACCGCCTGTAACCGCTTTAGGGAAAAAGGCTTCGTGAAATATCGTATATATTGCATGGGGTATATGCATAAAATTAAATAATATTATGATTAAACAAGCGCTGACATATAAAATACACATAACCGGAACAACTTTTGAAGTAACATTTGCTATACTTTTAATTCCTCCGACTATAACAAGAGCGACAATTATTGCTACAAATAGTCCGAATAACCAACTGTGATTTGCAAAAAAGCTGCTATTACCTCCGGTTATAACTATAAATTGTTGAGCTGCCTGATTCGTTTGAAGCATACATCCGCCGCCAACCGTTGCCGGAATTGCTGCTATTGCGAATATATATGCGAGTGTTTTGCCTAATTTATGATAGTTTTTTTTAGCAAATCCGTGTTCTATATAAAACATGGGACCGCCTGAAACAGAACCGTCAGAATTAAATTTTCTGTATTTTAAAGAAAGCGTTACTTCACAAAATTTTAGTGCCATTCCGAATATTGCGCCCATACACATCCAAAACATTGCTCCGGGGCCTCCTATGGATATAGCTATTGCTACCCCTGCTATATTCCCTAAACCGATTGTACCTGACAGTGCGGTTGCCAATGCACCTAAAGACGATACTTCTCCTTCATGACCGTCATTTGTTTTTTTATGAAATATTTGAAACAGAGAATGTTTAAATCCCCAAATACCTATACATCTTAAGTAAAATGTACAAAATATACTTGCTGATATCATTAAAAAGATTAATATAGGAACCTGTGCTCCCAATATTTCAACGGGAGCGAATATAAAAGAAGAAAATTTATCCGAAAAAGGAGCAAAATATTTTTCTATTTCTTCGTCTATTCCCATTGAATATGCTTTATTGGAAAACATTATTAAGCTTAATATTATCATTAAAATACGAACGTACATTACATCGTGTTCCTTTTCATCTTCCGTTTAAACTGCTTTTAAAGCATAATAAAAAAAACTCTTCTATACAATAATATAGTTTTTATGACTTACAAAGTGTTACAAAAAACATATTTTTTTTATATGAGCTATTATTAAATTATGCAAAACTTCATTCAACATATAAAAAACAATAAATTTAATATTTTTATAATTATTTGCTATATTATTATTACCTCAGCGGCTGTTTTTTACCATGAATTATGGCGAGATGAAGCTCAAGCTTGGTGTATTGTCAGAGATTTAAATTTTGTTGATATATTTAACATAGCAAGATATGAAGGGCATCCTATCTTGTGGTATCTTCTTTTATTGCCGTTTGCAAAATTGGGAATTAATGTTGTGTCAATGCAAATTATCAGTTTAATTGCAGTTTTGACATCAGTTATTTTTTTTGTTTTTAAATCACCTTTCAATAAATTACAAAAAGTATTAATCATATTTTCTGCAGGTATGCTCTACTACCTTCCTGTAATAGCAAGAAACTACTCTCTTATACCTGTTCTTTTATTTCTTCTTGCATATTTTTACCCAAAGAGAGATGAAAGACCTTATCTATACTCAATTTTAATTATTTTATTATCAAATACTCATATACTGATGCTCGGGTTTTGTCTTACGGCATGCGCATGTTTCTTTTTTGAAGATATTAAAAAGCATTTTAAACCGACTGTTTTATCGGGTTTAAATTTTTTATTTCTGTTATTTTCTTTTTATAATACGGCAAATCAAAATATTGTTGTACATAACTATTTTTACGTAAATAACAACGGTATTTTAACTTTACTGAACTCGATTTCCTACTATTTGATAAATTCGTTTGTAATATTTTCTCAAAACATAAATAACATTATTATATACACTGCTTTCTTATTTACTTTATTTGCACTGTTTAAACTTAATAAGAAATTATTCATAATTTTTTCGGTCAGTTTAATATATATGATATTAATCTTTTATAAAATATGGTTTGGAGGCATTGCTTATCAAAAAGTATATTTATTAATGCTAATTTTTATATTTTGTTATTGGATTATAACAGAGGAAAAAACACGAAAAATTGAAGGTTCAAATCTTAACCCTGATTTGAATATTTTTAAAAAGTTATGCTCAAACATAGAAAAATATTTTGAAAAGATAATTAATTTATTGCCGCACTATACAGCCTACTCATTATCATCGTTCAAGTGCTCACTTTTTAAAGTTGCCGCTCAATTATTAAATATATCTTTTTATATTTTGTTTATAATAAGTTTTTTTATTACTCCGATATGTATTTATAACGAAATAAAATATAATTTTTCCGGCAGTAAACAGGTTGCAAATTATATAAGAACTCATTTAAACAATGAAGATACTTTTATAATTAAAGGCTATTTATTTACCTTTTCTCCCATAAGTGCATATTTGCCGGATAAACATTTTTATTCAACGGGGAAAGAAAGTTATATAACATTTTATGACTTTAGCATAAAAAATAAATATAATAAAAGCCCAATAAAAGAACCTCAAAATATAAAATACTATATAGCTCAATTTGATCAGCCTTTATTTAGCGAGATGGGATATAAACAAATTTATGCTTCCGATTTAGTTGTTTTAAGTACTAAAAGAACACCTGAAATATACAGAATATACATTAAAGAATAAGAAAAAAGCTATGATTTAATCATAGCTGTAGATTAGGGATATGTGTATCATCGTTTTTATCCAAGGAATATAGTGTAATATTAGCAATTCGGATATGATTTTAAATCATACATAATTATGAATAAATTTATTCGGGTTTTAAATTATTTCGTATAAAAGAAGTATGTACCGTCTCTCAGCTAAGCTAAATGCATAATAAGAAGAAAAATTATAAAATATTTTTTTTCTTATATAATAAAAATTAATGGATAGGTTAAATGAAGAAATTACTTAGCATAATATTAATTATAATTACCCTTTTTTGTACATCTTTGCCTGTATTTTCCTTTAACGGAAGTTTTGTAGGTCATCAGGAAAAAATTGTTGATTTAATTCAAACTGAAAATATAGTAACACCTGATGTTGAAAAAAGGCTTAAAGCATCCATAGCGAAAGTATACGGCGAGAAAAATAAACA
>CANQNX010000022.1 GCA_947625345.1 Candidatus Gastranaerophilales bacterium
TGTTTGATTTATAATCATTATATATAGTCATTAGGAGAAAGATTGTGCTGAAAGACAGATATTTTCCGCAGGAAATAGAGAAAAAGTGGCAAAAACACTGGGATGAAATAAAATTAAACAAAGTATATAACGATAAAGACAAAGAAAAATACTATATATTGTCAATGCTTCCGTATCCGTCAGGCAAACTGCATATGGGGCATGTCAGAAATTATACAATATCTGATGTAATAGCCAGATATAAAAGAATGAACGGATTCAATGTTCTTCATCCGATGGGGTGGGATAGTTTCGGACTTCCTGCTGAAAATGCGGCTATTCAACACGGAGCTAATCCTAAGAAATGGACTCTTGATAATATTGCATATATGAAAAATCAGTTGAAAAAACTCGGTTTAATGGTAGATTGGGACAGAGAAGTTACAACATGTCTGCCTGAATATTACAAATGGACTCAGTACTTCTTTATTCAAATGTTCAAAAAAGGATTGGCTTATAAAAAAGAAGCTGCCGTTAATTGGTGCAATAACTGTGCGACGGTTTTAGCAAACGAGCAGGTTATTGACGGTAAATGCTGGAGATGTGACGGAGAAGTAGAAAAGAAATATCTTTCTCAATGGTTTTTAAAGATAACGGATTATGCTCAAGAGCTTTTGGATGATATTGAGAAGTTAAAAGGATGGCCCGACAGCGTTAAAACAATGCAAAAAAACTGGATTGACCGTTCAACCGGTGCCATTTTAAGATTCAAAGTTAAAGAAATTGAAGGTTTGGAAGTTCCCGTCTACACAACAAGACCTGATACGGCATATGGTATTACATACCTTGTTGTTGCACCCGAATACAAGGATATAGAAAAATTAACTACTCCCGAGAATAAAGAAGCGGTTGAAGCATACAGACAAAATGCCCGCAGAATGACAGAAATCGAACGTTTATCAACAGAGAGAATAAAAACCGGAGTTCCTTTAGGCACACACTTAATAAATCCGCTAAACGGCGAAGAATTCCCCATTTGGACTGCGGATTATGCATTGGCTGAATACGGAACAGGTGCTGTTATGGCAGTTCCGGCTCATGATGAACGTGACTTTGCTTTTGCTAAAAAATATAATCTGCCTATAAAAATTGTTATTCAAAATCCTGAAAATCCTTTGACTGAATTAAAAGAAGCCTATACCGATAAAGGTGTACTCGTAAATTCTCTTGATTGCAACGGATTGGATAATGAAAAAGCAAAACAGGTAATTATAGATAAAGCGGTAAAAGGCGGTTTTGGAGAAGCTAAGGTTCAATACAGACTTCGTGATTGGTTAATTTCAAGACAAAGATACTGGGGAACACCAATTCCAATTGTATATTGTCCTAAATGCGGAGCGGTTCCGGTTGATGAAAAAGACCTGCCGGTACTTCTGCCCGAGGATGTTGATTTTAGCGTAAAAGGAATGTCGCCAGTTAAGACCTCCGAAAGTTTTAAATATACAACTTGTCCTATATGCGGCGGCAAAGCTGAAAGAGAAACGGATACGATGGATACATTTATGTGTTCAAACTGGTATTTCTATCGTTATACCGATGCAAGAAACCAGAATGCTCCGTTTGATAAAGATATACTTCACTACTGGGCGCCGATAGACCAATATGTCGGCGGTATTGAACATGCCATATTGCACTTATTGTACTCAAGATTTTTCACTAAAGCTCTGAGAGATTTAGGAATAATTAATATTGATGAACCCTTTAAAAATCTTTTAACACAAGGAATGGTATTAAAAGACGGGTCTAAAATGTCAAAATCAAAGGGTAATACGGTAGATCCCGATGAAATATTTGCAAACTACGGAGCAGATACCGCAAGATTGTTTATTCTGTCAGATTCACCTCCGAACAGAGATTTTGATTGGTCAGATGCAGGTGTCGAAGGATGTTATAAATTCTTAAACAGATTATGGCGCTTATACTCAGAACAACAAAATAATATAGACTTAAACTATAAGCTGCCTGAAATTTCATCACTTTCTAAAGAAAATAATGATTTAGTTCGTGAAGTTCATATGACAATTAAAAAAGTTTCTCAAGATATTGCCAATGAATTTCAGTTTAATACCGTAATTTCAAAATACAGAGAATTTACAAATGTATTATATGATTATTTAACAGACAAAAAGGAATTTAATAATGAAGATAAACAGGTGTTAAGTTTCGCACTTATAACATTCTTAAAAATGTTTGCACCCGTTCTTCCTCATATATCCGAAGAAATATATGAAGGTCTGGGCGGAACGGATTCCGTTCATAAACTAAAATGGCCAAAATATGATGAAAATTTAGCGAAGTCAAGCACAATAACTCTCGTTGTTCAAATTAACGGTAAAGTTAAAGACAGAATCGAAGTAGATTCCGAATCAACAAAAGAAGAACTTGAAAAAACAGCCTTAAACAGCGACAAAATTAAAGAAATGACAAAGGGAAAACAAATAGTAAAAGTAATAGTGGTTCCGGCAAAATTAGTAAATATCGTAGTCAAATAATAGTTATAAAAAAGACCGCCCAAATGGGCGGTCTTTTTTTGTTTTAAATTGTACTATTCTTGTGGTTCAGTATAAGTTAATTTAAAAGCTATTGCAGCACATATACCTGCAACTAAATTAGCTAAAACTGTAAAACCGAATATTTTCCAAGATAAAATACCAACCATTGCAACACCTAATGCAACAGCAGGATTTAAAGCAGCCGCACAAAATGGTCCTATGGCAATTATACCTGTCAATACTGTAAATCCTATTGCTAAACCGTAATAAGAATTACCCGCAGTGTTTTTTGTAGTTGCTGTTTGAAGTACAACATAGCAAAGCGCAAAAGTAAATAAAAACTCAGAAATAACTAAAGTTTTAAGACTAAAATCAGCCGGATAAAATACAGATGTTTTTCCTATTAATAAGTAGAAAATCCATACTGATAATGCAGCGCCTAATAACTGTGCAATAAAATAAGGAATAATTTGTTTCCAAGAAAGTGCACCTCTTATGCATGCAGCTAATGATACAGCAGGGTTATAGTGTCCGCCTGAAATATGGCCTCCTGCATATACCATAATCATCAATGCTGATGCAATAGCAATAGGAGCTAAAATTCCTTGTGCCGTAAATGCAGTACATAAAACGGTTATTACAAGGAAAAATGTTCCTATAACTTCAACCAAGTATTTTTTTAAATTTTCCTTCATATAATCTCCTCTCAAAATTTAAAAATACTTAATTATATTAACATTTTTCAATTTTTATGTAAATTTAAATCAAAATAAATACACCATATGTATAATAAAAAAGAACTGATTAAATAAACCAGTTCTTTTATTATTTTTATTCTGCTTTTTTGTTAATATTAATTTTATCAATTAACGGAGTAAATACGGAAAGTATCAAGGCACCGAAAAATCCGCTCCAAAATCCGTCTATACTAAACCCCGGTGCAATTTTTGCTACTAATAAAAATAATAATGCATTAATTACTAAACTAAATAACCCCAAGGTTAATATATTAATCGGTAAAGATATAAATTTAACCAACGGCTTAATGAAAATGTTAATTAATCCAATAACCAAAACAACAATCATTGCGCTTAAGAAACCTGAAACTGTGATTCCCGGAAGAATCCATGCAATAACCATAATAAGCAATGCGGTTAAAATCCATTTTAAAATCATGTTCATATTTATTTCTCCTTTACTTATAAGATAAACAAGGTTTAAATAAAAACATTCCGCCAACTTTACGATTTAAAAGAATAATTTTTACTTTAACAACATAAGGCAACTTTATTTACGGATTCTTTTATATCATTTATTGAAGATGTCAAATAAAATTTTCGGAATTCATTAATATTATTTATTTTTTCACTAAATTCTATATATAAGTCATCACTGATAATCTTAGATAATTCAATAGGAGTTAAAGAATTTATTTTATATTCACATTCCGAGAATTTGTCTAAATCAACCATACCCGTATTCTCAAATAAAGTCAAAGCACAATCTATTGTATCATTATCAACACTAAGTGCATTAGCAGCTCTTTTAACATCAAATATTCCGTTTATTTTCCCTAATGAATACTTAATCATGCCGGATAATTTTGTAATTATATCTTCAATTTGTAATTCATTAATACCAAAATTCATTAAATGAACAATTTTTGCATCCGTTAAACTCAATATTTTATTAAAATCATCAATTGAATTGGGGCAATCAAAAAACATAATCTGTTCCGTATTTTTAGGAATATTGTATAAATTAAATAATTTATCATCGATATCCTCAGGGATATTAAGCTTTTGTTTTAAACCTGGATTTTGAATAAAAATTGCCGTTGTTTTTTTTGTTGAGTAAATAAAATCTAAAACCTGTGAAATAATATCTTTTTTATAGCGATGGTCAAGTATTTTAATATCTTCCGCATTCTCTAATAAATTATCAGAATGAAAATCAGATAATATTAATTGAATGGAATTAACGGAATTAAAAGTGTTAATTTGCGGAGTAAATAAAATATCAAACTTGGAATTAACAGGCAAATTAAAATTATTACAGTTCCATTTTATACATTCAAAAGAGTTTGAATTATTGCAGGATAAAAACATTTTTAAATGATTATTATTTTGTCCCATCAATTTATAATTATCCAAATTAAGATTATTCATAACAAAAACAGGAGTAGGATTCATAGCACCAAAAGGCTGCAGTTTATCTAAAAGGTGAATCAGCTCAAACGTTAGCTCTTCAGGCTGAATAATCATATCCGCATACAATTTCATACTGTTGAAATCTATGTTTTGTGAATATTCATCAATTGTTTTATTTAAAATATTTTTAAAATTTTCGAATGAAATTTTATTTTTGTTAAAAGAAAAACCCGCAGCCATTTTATGACCGCCAAACCCCTCAAACAAATCTTTATGTTCAGACAATAAAGAATGTATATTTAAACCGTCTATACTTCTTGAAGAACATCTGATTATATCGGGATTATTCACATCAGAAGTCATTAAAAAAGCAGGTTTGTTATAGGTTTCAACCAACTTGGAAGCAACGATTCCGATAATACCTATATGCCAGTCTTCATTATAAAGAATAATTGATTTTTTATTTTGGGATAATTCCTTTTCATACATAGTCTTAGCCTGAATAAAGGTTTTATCACACAGTTCCTGTCTTAATGAATTAAAATCGTTTAAAGATTTGACGGATTCTTCAATCACATTTTCATCATCAGATACAAATACATTTAAAGAAGTAATGGGAGACTCTAATCTGCCTGCGGCATTTATTCTCGGAACCAAATAAAAAGCAATTGTTTCTGAGGTAATTTCATTAAGATTATCAACACCTGCCGATTGCAGTATTTTTTGAACCGAACTACATTTCCCTGATTTAATAAGGTCAAGCCCCATTTTAACGAGCCGTCTGTTTTCCCCCTTTAATTCAACAACATCTCCGATTGTACCTATTGCAACAAGCGGAAGAAGTTCATATACATAATTTTCCAATGAATAGTCGGATAATAATTTGCAAGCCAATTTAAAAGCCACACCTGCTCCTGATAGTGAATTTAAACTTTCAAGCTCTTCAACGGTTAAATCATCTTTTAAAGAACCCTCAGCCTTGGGATTTATTATTGCAAATGCATCAGGTAATACTTCGGGAGCTTCATGATGATCCGTAACTATTACATCAACCCCTAAACTTTTAGCCAAATTTATTTCTTTAATATTAGATATAGCGCAATCAACGGTAATAATCAGTTTAGTCTTATGTTTTGAAATGATATTTATAAGCCCTTTATTATTTAAACCATGACTTTCCGTTGCTCTATCCGGAACATAATAATCAACCTTAGCACCGATTTTTTTTAAAGTAAGATACAAAATTGAAACTGATGTAATACCATCAGCATCAAAATCTCCCCATATAGTAATATTATCCCCGTTATCTATGGCTGTTTTAATTCTTTCTGCACTTTTTTGTATATCATTAAAAGCAGCCGGCAAGCTTAACGGTATTTTATCGGGGTTGAGGAATTTATCAATTTTTTCCGGTGTATCAATACCCCTGTTTGCAAGTAAACAGGCTAACACTCTGCTGTTGCATGCAGCATCCATATTATCGGATGATACTTCTGCATTTTTTATATCCCACACACGCTTAACTGACATAATTATTTTTTATACGTACCTTATTTTATAATTCTTCCTCGGAATCATTCAAAAAACCATCCTGCTCAAGTTCCTTTTTTAATTCCTCGACATCTTTATCTTCTTTTATTTTATCAATAACTATTTTAGCCATTTCCTTAGCCAAAATCTTTTGTGTTTGAGGCGGAGAATTTTGGAGCATATTTATGGCAGCTCTGACAGTTCTATCGATATCATACCATCTTGAATTCGCTCTTTCATCCATACCCTCTTCAACAGCTTCAATAATTTCATTTACATCTGTATATTCGCTGAATGCAAGGTTATGTTCAACTATAATTTTTATTAAATTTAAAGCAACTTTTATTTGTGTCTCATCATCCGATGCTTCAAGTGTTTTCATAGATCTTGATAATATAGGATCCTTATCATACCATCTTCTGTGTTTATTATTATATTCTTCTCGCATTTATCCCTCTCTTATTTCTATCCGTTTCTATATTTTACACCGAATTGTACAGACGGGTAACTCCATTTTATATTTTTACTCGGGCATGCTATTTTACATGTTCCGCACTCAAGACAATTTTCATATCTTATTGTTATATTATCAGTATCATCATTATAGCTGTATACATCTGCAGGACATACATACAGACACACCTTATTTTTACATTTCTTGCAGATTTCATTGTCTACAATTAAATGACTTTTTTCATCTTTATTATATTTTAAAGTAGCTAATTTTTCATTTATATTCATTTTTTTAAACATTTCCTTATTGCAAATAAAAATATAGGTATTGATTTAAATATAACGTTTGATTTTAATATTTTAAACAACAGATTGCGATATACCTTTGATTTTGGCTGTGAAGAAGAATATGTAACTGTTTTGAAAATATCACAAATAATTTCAGAATAAATTTCGGTAATCGTATTAATATGTTTTTTAACAAAAGAAACAGAATCTTTATGCAGCTTTAAATCCTTCAATATAATACTGTCTTTTAATTTTTTTTCATATAAAGATAACTTTTTCTTTGAAAAATCAGAAGAATTCAGAGCCTCAATTGCTGTTTCAGCTGCGAGTTTACCGCTCAACATAGCAAAATTTGTTCCTTCAAAATGAACGTTATTAACCAACATTGCGGCATCACCCGCAACCATAATTCCGTCAGAATATAACTGAGGAACCGAATTATATCCGCCTTCAGGTATCATATGAGCACTATATTCAATAAGTTTAGCATCCTTAATATAACAGGAAATTGCAGGATGTTCTTTTAACTTCTCCAACAACTCATATGGTTTCATTTTTATTTTTTTTAAATCATCAAGTGATATTCCGACTCCTAAAGAAATTGTTTCCCGATTAGTAAATAAAAAACCGATTGAAAACAAATTTTTTAATGGGCCGCCCAATATTTTTGCCCCAAAGCCCGACTTCTCATCAATGTTAAACCTGTCATTAATTTTTTCTTCTGATAATTTATAAACTTCTTTTACGTTAACCGTAACGTCAGAATCCTTGATTTCTTTTCTTAATCCCAATTTTTCAAGCAAAATTGAATTTACACCGTCGGCAATTATAACAATATCCGAATAATAATTTTCTAATTCGGTTTTAACTCCTACTGCTCTGCCATTTTCAAGAATAATTTCCTTAACCAACGTTTTAGGAGCATAAAATACACCTGCTTTTTTTGCTTCCTCAACACACCATCTGTCCCATTTTGAACGATTAACCGTATACGAATTCGGAATACTGTTTTCACCGTTATTATATGCAAATTTTAACGAATCTTTATCCTTTAAAAGAATAAAAGCTTGTTCGGTAACAGACCTTTCAATAGGGGCATCTTCAATAAAATTCGGGAATATATCCAAAGTTTGATTAGTATATATTTCACCGCCGAACATATTTTTGTCGCCTGAATCATCGCCTCTTTCTGTTAGTACGACTTTTTTACCCGCTCTTGCAAGCGTTATTGCCGCACTTACACCGGAAGGTCCCGAGCCTACAACTATAACATCAGTTTTATTCATATCCATAATCATCATTATACACTTTTTTAATTGTCTATTAAAATTGTAAACTTAATTGATAAATTACGTAATATACAATAAACTGATTTTATGACTAAAAAAATTATTATCATTTTATTTTTTTTATTAGTTTCATCATTATCCGCATTAGCAGACATAGACGTAGTTTACCCGTCTTCACCCGTTGTAACGATTAATGCACCTTCTGCATTTATATTCGGAAATACGGATTCATTTTCAAAATTTTATATTAACGATAAACCTGAAACGCTATGGAATTACAATTTTTTTGTAAAAGTAATTCCGTTAGATTACGGTGAAAATAAAGTAGTTTTAAAATCAATACATGAGGGCAAAACTGAAGAAAAAACATACATAATTAAAAGAAACAAATCAGCTTCTTCTTCAGGCTCCAAACCAAATGAATATAAACCGAGAAATTCAACTGAATACTGGTATGTAAATACAATTAAAGACAATGCAACAGTAAGACAAAAAGCTACGATTCATTCAAATCGAATTATAGATTTGCCTCAGGATACTATTTTGTATCTTTCAGGCAAAAAAGGAGATTACTATAAAATAGAATTTAAAGGCGAAACCGAATTTTGGATTCATAAAACCAATATTTCATCAATAGCTTCAGTGTCAAAAAAAATATTACCAAAATTAAAAAAAATTACTCAATATGAAGATAAACAATATAAATACATTAACTTTTATTTATCATATCCTACAATGTACACTATAAAACAGAAGGATAATTCCGTTGAAATTACAATATACGGAGTAGAAACCAATGATAAAGAAGGTAATAAACAACCCAATTTAAAATATATTGTAAAACACAGCGAAAAAATATTGGGTTATGACTGTCAATACAAAGGTAACACCTTAGTATTCAGAAGCACAAAAATACCGAAAATAAAAGATAAAAATTATCCGTTAAAAGGGCTAAATATATTTGTAGATGCAGGACATGGCGGAGTTGAAAAAGGAGCGGTCGGTCCTACAAGAGTTAATGAAAAAGATATAAATCTTGATATAGCAAATAATTTAATTTCCGTTTTAAAATCAGAAGGTGCAAATGTCACTTACTCAAGAAATACCGATATAAAAGTGGGATTAACGGAAAGAGTGAAGAAAGCAAAAGAAAATAATGCACTGATATCAATCAGCATACACAATAACTCGCTTCCTAACGGGAAAGACCCTTATATACAACACGGAACGGAAGTACACTATTATAATGAAAATGCAAAAGAATTAGCAAGTATAATTCAAACAAATTTGGTAAAAGATTTAAACTTAAAAGACAGCGGTATTCATAAATCCAGTTTTGTACTGACTCGTTCAACAGATCCCGTTTCCGTATTAATAGAAGCAGCATATATAATAAATCCTGAAGAATATATTTTGCTCCAAAATCCGAATTTTAGAAAAAAAATTGCACAAAGTGTAAACAAAAGTATTAAAGAATACATATTTTTACTCCAAAAAAATTGAAATATGATATAATTTTATTCAAAAGATGAAAGAATGGAGAAGTATTGTATGTTTACATGTCAAACCGAAACAAAAAGCAGTTATTTAAGTGGCGTTTTAGCTAACTTAAAAGCAAAAAACTCATTTGAACCCGAATTTTTACAAGCAGCAGAAGAAGTTTTATCAACAATAGAACCCGTTATATTAAAAAATGAACAGGAATATAAAGATTCAGCACTTCTTGAAAGATTATTAGAGCCTGAAAGAATAATATCATTCAGAGTACCCTGGGTGGATGATAACGGAAAAGTCCAGGTAAACAGAGGCTACAGAGTTCAATTTAACGGAGCAATCGGGCCATATAAAGGCGGATTAAGATTTCATCCGACTGTTAACCAAAGTATAATGAAATTCTTAGGTTTTGAACAAATATTTAAGAATGCATTAACAGGTCTGCCTATCGGCGGAGGCAAAGGCGGAAGTGATTTCGATCCAAAAGGCAAATCTGATTTAGAAATAATGAAATTCTGCCAAAGCTTTATGACAGAACTTCAAAAACACATAGGACAAGATACTGATGTACCTGCAGGAGATATAGGTGTAGGCGGAAGAGAAATAGGATATCTTTTCGGACAATACAGAAAAATCAGAAACGTATATGAAGCAGGTGTATTAACCGGAAAAGGTTTAGAATACGGCGGTTCTTTAACAAGAAAAGAAGCTACCGGATATGGGCTTATGTACTTCATGAGAGAAATGCTTAAAGCTAATAATATAGAAATTGCAAATAAGACCGTAATTATTTCAGGTTCGGGCAATGTTGCTATTTATGCTTGCGAAAAAGCTCAGCAAATGGGTGCAAAAGTAGTTGCCATGTCTGATTCATCAGGCTGTATTTATGATAAAGACGGTATCAAATTAGACTACATAAAAGAAATAAAAGAAGTAATTAGAGGAAGAATTAAAGAATATTTAAACTATGTACCTTCAAGTCTATATAGCGAAAATAATTCTTCAATTCCTGCTGTATACAATATTGTAGCTGATATTATTCTTCCTTGTGCAACTCAAAATGATATAAACCTTGAAACTGCAAAGCTTCTTGTCAATAACGGAGCAATCGCAGTAGGAGAAGGAGCAAATATGCCTTGTGATAATGATGCGGTTAAGTACTTCTTGGAAAACAATGTACTGCTTGCTCCCGGTAAAGCTGCAAATGCAGGTGGTGTTGCTACTTCTGCCCTTGAAATGAGCCAAAATTCAATGAGACAATTCTGGTCATTTGAAGAAGTTGATAATAAGTTAGAAAATATTATGGTCAACATATTTAACCAATGTCAAAATGCTTCAAACGAATACGGATATAAAAATAACTATGTTGCCGGTGCAAATATTGCAGCATTTACTAAAGTTTCCAATGCAATGAAGGCACAGGGAATTATATAGTATAATAAAACTCATTATAAAAAAGGAGGATTTTAAAATCCTCCTTTTTTTAATCATCAATTTCGTCTTCTAATTCTTCTATGTATTGAGAAACTTTATTGAATTCATCATCATCTTCAATAACCTCAAACGTATATTCATCACCGTCTTTTTTAAGCCGCATAACCAATATTTCGTCTTCTTTATACTCTTCATCTTCTGTCTCGGGAAGTAACAGAGCATATTCAACATCATCAACGGTAACTATGTCAACTAATTCAAAGCAAACTTTATTTCCGTTTTCATCAAAAGTTTCAATCATTTGTTCTTTACCCGTCATATTTTCTCACTTTCTGTCTAAGAACTGCTGTAAAATAATACACGCACTTTTTAAATCTACCAATTTTTTATCTTTTGTATATTTTCTGCCTGTTTGAGATAGTATATATTCCGCTTGTCTGCTTGTAAGTCTTTCATCTTCAAACACAAGTTCGAATTCATCTTCAAATTTTTTTGCAAAATTTATACAGTCTTGAGCCTGTTCTCCTATTGTATTATTCATATTTTTAGGTAAACCGGCAACTATTTTTTTTATATTATTATCTTTACAAATTTGTTTAATTTTTGCAATAGCCTTAGTTTCAGGCTCTCTATCTATAGTTTCAACGGGATGTGCAATCAACCCCATAATATCGCTCATCGCAATACCAATCCGTTTTTTGCCTATATCTAACCCTAAAATTTTATCCATTAATCCAGTTCTTCTTTAGTACGTTTATTATTGCATTAATTTTAGCCTTATCTAATTTATTCTCATCCAAATTCTTTTTTCTGAATATATTAGACGTGCGTTCTGTTTCTTTTAGATTCTCATTTTCTTTTACGAAATATGAAAAAATACTTCTTTGCACAATTATACTTTTGAATAAAGCAAATAAATTTTCCGTTTTTAAAATAGTATAAAATACATTTGCATCCTGAACAAGATTATTATTTACAAGTATATAAATAAGATTATAAAATTTACTTTTCCAATTTATAAGTGTTACATCGTCAAAAACCTCATTGATTTTATTTTTTGCGAAGTTGGTTATTAAATTAATATCTAAATCATCAAGAGAATAAATATAATCAACAATACTCATAATACCTTTGTTATCCGAAGGTGAGATAAACCATCTTAAGGTATAATCGTTAGTTAAGAATGACAGAACAAAATCTTTATTCAAATCAATCAATGAGCAATTGTCATTAATAAATTTTTCAGGTATAGATTCTATAGTATTGAAATCAGAAATGACGTTTGACCAACAAATATACTCATAAGGGAATAATTTTTTATCTGAAATAGTCTTTTCTATGGCTTTGTTTACTCTATATTTAATATAATCCGTATTAACTTTATACTTGCCTTCTGTTTTATAGAATTTTGCAACGATTTTAAGTACTTCATTAAGTTTAATATTATAGAATCCGAAGCAATCCATAATACCCAAATTATCACTAATAACCAAAGCCAATATAATATATCTGCCGTTATCATCGGCTCTCGTAATAAGTATAGCCTGAGAGCCTGCTCCGTCAGGAATTGTTGAATAACATTCCATAGGTTTATAAGCTTTAATAATATTTTTAAAATATTCTTGAGCTTGTTCTTTGTTTACTCCCGATAATTTTAATTTTTTAAGTCCCGATTTACAAGCATTGATAATATCTGTATTCTCACTAACTTCAATCAAATATTCAAAAGGAGCAACAGATAGAGAAGATTTAGACTCTGAAAGAATATCAATAACTTTAAGCTTTATATTATCCGAAAAGTCGGAATATAAAATAGGATAAATTATATTTGCAAGCGGATTACCCTTAAAATCTTGAGACAGTGACTCAAGCAGAATAATGGCATCTTCATCGGAAACACTTGAAATAAAATCAAGGAAATCTAACATTGCCTCCGGATTGAATTCCGCTCTCTCCATTAGTTTTTTTGTTTCTATATCTACAATTTTTTCAGGATTATCAAAATAAAAAGGAATATCCTTAAGTTTATTTTTCAAATTTAATTCCGATAAAAGCTCTATGTATTTATATTTTAAATTATCCGATAAAGCATCAACCTTTATGAAACTAACAATTTTATCATAAATATATTCATTAATTTTAAGCTGTTTAAGAATATAAATGCAAAACTGAGATTCAATTTCATTAACTTTCGGATATTCTTTAATTATGACGTCTACAATAGTTTTTACATCATCAATATTTTCTATTTCTTTATATAATAGTGCAAAATTTAAATTATTAGGTTCTATTAAAGAATTTGATTTAGAAATTAACAATAAAATAAGAGCACGAATTTGAAGTTTTGAAAATACACTCATTTATTAATTTTACTCCAAAATATATCTAAGATTTTTTGAGCTTCACCGGAGGGCAGCTTATCCTCCAATATTAAATATTGAACTGCAATCATAGTACATTCGGAGCAAATATTAACCCCAGGACCCTGAACCATTTTAGCAACCTGAGTATTTGGTCTTCCGCAAAAACTGCATATTACAGGCTCATTACTACTATTATTTTCAGCTTTATTATCTTTTACTTTATTTCTTGCACTTTTTAATGAAACTATTTTTTTTGATTCCGTCATGATTATCTCTTCAATTTATATACTCCAAATATTGTATACTATTTTAAAAATATTGCCAAATTTTAAATTTATGTATATAGTATATAAATATATCAGGGGATTTTATGAAAAAAATATTATTATTGCTTACTATACTGTTTATTTCAACAATAACAACAGCTTGTATTAATAATTTAGCAATACAGGAATTAAATAACAAAGCTGTAACATATATAGATAAAGGTGATGCGGAAACTGCAATCTGCAGGTTGAAATCAAGTCTTGATTTAGATAATAACATATATCAAACTCATTATAATTTAGCAGTTGCATATAACAGTTTGGGTGAATATGAAAAATCAATTGAAGAATTGAACACCGTTTTAAAATTAAATCCTGAATTTTACGATGCGTATTATATTATGGGAATGGCAAAAGAAGCTGTAGCATATTCTTTAATAGAAGAAGATGTTTTAACGGGTGAAACAAAAAATAATCTTACTTCCGAACAAATTAATAATTTTAATACAAAAGCATCAGAAGCGGTTGAAGCATATAATGAATATTTAGTTAAAACACCTAATGCAAAAGAAACCGATTCAATAAATAAAAAAATTGAAGAAATAAACAGTAAAATTTTAGAATATACTCAAATATATGATAATATGACGGTTGATTCTCAAAATAAAGAATCCGAGGCAAATGAATAAATGTTCAAATCGCCGGGAAGCATTGCTTTTTCTATAGGTTCAATAGATGTACATTATTACGGAATTATAATGGCATTTGCTATTCTAATCGGATTATTAACTATTTTATTTATAAAAAAAAGATACTATAAAGATATTTCAACCGATACAATATGTGATATAACATTTTTATTAATAGTTTTCGGCATAATAAGTGCAAGATTATATTACGTAATTTTAGATTCAAACTACTTTATGAAAAATCCCTTTGAAATTCCCGCAATATGGAACGGCGGAATTTCTATCCAAGGTGCAATATTAGGCGGAATTATTACGGGTTATATATACTCAAAACTCAATAAAATTGATTTTTTGAGATATGCTGATTTATTTTCTTTCGGAATAATTATAGGACAAGCAATTGGCAGATGGGGGAACTTCTTCAATTCGGAAGCATTTGGACTTCCTGCTCAAATACCTTGGAAATTATATATTCCATACGCTCAACGACCTGATTTTTTTAAAGAATTTGAATATTTTCATCCCGCTTTTTTATATGAATCATTAATTAATATATGTATTTTTATTGTATTATGTATAATTTTAACTAAATATAAACAAAGAAAAAACGGTTTTATATTTTTTCTATATATAATTTTATACTCAATAGGAAGATTAATAGTTGAAAGTATAAGATTAGACAGTGTATTAAACATTAATAATATTCATATTGCACATATAGCGGCAATAATATTTATCATTTTCGGAATATTGGGGATAATAATGATAAACAAACAAAATGCTAAAAGTTTGTAAACTGACCTGATAGAGTTATAATGTAAGAATGAAGAAAAAAACTATATGGATAATTGAAATAATAATATGGCTGTTAATTATATTCGGCTCAATTTTCTTTTTTGTCATACAAACGAACATTAAAGAATCCAAGCAAAACATGTATTATTTTTTTGTTGAAGATGCAGGAGGCTTAGTTAAAGGTTCCCCCGTAAGATTAATGGGAATAACAATAGGGTACATAAAAGACGTAAAAATATTTGATAATAAAGTCTTTATTTCATTTCTTGTTACAAAAGAAGATGTTCAAATACCCAAGAAAACGGCAGCAATTATAGAATTTTACGGGTTGGGAGGTTCTACTTCATTAGAGCTCATGCAGGATAATTCGCTTCAAACAGGCGACAGAGATGTTATAATACCAACTAATTCATACAGAGTTAAAGACTTATGGGATGGTCAAACTCTTGTTGCAAACGTTTTGATTGATATATATGGCGGTATAGGAAGAACAATAAAATCCGCAGATTTAATAAACAAAAAACAATATTTAAAACAAAGCGAATTAGTAAAAGAATTTGCTAAAGAAGCAGGTATAGTTAATACGGCACAAACAGTTATAATTGAAAAATTAACAGCGAACACAAAAAAATATATAAATTCAAATACAACAGAAAATGAAACGGAGAAAGAAGTTGAAAGTAATGAACAGCAATAATATATGTATAGTTAATCATCCGTTATGTTCACATAATTTAAGCATAATAAGAGATAAGAATACTACTGCTGAAGTATTCAGAAGTGCAATAAAAAGGATTACATATTTATTATTTTACAAAGCAACAGAGGATTTGGAACTTGAAGAAATTGAAGTTCAAACTCCGTTAGAAAAATGCAAATCAAAAATTTTAAACAGGAAAAATGAAATAATAATAGCCCCAATTTTGAGAGCGGGTTTAATATTTTCTGACATTGCCAACGAAATAATACCATATGCGACGGTCAGACACATAGGTATGTACAGAGATGAAGAAACACTGACTCCTATATGGTATTACAATAAGATTCCCGTTGAATTTGACAACCCTGAAAATAAAATAATTTTAATTTTAGACCCTATGCTTGCGACAGGGAATTCAGCAATAGATGCTATTCGATTATTTACAAATAAAAAAGTACCTCAAAAAAATATAAGATTTGTAAGTTTAATCAGCGCCCCTGAAGGATTAGAAAAGGTAACAAATGCTTTTCCCGATATTAAGATAGTAACTGCAAGTATTGACAATTGTTTAAACGAATTCGGTTATATAAGACCCGGTTTAGGTGATGCCGGCGACAGAATATTTAATACGGTAGAAAAATAATGTTTTATTTTGATGATTTTTACGGCAAAAAAATACTAAAATCCACGAAACTTAAAGATTTTGATTGTTTTTTTACCACAAGGAATTTTGTTTTAACACCTTCAAACAGAACCGATTTAGAAAAAGAAGCGGAAGGAAACAGAATTTTCTTAAAAAATAAGCTGAATTGCGATAATATAATAACGGCAAAACAAATTCACAGTTCAAATATATCAATAGTTGAACAAGGTAAATTTCATTATGAAGATACGGATGCATTAATATCAGATATACCTGATTCGCTGATGATATTAAACTTTGCTGATTGTGTACCTATAATTTTATATGATAAAAAAAATTCAATTGCGGCAATAGTTCATGCCGGTTGGAGAGGAACCGAAAAAGAGATTGCAAAAAAGACCTCTGTATTAATGCAGGAAAAATACGGAATAAAACCCGAGGACATAACGGCATTAATAGGACCTTCCATAGGCAAATGCTGTTTCGAAACTAACGAAGATGTCTTTGATATAATTATAAAAGATAAGAGCAAAACCGAATTATACACGAGAGAAAAAGATAAATATCATATAGATTTAAAATTAATAAATAAACATCAATTAACTA
The DNA here is from genome assembly GCA_947625345.1 of Candidatus Gastranaerophilales bacterium. Classification (GTDB taxonomy): domain Bacteria; phylum Cyanobacteriota; class Vampirovibrionia; order Gastranaerophilales; family Gastranaerophilaceae; genus Avigastranaerophilus. Next base: position 17,232 of record CANQNX010000022.1, read on the forward strand.
AAACAGGTATAATAGATGTAGATATTTGTGACTATTGCACATGTTGCATGTCTGATATATTTTTTTCATATAGGAAAGAAAACGGAATTACGGCAAGGCATTCTGCGGTAGTAAAAATAAAAAGGGGATAGATATGTCAGTTATAGAGAAATTAGCAATTATTTCAGATACAATAACCAAATTAATGAATTTTGTAATAACGGATGATTCGACAAAAACGGATTATAATGAATATTTAACGACATTATCGGCACAAAATTCCACGACAAAAAGGGCTCAGGCACTAATAATACCATATATATTTGAAAGAAGATTAAACAAAAAAACAATAATTGAATTGTTTGAAGAAAAAAATACCGATTTAAGAAAAGAAGAAAAGGAAATATTAAATTGCCTCTCTAATTCTTTTTCATCCGTTTTTGAAATAAGAAGGATTTTAAGCAACGGATTTGAACTTTATAATTTAGTTAATGAAAAGATGTATAAAATATTATCTTTAGTAAAAATGAACAATTACCGAGGTGTAACTCCGGGACAGTTTGCTCTTTGCAGAGTTTTCCCGATGAAGGATGAATTCTACCTTTTGGAAGTATCAAATGTTCTTTCATCTTCAAATAAAGAAGAAGTATATAAATATACTGTTGCTAAAATAATTGAGAAACCAGAAGATGCATATGATGATAACCCAAAGAAAAAGGAACAGATTGAAAATTTAGTAAAAGAATTCGGCAAAAAATTTATTGATTGTTTTGGCGAAGATGAAATAATAACAACAAATCACTATGCCGATAACTTAATTAATATGTTTAATTTATATTGTGATGAAGGCACGCTTCCTTCTAAAGAGGAAATACAAGAGAACATAAAACAGGTCGAAACAAACAGATATTTTACCGTAACTGATTTTAAAAATTCATATTCAGACTTTATGGAAAAATCACTTGAAGGATTCTCCGCACACAATGCAACATATGATATCGGAATTATTTATGATAAAGAATTGGGTTTATTTGTACTTCCTTTCTATCAAACATTATGCAAAATATATGAAGTTGACGACTATAAAACCATTCAAGGATATAAAGACTGTATTAAAAGCTTTTTGGAAAATGATAAAGTTCCTGCAAATATAATCAAAAGAGTAGCGGATAAATACAAAAACTTTATAGACAGAACAAATGAAATTCTTTCAACATCATACGATATAGATTCATTATTGCAATATTATAAAGCAGATTATATGAATAAGAAAATATTCTCATCAGCGAGCGTATTATATGCTTCTAAAATATTTGAATTAATAATGAATACAGTATCAACAAAAGATGAAAATACAAAAAAAGAAGGCATAGACTACTCAAAGGTAGGTCGAAATGACCCATGTCCTTGCGGAAGCGGTAAAAAATACAAAAAGTGCTGCATGCTCAAAAGAGCTGTTTAATGTTCCTTATAATGTTTACAATAATTACAAATAGAACACTCACGGCACATGGGATTAATAGGCTTACAAATATTCTGCCCGAGAGTAACAAAAAGAGTGTTAATTTCAGACCAGAATTTCTTGGGTAAATTATTTTTGAGACTGAATTCCGTTTCCTCAGGTTCTTTTGTAGAAACCAAACCGAGTCTGTTAGAAATACGATGGACATGAACATCAACACATATACTCGGAAGATTATAACCTTTTGATTGAACTAAATTTGCAGTCTTTCTTCCTACTCCTTTGAACTTTATAAGCTCCTCAATCTCCTTAGGAACTACGCTGTTATATTTATGATAAAGTTCATTAGCGATGTCTAAAATTTGTTTAGCTTTATTTTTATAAAATCCGACAGGATAAATTGCTTTTTCTAAATCCTCAAGTTTAACCTTCAAAAAATCTTCCGGAGTTCTGCCCAATTTAAGCATCCTCATTGTGGCAGGGTATGTTGTTTTATCATTTGTTCTTAAAGACAATATACAGGCAATAAGAACTATAAAAGGATCATGAACATCTTCCATAAATTTTACAAACTCCGTTTGTGGAAGATTCATCTTTTTTATCTCGGAAATAATTTTATCAAAATTTTTAATCATATCATAATTCTCTGATTGCCATTGATAAACGTTTTATACCTTCTATTATGGTTTTTGAATCAGCATTAGTATAATTTAATCTTAAAGTATTAACTTTATCGGGGTCAGGGTTAACATAAAACGGGTGTCCGGGGACAAAGGCAACATTTTTGGCTATAGCTATATCAAAAAGTTTTAAAACCGATTTCCCTTCCTCAATTGTAACCCAAGTGAACATACCCCCTTGAGGAATTGTAAATTTTACATTTGAGTCAAAATATTGTTTCATTGATTCAACCATTGTAGTTGCCTGTTGTTTATATAACATCTTAATTTTATCAATATGTTCATCAAGATTATTATTTTCAAGGTAATCCGAAATTAAATATTGTCCGAAAATATTAGAATGAAGGTCTGAAGCTTGTTTTGCCGTCTCAAGCATTCTGATTATTTCTTTTGAAGCAATAATATACCCTAATCTCATTCCGGGAGTAATAATTTTAGAAAAAGAACCGAGATAAATATTTTTTTCACTTAAATTCAATCCTATATAAGGAATCCTTTCATTATCATTAAATCTTAACTCTCCGTACGGATCATCTTGAATTAATATCATATTTTCATCTTTAATGATATTAAAGATTTTTTCTCTGTTTTCTTTTGTATATGTTAATCCCGTAGGATTCTGAAAATTCGGAATTAAATATGCCAATTTGGGTTTATGCAATAATAAATTTCTTTTTAAATCATCAATATCAAGCCCGTCATCATTAAGCAGCACGGGAATAAATTCCGCATTATATAAACAAAATGTTTGTAACAACCCGAGATAAGATGGTTTTTCAACTAATACTTTATCCCCTTCATTAATAAACACTTTACCGATTAAATCTAAAGCTTGTTGTGAACCTGTTGTAATAATTACATTTCCGATATCTATTTTCATATCCCAAAGTTTGTTATATCGTTCCACTATAAATTGTCTTAAAGACTCAAGCCCCAGAGTCGTTGAATATTGATACAACTTATCTCCATACTTATCAGAGATTCTGTTCATTGATATTTTTAATTCTTCTTTCGGAAAAGAAACAGGATTGGGAAGTCCGCCTGCAAATGAGATAATTTGAGGATTTTGAATAACTTTTAAAATATCTCTTATAAATGATGAAGGTGTGCGTTTTATTCTTTCTGAATAATAATTTTCAAACATGTTCGGCTTCCATTCTAATTCCTTAATTCATATTATAAATTTTCAATTAATTATTGTAAATAAAAATTTATAAAACTAAAGATTACAAAGTAATATGCCGATATAAAATTAAAGGAGAATTTTATAATGAATTCATCTATAAATTTTAGTTCAAATTACAAATACTATTACGATAGAATGACAAAAAAAGACAATAATAAAGAAGAAAGCGTAAACGGGGGGAACGGTCAAACTTCCGCTGCTGAAAAAACGGAAAATAATAATCAGAATCAATCAAATAAAGCACAAGCGTCATTAGAAGATAATAAAAAAGGCACAGATATAGTAACAAATTATGCACAAGCCTTTATAAATCATCAGCAAGAAAAAAATGTAACTGATAAAGCATTTTCTTTTGCACATAAAAGCGATGCACTACAAAAAGAATTAGAACATCAACAAATAGCTTTCACTCCCGCATCAAGTGAAAACAAAATTGCAAGCAATTCAGCCCCTAATTCCACTTTAACCGGCACTATTAAAGATAAAGAAGGTAAAGAAGCAAACTTTACCGCAAAATATGGTGCAGACGGTAAATTAACCGAATTTAAAATCGATGGTGATAATTCGATGACATATAAATATTCGTATGGAGAAAAAGGAGAATTCACAGAAACCGCTCTTAACGAATTGGGATTTATCACTGAAACCGTTTATAACAAAGGAGGAAGCGTTAAAAGTTATAAGCAATTCAGCGA
>CANQNX010000023.1 GCA_947625345.1 Candidatus Gastranaerophilales bacterium
GATTAAAGATTTAATACTTTCTATGTCCATACTTAACACTCCTATTTACTAATATACATGAACGTTTATCGGTTTTTTTTTATAAAACTTTAATCTTTTTTTTAATATATGAAGTTTTGTAAATTTGAATTTATAATTTATCAATTATATTTTTTCTTGTTCTTTAAATGAGTATAAAGAAAGGTAAAAGTATGAACATTAATAACATATCTACAAGCTATACACCGGCAGTTAACTTTTCCGGAAATTATAATCAAGCTCGATATAACAGAATAAATAATACCGATACATTTGTACCAAGCAAAAATAGAACAGAACATAATAACCATAAACATAAAAAAAATACCTGCAAAGTCCCGAAAAGAATTGCAGCATTATTAACATCTTTTGCAATGGGTGCAGGTGCACACGCAATTGCAACAAGAGATACAATTCCATCTCCCGTTGTTATACCTTATAATGCGGCTGAAACAGAAATTGCAAATGTTGCAGATATTTATAACACATCCGAAGATGCTATTTTGGCAATTAATAATATTGAAAATGAAGATGAATTATATGATGTTGAAAAAATAGCAATCCCTGCAGTTTATGATAAATTGGATAAAAAAATAGAAAATGTTCAGGAAAAACTTTATAACTCCAAACTAACAGCAGAAGAAAGAGATGAATTAGTTAATCAATATAAAGAACTTTCTCATAAAAAGCTTGTAAGAGAAAATATTGCAGAAACATATACAGACGGCAAATATATGTATTATATAGTAAAACCTCTTACTTCTGATACAACCTATGATGCCGCTAAATTATATTCACAATTCGGTGATATGAATGTTGAAGTATTCAAAGAAGTTTTTGGTATTAAAGATAAAGCAATCAGAAAATATAACGTTATAAATTATGAATACAGAAAAGATACCCCCGAATATAGCGGAGCTTATAAAGATTATTCAAATGCATCCCTTAAAGCCGGTCAAGTAATTAAAGTTCCTCTTTCGGCTTTAAAAGATTAAAATTTAACAATTCCCTGTCTTAAAATTTTATAAGAATCAGAGTCAGCTAATACCACGGTTGACTCTGTTCCTTTACAAAGGTATCCTTCATCGGCAATTATTGCATCAACAAACTTTCCTATTGATTCAACAGCTTCTTCATATGTTTTGGAGGATTCTGAATTTGAAATATTTGCGCTTGTCGTAGCTAAAACATGTCCTTCCGTTATCTTGCAAATTTCATTAAAACACTTATTATTTGGAACTCTTATTCCTACAGTATCTTTATTTGAAGTGATATAATCTTTGGTTAATTCGGATTTTTTTAATATTACGGTCAATGCACCGGGGAAATATTGTTTTATTAATTTTTCTGCTATAGAGGGAACTTCAGCCACATAAGGATAAAGATTTTTAACATCATCAGACATTAAAATTAACGGTTTTGACCTGTCCCTGTTTTTTATTTCATAAATTTTATCCACACCTTTTTTAGAATTAGGCATACACCCCAAGCCCCAAACGGTATCAGTAACAAAAGCCACAACTCCGCCGTTTTTTAATATATTATTCAGTTCTTTTGCATCCGAATTTTTGTTTGATATAATTTTTAATTCTTTCAATTAATTCACCTACAAATTCTATTTTAAATAATGCAGAAAGCACCACATAAGTTAACATTGATAATACAAACATTACAATAGTCTTTATCAACAGTAATATCCAACTATCCTGTGCTACATTCCATAATATATATAATACATAATTAGCCGAAAATGCCAAAATTGCCGCAGCTAACATTTTTAATAAATTTTTAAAATAAATTTTATAATCAAGATTAATTCTCTTTAATAAAATTACCCCCAAAATAAATGCATTCATTAAAGTTACTAATGATGTGGAAAGTGTTATTGCTGCTATTCCCATTGATTTTATAAAAAGGGCATTCAGAATAAATTTCAAAACAACAGATGAAAATGCGACGAGAAACGGAGTTCTTGAATCATTAAAAGAATAATATATTCTCGTAATCGAATCTCTGAAAACATAAGGGATTATGGCAAATGATAAGAATATTAATGCCTGAGATACCATATATGTAGCCTTTGAATCGAACATTCCTCTTTGAAATACAAGTTGTATTACGTCATAAGACAGCATTATAATTGCAAAAAGAATAGGTATCGCTACAAAATTTAAGAGTCCCACTCCTTTATGAAAATAATACTTAATTTCATCATATTTCTTCTCACCGACTAATTTTGAAAATATAGGAAACAAAGGAACTAAAAATGCTGTTACAAGTATTCCGACAGGAAATTGAAATACTCTGTTCGCATATCCTATTGCAGTCCAAGCACCTTCTTTAAGCTGTGAAGCAAAAAACATATCAACATATACATATATTTGACCTATTGTAGAACTTAAGGCGGCAGGAAATACAAGTTCTACCAAATTTTTAAATTCAGGATTATTTTTAAAGCTGAAATTAAAATTTGGTTTTATTCTGTATCCTAATTTTCTCACACCGGGGGCTTGAATTAAAAACTGCAAAAGTGCCCCTATCGAAGTTGCTACTGCTAAATACACCCCGTATTTATCATTACCTCCTGAAAATAAAAGTATGATAATAATTGTCAAACTAACCATAACAGGTGAAATATTCGGGAGCAGAAAATTTCTGTATGTTATTAAAAGACCGTAATAAATTCCTATTATACCGCCGATTAGTATAACAGGTGTCATTATTCTCAAATGTCCGCTTGCGAGTTTTATTAGTTGTAAATTATCACTGTGAATTATAAAGTTAAGTATTTGTTCCGAAAATACAAACACTAATATAGACAATAAGGCAAATACGATAAATGACGAAGTCAAAAAGGTATTAAATAACTTATTAACTTTTTCCTCAGGCATTTTATCATCAGGATTAACCAATTTAGCAAATACACTTACCGTTGCGCTGTGAAAAGGACCTCCCACGCCGCCTATTAAAATTATAGCCAAAGAAGGTATTTGATATGCGTAAAAATATGCATCCGATACCATTCCGGCACCATAATAATTTGCAATAATTACATCCCTTAAAAATCCTACAAATTTTGAGATGATTGTAACAAAAGCTATCAGCCAAGCTGCTTTTAACAAAGAGGTTTCTCTACTCATCTTGAGCCTCTTTTACTATTACTGATGCCGTAATATATTTATTATAATCCGCATCTTCATCCATTATAGAATAAGATACTTTATTAAGCCCTTTTTCAACATATCTGTTTATATTTATAAGATTTTTTCCACTGCTTAGTTTTGCATTTAATTCTCTTTTATTAACCTTTATTCTGATTTCCTTAATTTTATTAGGGTTTTCAATCAATATTTGAGCTTTTTTATCCAAAGTATAGAATTCTTGTTCAACCTCTTTTGAAGAACCTTTAACCTTCATGGGAATGGTAGAAAGCAGAATCCCCTTGTAATAATGTTGAAGAATTTTATCATAAGAGTAGCCCAAAGAGCTCATCTTACCTGCTCCCCACTGACTTAACCCGACACCATGCCCGAAGCCTCCGCCTGAAAATTTATAAACAGGATTTTCGGAATCAATTTTGGTTATTACGAAATTGGCACTCGGAAGAGATATGCCGTTTTTCTGAAAACATCTTCTTATTACAAGTTCTTTCATAACCGTAAATGTATTTTTATCAGTTTTTATTTCAAGTTTTATAATTTTACCCGATTCTCCTCTTTTAAGAGCTTTTATGGATTCAAGGCTTCCAAAATCATCGGAGTTTAATAATTGCGGAACCACAAATCCTGTTTTTGATTGTGCTATAAGAGTTTTTGAAAGAACTTTTTCAAGCTCTTCCTTTGACCATTCCTTTTCCCATCTGTAATAAGGTGATTTATCATCAAAAGCTTCAGGTTTTGAGGTGTAAAATTTTTCGGCTTCTTCATCCGTTTCAAGTGTTTTAAAATTTTTATCATCAGGCACAGCAACTAAATATGAAAGGTGTTCCGAGGGAAATTCTCTTGTCTTTGGATCTGAGAATGAATATTCATAACTTTCCGTATAACCTCCTGCAGTTGAACTGTATAAAGCGAGAATAGGATTATACTCTTTATCAACGGCAATTATTCCGTTAGTTTCTTCTATTGCTCTGTTTGATAATTCATCTTCCGTATTTGCACCGTAATAGACCTGACAAGCAACGGAATCACACAAATCAAATTCTTTATATGCTTTAACTCTCGGAGTCACAGCATAATTTCTTGCGGCTACAGTTTGTGCCTTCAATGCTTCAAGCCCGAATCTTACAGGCATTTCATTCGGGACAACTCCTTTTAAATAACTTTTTAAACTTAATATATTTACTACGGCAAATTTTGATATATCTTTTTCACTTCGTTTTAGCTCTATGTAACCTCTGTATAAAGCCTGTTTTCCTTTTCTTTTTAAATTATTTATTGATATCAAACAATCATGTTTGGGTCTGACATATAAACTTCCGTATATATTTTTAGCAAGAAGTTTATCATCGGAATAAACACTGAATAAATTATTTTCGGATACAACCCTGACTATCTTTGTATTTTCATCAAATACAACTGTATACCCCGTTGAAGGATCCATTATATCAATCTCTGAGGGATTATTAAATTCAATTGAATCATACAAATATTTTTGAAACTTAGTATCACTTATACCTACACGCACCGGAATATAACTGTCCACAGCATTAACTTCGCACATACCCGCAACTAATAATATTATTATTAAAAATATTCTTATTTTCTTAAACATAATTCAATTATAGACAAACAATAATTAAAGGTAAATATATTTCATTCAGGACTTATATAGCAAATTTCAATAAAACAGGAGCTGCTGAAATAAGAGATGCTGAAACAAGTTCAGCATGACAGATAAGAGTTCAGCAGGACAGGGGAATGTTCAGCACGACAAGGAGTAAATCTTAACGAAAATTTTGTCATTCTGAATTTATTTCAGGGTCTAAAAAAACTTGTCACCCTGAACTCGTTTCAGGGTCTACGATGATGAGATTCTGAGCTCGCTTCGCTCCTCAGAATGACATAAAGAAAATATGAGATGCTGAAATATGAGATGCTGAAACAAGTTCAGCATGACAGATAAGAGTTCAGCAGGACAGGGGAATGTTCAGCACGACAAGGAAAGGAAGTTCAAAATGACATTATGACTATATTTAAATATATTTAGCGGAAAATTATTTATATATAAATCTCTTTTATTCATTGTATAATTAAAGCATGAGTATGAATCTAACACCTTCTTCGGAAAGAATACATATAGGTTTTTTCGGACTTCGTAACAGCGGAAAATCAAGTCTTATAAATGCGGTTACGAATCAAAATCTTGCTATCGTATCTGAAATAAAAGGAACAACTACAGACCCCGTATATAAATCAATGGAGCTACTGCCCATAGGTCCCGTTATGCTTATTGATACAGCAGGAATTGACGATGAAGGAGAACTCGGTAACTTAAGAATTGAAAAAACAAAACAAGTTCTTCATAAAACAGATATTGCCATTTTAATTACCGATGTTTCAAAAGAACTCTCTCAATATGAGCTTGAGTTAATTGATATTTTTAAAAAATTAAATATCAAATATATTATTGCATATAATAAATCAGATAAATTAAACTCTTTTAAAACTTTAAAACCTAATGAAATATACGTAAGCGCAAAAGAAGGCACCAATATACAAGAATTAAAACAGCTTATAATTAATGTTTATGACGATAATTCAAATAAACAAAAATTAGTAAGCGACCTTGTAAAAAGTGATGATATCGTAATTATGGTTACGCCTATTGATTCAGCAGCACCAAAGGGAAGAATAATACTGCCGCAGCAGCAGGTTTTAAGAGATTTACTGGATAACAACAATATAACAGTTGTCGTTAAAGAATCTGAGTTAACCCAAACAATTCAAAGTCTTAATAAAAAACCGAAATTAGTTATAACAGATTCTCAAGTTTTTAAATACGTTATGGAAAAAACTCCCGAGGATATACTATTAACTTCTTTCTCAATACTTTTTGCAAGATATAAAGGAGTGTTAAATACCGCTATAAACGGAATAAAAATGCTTAAAAATTTAAATGATAACGACACGATACTTATAGCTGAAGGCTGTACACATCACAGACAATGTGATGATATTGGAACAGTTAAACTCCCTAAATGGATTCAAAATTATACCAATAAGAAATTAAATTTTGAATTTTCATCAGGCGGAAGTTTTCCCGAAAATTTAAATAAATATAAAATGGTCGTTCATTGCGGCTCTTGCATGTTAAAAGACAGAGAAGTTATTTATAGGTATGAATCTTGCCTAAACCAAAATATTCCCATAACAAATTACGGAATTTTAATCGCATACATAAACGGCATATTAAAAAGAAGTCTGAAAATTTTTCCTGAACTTTATAATACAATTCAATGAGAGTTATTTAACAATCTTTTCGAGTAAAGCAGCAAGTTCGGGATCCCATTTAAAGCCGGCTTCCGAATGAATAATTTCAAGTGCTTTTTCTTTAGACATAGCATCTCTGTATGCCCGTTTGGAAGTTAATGCGCTATAAGCATCGGCAATGGCAATAATTCTTGAACCGAGAGGAATGGAATAACCTTTCAAACCCTCAGGCTCACCTGAGCCATCCCAATATTCTTTATGATAATTGATATAAGGAACAACCTCGGATAAGAAATTTATACTCATTAAGATACTTACACCAACATTAGGGTGGTTTTGCAGTTTTTCCCAATCTTCTTCGGATAATTGCTCTTTTTTGTTAAATAATTCCTCAGGTAAAGTAACTTTACCTATATTTCTTAAGAGTGCCGCATAATATATTAAATCTTTTGTCTTTTCATTTAATCCTAAAACCGTAGATATTTCTTTTGCCAAGTCGGCAACATCATGGGAATAATTATTTTTGAAATTACTTTTAGCATCAACGGCTTGCGCTAAATTTTCAACAAATAATTGCTGCTGTAAACTTAAATCACCGATTAATGCCGTAAGTTCAGCTCGAATATTTTGCAAATGAACAACCGTAACATCTTCTTTTTTGATTAATTCATCAGTTTCTTCCGTAAGTTTTTTTAATGACATGGAAGTAGCAAATAACTTAGCCGTAACCGTCAAAAGCTCGATAAATTCTTCAGACAACACTTTTTCGGTTTTATTTTCAACAACAATCACACCTACTTTTTCCATATTATTATACATTGGAACAGCTAAGTAATAACTAATTTTATCTTCATTTAAAGATAAAATCGGTTTAAAATTTTTATCTTTTGAACAATCTTTTACTTCAATGGATTTAACAAATCTGAAAGAATCAGCCACATAACTGTTATCTTTAAAAGAATAACCTATATCAGACTCCGAAATATCAGAATTCAATTTAACTGAAGAACCCACAAGCAATAAATCAAAATCGTGAGGATTATCCCCCATTATGTTATCTTTTGATAAAAATACATGACAAGCATCCATTTCAACCATTTGTTTAATTGTTTTGGCAATTGCATTGTAAATTATACATTCTTCCCTGCCGCTAAAACCTAAAATTTTTAAAGTATTATCAATGGAATAAATAGATATTAATTCTTTTAATTGTTTTTTTAAACTTCCTAATTTATCAACTTTAGTTTTACTGATTTTTTGCACAAGTTCATCCGAGATTAAATGTTCCGAAATAAAATCTCCGAGATTTAATGCGAAAATTTCTTCTAAAGGATCTGTTTCTAAAGAAATTTCACTTCTTGCAAACACGGAAACATTTTTTTTCTCTTTGTTATCCTCTGTCATGTAATATCCTACCCATAATATTTCAGTTTCTTAAACTATACTACCATTATATTTTAGATTACAATTTTATGCAAAATTTTATAATATTATTATCGGTAATTAAAACTAAAACTTTAACGATTTTTACAAAATTTCATACTAATGTATGAGAAAATTGTAAAAAGTACATGGCGAATTGGCAATAAGATATTATTTGTAGTACAATAAGAAGAGATATATTAGATTGGGGTTAGGATACATGACAGTACAGACAAATAATTATGATGCCAGTAACATAAGAGTTCTTGAAGGATTAGAAGCAGTTAGATTAAGACCGGGGATGTATATAGGTTCCACAAGCCAAAGAGGACTTCATCATTGCGTATATGAAATTGTCGATAATTCAATAGATGAATCATTGGCAGGTTATTGTAAACATATTAAAGTTACAATTAATAAAGATGAAAGCGTAACCGTAGAAGATGACGGAAGAGGAATTCCTGTTGACATAAAACCCGAAAGCGGTAAATCCGCATTAGAAATAGTACATACAGTACTTCATGCCGGAGGAAAGTTTGGAGACGGCGGATACAAGGTATCAGGCGGACTTCATGGTGTAGGTGCATCAGTTGTTAATGCATTGTCAGAAAAAATGGTTGTTGAAGTAGCAAGGGATGGTTTTGTTCACAGGCAAGAATATATGAGAGGAGAACCTACAGGTCCTGTTGAAAAAATCAGAGAAACTGAAAAAACAGGTACAAAATCAACCTTTTGGCCCGATCCTGAAATATTTAAAGAAACAACAATTATGGACAGAGAAGTTATTTCAAATCGTTTAAGAGAAATGGCTTTCTTAAATAAAGGATTAAAAATCACTTTTTATGACGCAAAAGCGGATAAAACGGAAGAATTCCATTATGAAGGCGGTATAGGAAGTTATGTTGAATTTTTAAATAAAAATAAAAATGTAATGTTTGAAAAACCCGTTTATATGGATAAAACAATAGAAGGAATTGCCGTTGAAATTGCACTGCAATATACGGATGCATATAATGAATCTGTTTTAAGTTTTGCAAATAACATAAACACCCATCAGGGCGGAACTCACTTAACCGGTTTCAGAAACGCAATAACCCGTGTATTAAATGACTATGCAAGAAAAAATAATTTATTAAAAGATTCAGACCCAAACGTCACAGGAGATGATGTTCGTGAAGGATTAACCGCTATTGTCAGTGTTAAATTGAGTGAACCTCAATTTGAAGGACAGACAAAAGAAAAACTCGGAAATACGGAAGCTCAAAGTGCTGTTAACGATGTTGTAAGAGAAAAATTCCAAGAATGGCTTGAATTTAACCCTAAATCAGCAAAATTAATAATAGAAAAAATACTTCAGGCTCAAAGAGCAAGAGAAGCTGCAAGAAAAGCAAGAGATTTAACAAGAAGAAAATCAGCGCTTGAAAATTCCACACTACCGGGAAAATTAGCCGATTGCTCCAACAGAGAACCTGAAAAATGTGAATTATATATAGTTGAGGGTGATTCTGCAGGCGGCAGCGCTAAACAGGGCAGAAACAGAATGTTTCAGGCTATTCTTCCTTTAAGAGGTAAAATCTTAAATGTTGAACGTGCAAGATTAGACAAAATATACGGAAATAATGAAATTCAATCTTTAATCCAAGCCATAGGAATTAACATAAGCAAGAATGAAGACGATGTTAATATAGAAAAACTCCGCTATCATAAAATTATATTTATGACAGATGCAGATGTAGACGGTGCGCATATCAGAACTTTATTATTAACATTTTTCTTCAGATACGCAAAACCATTAATTGATAACGGCTATATATACATAGCTCAGCCTCCTTTATATAAGCTTACGATAGGTAAGAATTCCGAATATTTATATGATGACAGGGCATTAGATAAAGCTTTGAGAGAAAGAGGTACATTAGGTCTGTCATTATGTGATAATTCAAAGGATAAAGTTTGTGCAAATGAAGAATTAGTAACATTAATCGGTAATATGTCAGGATATTATAATTCATTTAACAGTCCGATAATAAATGCCATACCGTCAGTTGTAGTAAGAGGGCTTGTCCGCTCGGGCATAAAAGCTGAAGACTTTGAAAATATTAACAGAATGGAAGAAATTATTGCATACCTTCAACACTATATTAAAGACCATGCAGAAAATTACGGTATCGTTGAAGCAAAAGATTATTCCGTTTCACTGAAACAAAATCTTGAAACAGGTAAATATTCAATTAAAGTTGACTTAGGAAAAGATATAGATGCTGTTTCAGTTACACAAAACTTTATTAAATCCTCAGAATATGCAAAAATTGAAGCAACATACCCTTTAATAAGAGAATTTCTGTTTGAAGAAGAAAAAACATTACATTTAAATACAGGAAGTGAAGAATTAAAAATTAATTCATTCACCGAACTTCAAAGAATAATTGAGGAAAGAGGCAAAAAAGGTGTTGGCATTCAGCGCTTCAAAGGATTAGGAGAAATGATGCCCCAGCAATTATGGGAAACAACAATGGATCCTCAAAACAGAACTCTCTTGAAAGTAACAATTGAAGATGCGATGTTAGCAGATCAATTATTTGACGTATTAATGGGTGACAATGTAGAACCCAGACGTGAATTTATTGAATCAAATGCTGTATATGCTACTAATATTGATACATAATAATTAAGAGGTGGTTTAAGTGGATTTAATAATTAAACTGCTGAAACTAAAGATAGTAAAAGCATTATTTTTCTTATTATTTATCTGTTTTATAGCTTCTTTATACTTTTATAAAGATTGGTATATAAGGCAATATCATAAATGCGTAGGATTTTACTATGTAAACAAAGGGGATAAAGCTTTTAAAAAAAGAAATTATCAAAAAGCTATTGATTATTACAGAGCAGGTTTAAGACAATATCCCGAACACTCAAACGCAAGCTGTAATTTAGGAAGTATATATGTAAGTTATGAAAATTACACAGAAGCAGTTAATTCTTACAAGAATGCACTTAAACATAAACCTGATTACATGTTTTGCAGAATGGATTTAGGCATAATATTAGCGGAAAAAATGGCAAGTTATGATAAAGCCATACAGGAATACGGAAGAATAACAAGCACCTCACCCAAAATAATTACAATTCCGCTTGTATACAGCAACAGAAAAACTACAAATCTAAATAGGGGTATAGCATATTATAATATGGGTTTAGCATACAGGGGTAAGTCCGTATTTATGGGAGATAGAAAATCTCTTTCAGTCAAATATTTACAAAAAGCACGTGATTCTTATATTAAAGCTCAAAAATATTTAAAAAAAGATTATGATAATACTTATAATTTAGCACTGACCAATCATCTCTTGGGAGATTACAACAATGCCGCAAAAGATTATTGCCGTGCAATAAACATAAATCCAATGAAATATGAAGCGCACTATAATTACGCTATTTTATTAAGAGCAATGAACAGAAACAGAGAATCTCTTGAAGAATTTGAAAAAACAACTCTCCTTTTGGATTTAGAAGGAAAACAGGAACGCAGCAAATATGTCTTCGGTATTATAAGAGATATTAACAGAAGAATTCTTAACGAAGGCAATTATGAATACCTTAAAAACAGGGTGGATTTAACTTCTTTGCCAAAAGATGAAATTGTATATCATAAGGGGAAAGTTTTATATGACAAACAAAAAGATTATGATATGAACAAACTTTTAAGATGCAAGTATAATAAAGAATTTGAAGAACCTTAATATGGAAAAACAAAACAATAACTTAGATTTTTTAAATAAACTTTCAAACATTTTATCGGAAGAAATATATCCGATAAATACAATAGCTTCTCTTAACAAACATTTTAAAGAAAATCTTCAAATTGAAGATGCCGAATTCATTATTTGGGACGGAAATAATATGATTCTCAAGGATTTTATAAGAGATTATGAACTTATAAATAATGAATCAAAAACTATAGAAATAAATAACAAATTCAGCCTCCTTTCAGAAAAAAAAGGAGAAATATTTTATTTTAATGATACAGAATTTCCGTGTGATTTTTCCTTTGAAAATGATTATTTTTTTGAAGACATAATTGAAGATGAAAATATAATTACTTTTCCTTTAGTCTTTAATAAGGATGTTTTTGGACTTATGAGAATCCGCACGGCTCTAAAAAAATTTACAAAAGAGTTTTTTGAATTATTGAACATTTCATCAAAATTTATATCAGGTGCAATAATAAATTATAATTTAAATGAGCAAATGGAAGTCAGCCTGAACTTTTATAAAGCAATGAAGGATATTGCCAAAATAATTGAAAGCCAGTATGAACTGTCATACATAATACCACTAATAGGTGAAATGATAGACAGATTTATGCATTCCCATTTAATATATATATTTATATATGAAAAAGATAAATTTAAATTAGTATGGCCAAATGCTTGTAATGATAAAAAAATATTTAATATGCTAAAAAAACTGAATAAAAAAACAGAATACTTATTATCTGATAATTCAAGGATAGGGATATTCCCTTTAAAGAATGAAGAAAAAGTAATAGGAGCAATAGCTGCATACAGCAACATCGACAAATTAAGCCAGCAAGACTTGGATTATTTAATACAATTAACAAAACAATCTGAACTAACAATAGAAAGAGCCAATGTATATGCCGAAGTTTTAAAACATGCGACAATGGATGCATTAACAGGCTTAAACAACAGAAGGCAAATGGAAATAAGGTTAGGTCAGGAGGTTTCAAATGCAAAGAGAAACAATAAAGAATTATGCTGCATGATGTTAGATGTGGATTATTTTAAAAAAGTAAATGATACATACGGACATGCGGCAGGTGATTGTGTATTAAAAAATGTATCCGAAATAATTAAGCATGAAATAAGAGAATATGATATAGCCTGCAGATACGGAGGAGAAGAATTTTTTATAATACTTCCTCAAACTTCAAGCAAAGAAGCCTTTTTTGTTGCACAAAGATTAAGAAAAGTCATAGAAAACTCACAAATAGATATAAAAAATGTAGCAAGTAAAAAATCTAATTATCTGAATATAACGGTAAGTATAGGTGTATGTGCTTTTGATAAAGCAATGTCGAGTGAAATATTCACGCAAAAAGCGGATAAAGCTTTATATAAAGCAAAAACTACGGGACGAAACAGGGTAATTTTAACTTAATTCTTGGTTATGGTATATTATAAATTGGGGATTAAAAAGAATAGTTTATGAAATATTTAAATTATATATTAGGAATAATCATAGTCATTATAATTTTAGTTGTAATGATACTGATATATAATGATAAAATTACCCAAAATTCACCTTTATACTATAAACAAGGTATAGCATTTTATAATAACGGTGATTATCAAAATGCGTATTATAATTTCGGGAAAATTAAATGGATAAGCCCTCTATATCATATGGCACTATACAGGCAGGCAAAAAGTGCACAAAAAGTAGGTGATTACAATACTGCCGTATTGAAATATGAAATGTTTCTTTCAAAGTCACCGAATTCTATATTTATTAAGAATGCTAAAATTAATTTAGCAAAATGTTATTTTTATTTAAAAAGATATGATGAAGCAAAACTTCAATTTGAAGATTTAAATATAAAAAATGGTGATTATCTGCCTCAAAAAGAATATTACTTAGGGCTTATAGAAAAAAATTATAATAAAGAAAAAGCCGAATCATATTTTTCAAAATATTTAGATAAAGCCTTAAATGATAAAACAGTAACCAAAGATTATTTAATTCCTGCAGCAGACGAATTATCAAACTTAGGAGTTAATTTATCGGAAAAAGAAATAAAAAATATGGCATTAGCATATTTTAAAGGCGGTAAATACGAACAAGCTTTATCGTTATTTTCAAAACTACCGGCAGATGACGTATGGGATTATATTGTATTAACCAATCATTATTGCGGAAATAAACTTATAGCAAAGAAATTAATAGAAACCGGCTTGATATCACATTCAAAAGCAACCGAAGAAGAAAACCTTCACGCTATTTATAATATTTTTACATCATATATGAATTCTTCCAAAACACAAAATTGGCTTAAAATGTATAATTTAGCAAAAGAAAATTCGCTTAAAGGAGAAGATTATATTATGTATAAAACAGCTAATCTTCTTTCAAAAGAAAAGTCTGTACCGTTATATGAAGAATTAATAAAAAAATATCCTGAAAGTAATTATGTTCCCGAATCCATGTGGAATTTATTTTGGTATAACTACACAAAACAAAATTATGAAAAAGCAAAAGAAATAGGATTAAATCATATAAAATTATTTACAAATGCTAAATCTACACCCAAAATAATGTTTTGGCTTGCAAAAATTTATTCCAAAGAAAATAAGAATCAAGAAGCACATACACTTTATTCAAAATTATCAACTAAATTTTCGGATGATTACTATGGGCTTAGGGCACAAAGTATATTAGATAAAAAAGAAGATTTCTTTATAACTGATAAAAATCTCAGAATATCAGAGAAAAATTATGATATTGATTTTCCCCTGTCATTATCGGAAATGGATATAAAGGATTTAAAATTAATTAACAGCCTATTTGCAATGGGAGATTATGAGATATGGTCAGATGCGGACTTTAATAATAAAATAGCGGATAGTTGGTTTGAATACAGAAAGGGTAATAAATCACGCTCAATTGTATTAGCAAGGGATTATATAAATGAAACCGAACTAAAACCTCCTTTTGCAAGTGAATCATACAAACTAATGTATCCCATTTATTATATAGACGAAATAAATATAGCCGGTAAAAAATTAAATATTGACTCGTTTTTAATATTATCTTTAATAAGAGAAGAAAGCCATTTTAATGAGAATGCCAAAAGCTCCGTTAATGCAACAGGCTTAATGCAATTAATGCCTGATACCGCAAATTATATAATATCAAAACTGTCAATAGATGTCTTTGAAAAACCGGAACTTGAAAATCCGAAATTAAATTTATTTCTTGGCTGTAACTATCTTAAATATTTATATGATAGATTTAGCAACACGGGAAACAATAAGGACATATACGTAATTGCAGCATACAATGGAGGAGAAGGCTCTGTTAAAAGATGGATTAAAAATTTTAATACTCAAGACAGTGATGAATTCATTGAAAGAATACCATTTGAAGAAACTCGCCATTACGTAAAAAAAGTATTTAAAACATACAATATGTATAAAAAAATATATGACTAATTGTTATACATTTTTTTAATTGTATTCATATCTCTTTTGGAAATATAAGTATTTTGATAAGTATCTGTGGTTGGGTACATTACATCATTTTTGTTTGTACTGTGAGATAAAATACCTAAAGCGTGCCCGATTTCATGTAAAGTTATACACAAGAGATTATTATCGGTAAATTTACCCGAAGTACCGGGTCTATAGAAAGCTATTTTAACCGTCGCCTTTTTTAAACGTTTAACACCGGAAGATAATTTATTATATTCGGTTTCAGTTATACCTGCAGCATTTCCGAGATTGAGATTATCCACAAAAAAACAGATTATATCGGCATTATCAGGTGAATTAACATAAGTAAAACCAATTTCTGCAACAGCATTATCCCATGTTTTAAAAGCTTGAGTTAATATATATTCTTTACCTGTTTTCCCTTCAACATAAACTCTTAAATTACGGGGATTTTCCCATAATCCGGTAGAATCAAGCTGAGAATAATAATCTCCCCAATCCGCATTATTTGCATTTCTCATGTTCACATTTAACTGTTTTATTTGTTCAAGACCGTTTTTTGCGGCATTAATTATACCATTATTACTTTTTTCGGTTCTTAATATTGTTTCATATTCACTTTTTGCTTTAGCATAATTTTTTTCCTTAAACAAACTTTGTGCATAATAATATCTTGCTTCGTTTAAATTATATGTATTTACTAATTTTGCATAACAATTAGACGTATTTTCACTAAAACAATTTCTTAATTCATTATTATATTTAATATAATCAACCTTTCCTGAGGCATAAGCTAATAAATTTAAAGAATTTAAAAGTATTAAAGTTATAATTAATGTTTTAATATTTTTCATGATATTTTCCTTTAAAAAGAATATTCTATATTATTTAATTGACAATATACTTTAAAAGACGAACGTTCTCTGACCGCTAAATCAATAAGATTTTTTAGCTTTAATTCTTTAGCATAATTTAGAGCTTTATTATACATATCGCCTGTCAACTTAACATATTCCTGTGTATACATCTTATTTTCCTGCATAAATTCTTCCATGTATTTTCCGAAAGATATGTAAAGTTCAACTAATTGATATTTTAAATCAAATTGTTTAGCTACCATAACTGCTTTTTCAAGATACATTTTTGCTGCAATATAATCCTGCTTAAATAAATAAATATCAGAAATATATTTTTGGAAATATACCGTAAAGAAGTAATTGTTAATTTTAGAGCTTTGAGCAATTTCCAAAGATTTCATTGAGGTATTAAGAGCTTTATCATAATCGCCCAAATCCAAAGTTATTTGTACAATAAATGCCCAAGAAAGCATTGCACCTATAGCAATTTTTTCCTTCGCAAAATATGCAATTTCTTCATTAAATATTTCAAGAGCTTTTGTTTTATTACCCTCTTCTTTTAATATATATCCCAAAATAAGTTTAACTATATTTTTCAAAGTATGTTCATTAATATTATTTGTAAACGCAGCCAATTCAAATAAATCCGCTTTTAAGTCTGCCGTTTGCTCGGATAATACACGATTAATTATATTAATCAAATTCCATTCGGCAAGAAGTGTTGTATTCATTTTTTTATTTTTATATTCAACAGAAATATTTGATAATATATCATCCGATTTATTTACTTCACCGGATATTGTATTTGCAAAAGCCTCAAGAATATTAGTTTGAGTCAAATAATACTCTGAATTATAATTATATTTAGAAATAAATGCCCGAAGTTCATCCACCACATTAAATATTTCTTTATTCCCTTGTATTCCATAAGCTTTTGCAATCACAACTTTTGATATAATCCAGGCATGAATTAATATTTGGCTCATGGAAGAATTTGGGTTTACCGAATTAAGGGCAGGCTCAATATCGGGTATAATTTCTTCATTAACAAGATTAATAATTTGTTCACTGTTTCCGATATTTAAAAGTGCATTTAACTTCCTTGTTTTAATTAAAGATAAATCCAAAGCCGATATTTCTTCTTCACAACCGCTTAAAGATGAAATAACGGCATCCACAGCTTCAACAACACCGAAATAATTACCCGATAAATAACAACTGTTTACAAAATATCCCGATAAATCAATAATTTTATTAACATCAGAATTTTTAATATTTAAATCAAGTACATTTGAAAGATAAGTTACAGCTTCTTTAGGCGACTTTTCACTCAGTAGTTTTCCCATTTGCTCATAAATTTGAGCTCTTACTTCTTCAGGTTCCGAGACGGATATTTCATCAAGCAGCTTTAAACACTGTTTCTTTGCTATTATATAAAGATTCGTATCTCCCAATTTCGCCGCTAAATCAGCACTGTTATTCCATATTTTATATTTTTCATCTTTATTTATAGCTTCTTCACAAGATATAGCTTTCTGTAAATTACTTGATAATATTAATGATTTTAAAACATTATATAATCTTTGGGAATTTTCCTTGTATAAAGAATCGGCTTTTGCTTCTTTGTATATAATCTTCCAAAGAGTAAGACTTTTAAATTCGCAAGTATAATTATCAATAAAATCAATATATAATTCTTTAGAAAGATAATCGAGCATCTTTACTGCCTTTTCAGAAGGAATTTTTAATGCTGAAAACAAAATTGCTTCAGAGAACCTAAATCCCATTACAGCAGCCATAAATAACATATTTTTACTGACGGGAGCTAATGCATTTAATCTTAATTTTATTAATTCCTCAAATGTATCAGGTGTAATTTCTAACTTATTTTCTTCTTTTAAAACTAATTCTTCATTTTCTATAGTAATATAATTTAAATCAAATAAAAGAGCAGCCTCCTGTTCAAATCTTATGGCATTTCCCGAAGATTTTTCCACAATTTCGTTCAATGATTTTTCATCTAAAACATCTTCAATACTAACACCTGTTGTCCTTTTTAAAGACTTTAACATTTCTTCTTTTGTAAATTTATTCAAAACAATAGTTTCAAATATATCATCAGGATTATCAGGTATATCAAAGTAACTTTGTATTCCTTTATTTTCCTGATATCCGACCAAAAGTTTCATTCTGTTATTAAAATAACCTCTTTCAATTAAATAAACGATAAAATCATATGATGCACCATCTAACAGTTCAAAATTATCAATGGCAATTACAATATTATTATTTAATAATAAAGAAGTTATAACCTTTTCCATTATTGAAAAAATTATTTTTTTATTTTCAATAATATTTTCAAACACATCCTCTTTTGAAGGATAAAACATATTTAAAAATAATGAAAGTTCTTTAGAATCCAAAGAATCAAACAAACCAGCATATTTACTCTTTTTGAATTCTTTTACAAAAGAAGAAGAATTTTTAATAAAAGGCGGAAAACCCATTATACGTAAAAATGCATCCTGAAAAAATCCGAAACTTGTAATTTGTAACAAAGGTGTCAAACTTCCATATAAACAAATATAACCGTTATCGGTTAAATAATCTCTAACTTGCTTTATAACTGCGGATTTTCCGCTTCCCTCATTACCGTTAATTGCGATTATATGTTTTTTTATAGATGAACGTATTAAATTTATTGTTTTATTTACAGCTTTAGATTGAATTTCAATATTTTCAATATTATATTCATTAACAAACTCCTGCTGAGTTTGCTCCGTATTTTGTGTAATATTTTTTTGACCTTCTTCTATACTGTCATTAACATCTACAACCAAATCCTCAACAACATCAATATTGATTGAATCAACATTATTTCTCAATGCATTTTCAGGTTCCAAATCATCTGAAACAGCCTCATAATCAACAGTTTCAATATTAATAGAATCTAAATCATCAACTTTGAAAATTTCACCTTCCTGATTTGAATTATCATATAACTCTGTATTCGTATTTTCAGAAACATTTTTAACATTTTGAACATTAACCGAGAGATTTGGTAAATTCAGATTATTTGTTTGATTACTAAAAGGTTTAACGATATCAACTTCAACCGTATTTGTTTGAAGATTTTTATCAATATCATCATTATTAATTTGAAAAGGTGTATTACACTTACGACAAACTTGAGCATCAGAAAAGTTAAAACTTTTACAAACGGGACAAACTTTAATTAATTCTTTAGAACAGTTACGGCAATGAATTGTACCAAATGGATTCAAAGTATTACAATCGGGGCATATAATATTAACTTTTACTCCGCAGTGAGGACACCTGATTGTATCATCGGGTATTTCAGCTTTGCATTTTCTACAAATCATTATAAATTAACCTAACTTTTGGTATTTTCCAAAAAACTGCTTATTAATCTTGAAAGCTGCATAAGTCTTTTGCTGACCTCAGATTGAGAAAGATTTAACTCTCTGGCTATTTCACTTTGTTTTTTACCTTTAACATAACGAAGATAAAAAATGTCGTAAAAATGCTGGGATGGTAATTCTTTATGAACTACACAAACAGCATTAGCTATACGCTGCAGACAATCTTTTGTAATAAGCACTTCTTCAACGGTTTGTCTGGGATCCGGAAAATCTAAAATAAAATCAGTTCCCGTATTAACATTTTTTAATTCGGAAGTTGTGTGAAAATCTCCAACCCTAATTTCTTTAGTAGGAACAAAACCCATAGAAGAACGTCTAACCCTACCCGAATTTTTTAAAACACTCAATATTGAAGTATGAACTACTTTGCCCACATAACTTTCTATCTTCTGTATGCTATTTTGTGAATTAAACACCATATAGCATTTTTCAAAAGACTCACTACAAAAGTCTTCAAGCAAATCTTCATTGCCGCTGAAATTTTTGTCAGCCTTAACAATTTTTTCTATTAATGTTCTTTGTTCCTCTACTAAAAGCACTCGTATTTTCTCTAATATGGTATACCTATTTATATAATATCATAAATTATATTTTTATCACCACTTTTAAGTAATACATATCTGCTTTTAAGCTGTCATTGTTGAGAATTTGCGTTTTTTCACTTTCAAATGTTTCTTTAATACTTTGTAACACAACCTCATCCAATTGACTTGAACCACTTGAATCGGATACTACTATTTTCTTTATTTCTCCTTCATTATCAACGGCAAGTTTTACTTCAACAGAATTTTTTTGAGGTCTGTCGGCAACCGTTAATATGTTTTTATTTAAATTAAGTTTTAACATACTGTCAAGGTTTTGCAAGTATGCTTTAAATGCTTTATCAGTGAATAATTCAGCTGAACATAACCAGTTTATATTTCTTATGCTCAGATTAGATTCCCCGAATGCACTTGTCATTGCCCTGTTTACATCACTGTGTTCCGGAGTTTTAATTTTTAACGTATCATTTTCGAGTTCTAATTTTCCTTGTGAAGGTATAGCCTCTGACTGATTTGATTCGGGTATCATAGGTTTAGTTTGTTCATAAGTGTTATTAACATTGCTGTCAGCAACTATAGGTGTTTCCGCAACCGAATTTATACTCGAATTTTTATTATTCATAAAGAAAAATATACCGCCGCCAGCTATTAATAATATTATTATTGTTACTACCGCAATAATTCCCTGATTTGAAGATTTGTTTGAAGCTGAATC
>CANQNX010000024.1 GCA_947625345.1 Candidatus Gastranaerophilales bacterium
GGAATTTTAATAATTCCCTTTTTTTAACTTTGTTTATGATAAAAAGGAAGCTCGGAATTAATATCTAACTTTTTTGCATCCTTTTTAAAGATTTTAGATTTATAGATACCTGTATATGCAAGAAAATATTTAATGCTGACCAACATAACACCTAAGCCGTATTTACAAGAACGAATAAAGTTAATAGAAGAGGCTTCGGGAAAATATTTTGTAGGACAGCTTATTTCACCTATTTTATAACCCCAATAACAAACAAGTGCAAGCATTTCATTATCAAAAATAAAATCATCATCACAATCTTCAAGCGGCAAATTTTCGAGAATATTTTTTTTGAATCCTCTAAACCCCGTATGATACTCTGACAAATGTTGGTTTAAGAAAATATTTTGAAAAAGTGTAAGAAATTTATTTGCAATATATTTATAAAGTGGCATACCGCCTTCAAGTGCATTAGAAAGCATTCTTGAGGCAATAACAGCATCATATTCTTCAAATGCCAACATAGAAGCAATTGCAGGTATCAGCTTCGGAGTATATTGATAATCAGGATGAAGCATTATAACAATGTCCGCATTAGATTTAAGAGCCGCAATATAACAAGATTTTTGATTACCCCCGTATCCTTTGTTCTCATCATGAACAATGGTAGTAATATTTAAATCTTTAGCTAAATCCTTTGTATTATCTGATGATTTATCATCCGTTAAAATTATTTCATCAACAATATCTCGGTATATTTCGTTATAAGTTTTTTCTAAAGTTTTTTCCGCATTATAAGCAGGCATTACAACAACTATTTTTTTACCGTTAAGCATATAAAATTCCTCTTGAAAATATTATAAGACAATATTAAATTTTGTGACTTGTTAACTTTTGTAAAAAAATGTTATAATAAATTAAAGTGTAGTGAGCATATAGACGATAGTATCAATAGAAAAAATAATAATATATAGGTAGTTTAATTAATGAGTTCAGTGAATTTACAAGAAAGTTTAGAATCAGTATTAAACTTAAGAACTGATGAAAAGCAAACAGTACTGATTGTGGATGACGAAGAGAATAATATACAGTTATTGAAAAGGACTTTAAGAGGCGGATACAATATATTAACTGCTCATAACGGAGTTGAAGCCCTTGAAGTAGTAAAGAATCAAGGCGAAAACATATCGTTAATCGTATCCGACCAAAAAATGCCGGTAATGGAAGGTACGGAATTTTTAAAAGAAGTAAGAAAAATAAATCCTACCATAGTAAAAATACTGTTAACAGGTCACGTTGATACAGATATTATAGTATCTGCAATTAACGATTGTGATTTATTTCAATATATATTAAAACCGTTTGAGCCGGAGGAGTTAAAAATAGCGGTAGAAAGCGGTGTAGACAAATATGTTTTGGCTGCACACAATAAAAAGTTTTATAAAGAGCTTAAAGAATTATTTTACAAAACAATAAGAGCAATATCAAATGCCTTGGATACAAGAGATGCGTACACAAACGGACATTCTCTCAGGGTTACGCTATATTCAATGATACTTGCAAGAGAACTTCACTTTGATGATTCATATTTGGAAGATATTGAAATAGCAGGTTTATTACATGATATAGGTAAAATAGTAATACCTAAAAACATCCTGTGTAAAAACGGGAAATTAACAGATGAAGAATTTGTAGTAATGAAATCTCATCCTTCGGTGGGAGAAAAAATAGTTCTCAATATAAAGAAACTTCAAACGATATCCGAATGGGTAAAATCTCATCACGAGAAGTGGGATGGCAGAGGTTATCCTGACGGTTTAAAAGGTACGGAAATACCGTTGGCGGGAAGAATCATTGCGCTTGCGGATACATATGATGCAATGACATCAACAAGACCATACAGAACTGCATTATCTCATGAAGTAGCTATGGCTGAAATTGAAAGATGCATCGGAACTCAGTTTGACCCTGATTTGGGTAAAATATTTTTATCATTATCCGATAAAATTGACGAAGCGAGAAAGAATCCGGAAGAAGCCTATCAAAAATATTCCATTTTAGGTAAGAACATAAATTTTGAAATACCATCAGAATTTAAGCTAAAGAACTGATAGCTACTTCAACTTCATCATGGAAATTTTTATCTAAATTATGAGTAAAGTCATTTGAAGCATTAACCCAAAAAGCAGAAGATGTTAATATTTTAATTTCATCGCCGTTATCCTTTGTTTTAAATACAACAGGATCACTGCCTTTAAAATTAGCAAGAACATCTTTTAATGCCACCAATTTTTCAAATGTCATTTCGTTATTTACTGAAATAGTAACTATATTGCTGTTTTCAACGGGTTTTACCGTTTCAACAATAATTTGAGGCTGTCCTTCATCGACTTTTTGGTATCTGCCGGAAATAATTACTTTCTTCTCTGTTTCAATTAAAGAATTATATTCTTGAAGTGTTTTGTGGAAAGCAACAAAAGCAATTTCTCCCGTCAAATCTTCAATAATGCCGGATTTTAAAAATTTTGTAGGATCTTTTTTTGTGGGAATTTTTCTTACGGAACTTAATAAGCCGCATATAGTAACAAAAGAATTATTAGGAAGCTCATTTAACTCTTCAATAGAATGAGTTGTAAGGAATGGAAGCTTGTTTCTGATAGATTCCAAGGGATGACATGTAAGATAGAATCCCAAAAATTCTTTTTCAAATTCTTGAAGTTCCTTATCCGAAAATTCTTCATCAGTGCCAAACAATTCAAAAGACTGCATTTGATAGCTTTTACCCGTACCGTTAGGATTAACGGAGGCGAATAAACTTACTTGACCTAATTCTCTTGCTTCAGATTCTTTATTTGCAACATTAAGAATATTATCAATGTTAATAAACATTTGCTTCCTTGACGGGACAAGACATAAGAAGGCACCGGCTCTTGAAAGATTTTCCAAAGCTTTCCTGTTCACTATTCTCGGATTTATTCTTTGCGCAAAATCTTCAATAGATTTAAACTCCCCGCCTCTTTCTTTTTCATCACAAATTTCCTGTTGAACCGCATCTCCTATACCCTTTACGGAATTTAAACCAAATCTTATATTTACACCGTCAGTATAAAATTCTGATTTTGATTTATTAATATCCGGCGGGAGTACTTTGATTCCCAATTTCTGAGCTTCTGCAATATATAACTGAATTTTTTCCAAATCGTCTTTAGAATTTGAAAGCATTGCACAAATATATTCAACCGGAAAATGTGCTTTTAAATATGCTGTTTGGTATGCTACAAAAGCATAAGCGGCAGAGTGAGACCTGTTAAAGCAATATTTAGCGAAGCTTTCTATTTGTTCAAACAATTCATTGGCAGCTTGTTCAGTCATACCTTTTTTAGATGCAGCTTCAACGAATCTGACTTTTTGTTTAGCCATTTCTTCAAGTTTTTTCTTACCCATCATTCGGCGCACCATATCAGCTTCACCTAAAGTATAATCGGCAAGCACCTGAAATATTTGCATTATTTGTTCCTGATAAACAATAGTGCCGTATGTATCCTTTAAAACTGATTCTAAGAGAGGGTGGGCATATTTTATTTCCTGTAACCCATGTTTTCTTTTAACGAAATCAGTAATCATGCCTGATTCCAAAGGCCCCGGACGGAAGAGTGCAACTAAAGCACCTAAATCTTCAAATACTGAAGGTTTTAAATCTCTGACTAATTTTTTCATACCTGAAGATTCTAACTGAAATACCCCGTCTGTTTCGCCCTTCATAAGCATTTTATATGTAGCTTCGTCATCAAGCGGAATATTATTAATATCAAGATCAATACCTTTGAGTTCTTTAATCAATTTAAGGGTTTGCATAATGATAGTCAAGTTTTTAAGTCCGAGGAAGTCCATTTTAAGAAGCCCTATTTTTTCACAGTCTTCTTTCGGGTATTCCGTAATGACATTTCCTTCTTTTGCATACTGAACAGGGCAAATTTCGTCTAAGGGCTGGTGAGAAATTATTACGCCGGCTGCGTGCATGCCCGTATTTTGTTTTAACCCTTCAATATTAATAGCTTCATCTATAATTTGTCTTAGTTGTGCATCTTCATCATATACTTTTTTAAAATCGACTGATACTTCGAGTGCTTTAGATATAGTCATACCTACTTCGGATGGCACCATTTGACTAACCTTATTTGAAATTTCAAAAGGAAGATTCATAACTCTTGCAACAGCTTTAATCGCAGCTTTCGCTGACAAAGTACCGAATGTAATAATCTGACATACTTTATCTTTACCGTATTTTTCGGTAACATAATCAATAACACGCTCACGCCCGTCACCAAAATCAATATCGACATCAGGCATTGAAACACGTTCGGGATTTAAAAATCTTTCAAACAATAAATGATGTTTAATAGGGTCAAGGTCTGTTATTCCCAACGAATATGCGACCAAGCTGCCTGCTGCGGAACCTCTTCCCGGCCCTACTGGAATTCCGTGAGTTTTTGCATAATTTATAAAATCCCATACTATAAGGAAGTATGCATCAAACCCCATTTTATTAATAATATCAAGCTCATATTTACATCTTTGTTCAATTTCAGGAGTAATTTCTTTATACTTTTCGTCCAGTCCTTTTCTGACCAAAAAGCTCAAATACGAAGGAATTGTATGATTTTTAGGTACTTCAAAAGAAGGAAGAATATTTTCTCCCATTTTAATAATTACATGACATTTATCCGCAATCCTTGCCGTATTTTCAATAGCCTCTTCAAATAAATCCGAATCCATCCATCTGAAAGTTTCTCTGAGCTCCTCGGGTGTTTTAACGTAAAATTCGTTATTAGGGAATCTCATTCTTTTTTCATCATCTTTCAGAGCATTTGTTTGAATACACAACAAGGTATCATGCCAAGAGGCATCTTCTTTTCTGAGATAGTGGCTGTCATTTGTAATTACCAACGGAATATCAAGCTCTTTTGCGATTTTTATTAACTCGGGATTTGAGCGTTTTTGTTCTTCTAATCTGTGATCTTGAAGTTCAATATAATAATCATCTTTAAATAAGTTTTTATAATATTTTGCAGTATTTTTAGCACCTTCTTTATTTCCGTTAAGTATTTCTTGAATTACTTCGCCTTGAATACATGCTGAAAGACAGATTAAACCCTCAGAATGCTGCTCTAATATTTCACGGTTAATCCTCGGCTTATAATAAAAACCGTTAATATGAGCTATACTAACCAATTTTACAAGATTCTGATATCCCGTATTATTTTTTGCAATTAATACTAAGTGAAATAATTCTCTGTTTGTAGGATCTTTTTTGGTAATATCTCCATGAAGCACATAAAATTCACAGCCCAAAAGCACCTTAAATTGATTTTCTTTAGCCAGTCTGTACAATTCAATTGCACCATACATAACACCATGGTCTGTAACGGCAACGGCTTCAAAATTATTTTCCTTGGCAAACTTAATAAGTTCTTTATTTCTTATAGCCCCATCCAACAAACTATATTCAGAGTGTACATGTAACGGTACATATCTCATAAAATATCCCTTATCTCAACTCTTAATTTAATTTTACACATTCAGTTTTTAAAAGTAAATTAAAGATTTTATTTTGTAACAATTTTATCTGTTATAAAAAAAAATTAATGATGTGAAAACTGAAATTTATATTATTTTGGCTTTTAACCTGCCATTTTCATCAGGCAGATTATTTTGTATCTTTACTTTTTGAATTGTATCCCTTAGATTATCGGAATCATCTATAAGAACAGTTATATAGTTTTTTGTTACTCCTTTTAACAGTCCGGTTTTTTTGTCTCTGTTTTTTTCTATTATTACTTCATTTTCTCTGTTTAAATTATCTGTTAAAAATTTATTTAATTTATCATCAGATATTTGCTGAATTAAAGAAACCCTTCGTTTTTTTTCTTCTATAGGCACTTGCTCGGACATTTTATCAGCAACAGTTCCTTTTCTTCTTGAATAAGGGAAAACATGTATTCTTGAAAGATTTATATTTTTCAGATTATTATACGTTATTTCAAAATCTTCAACAGTTTCCCCCGGAAATCCCGCAATAATATCACTTCCGATAAAAGCTTTATCAAATTTTTGATTTATATATTCAATTAGTTCATTAATTTGCGAAACTGAATAATGTCTGTTCATTGCTTTTAAAGTTTTATCACATACAGACTGCAAAGAAAGATGAAAATGAGGACAAAATTTCTCTGAGCGGGATAAAAAATCAATAAAATTTTTATCTAATTCCAAAGGATTTAAAGAACCGAGCCTGTATCTGTTAATATTTGACTTCTCAATCTTTTCGAGCAAATATTTAAGATTCTTTTTTTCCGAGAAATCCTCACCCCATTGACCGATATGAATTCCCGTTAAAACAGTTTCAAAATAGCCCTCTTTTGCAAAAAGATTAATTTGTTCAAGAATATTTTCAACCGAATTAGAACGGTTTTTACCTCTTGCAAAAGGTATAGTACAATAACTGCACCTGTTATTACATCCGTCTTGTATCTTTACTGAAGCTCTTGTTCTTTGAGTTTGATGCAATTTTTGATATCTGAATTCATCATGGGAAAATATATCTGAAACATTATTTTTTTCACCGTTTTCAAGGATTTTTACTATATCATTTTTTTCATAATTTCCTATTATAAAATCAATTAAATTATTGTCCTTTAAACTATCTTTTAAAAGCTGCGCCATACATCCGGTTAAAACCACTTTTACATTTGGATTTTCTCTTTTTGCATGTTTTAAATATGACATGTTCTTTCCGTCCGCAATATGAGTAACCGAGCAGGAATTTAAAATATAATAATCTGCTTCACTAATATTTTTAACCTCTTTGTACCCGTTATTAATTAAAAGTTCAGCAATTAATGCCGACTCAACCTGATTTGTCTTACATCCCAACGTTTTAATTACAAATGTTTTCATAAGAATATAATAACATTCTCAAAACAAAAAAAATGTTTGCAGAGATTGCAAACATCAAATAAACACGAGGATATTAAGAGAGAGATTGTAAAAAAAACCTGTTTTTAATCATTTTGCCTAAAATGGCTGATTAAAATTTATTTTGTCTTCCTAACAGAGCCCCCTATATGTTTTTTTGAACTTTAGTGTGACTTCCTTTCGTTTAACTGTCTACTCTTATATAAAGTATTTTCTTTCTGAAAAATTTCTTAATTTAAGAAATGTAATTAACATTTCATTACAAATCTGATTTTTTTTATTTAAACGATAAAAAGACAAAAAAAATGTTTGCAGAGATTGCAAACATCAAATAAACACGAGGATATTAAGAGAGAGATTGTAAAAAAAACCTGTTTTTAATCATTTTGCCTAAAATGGCTGATTAAAGTTTATTTTGTTCTCCTAACAGAGCCTCCTATATGTTTTTTTTGAACTTAAGTTTGAATCTCCTTTCGTTTAACTGTCTACTCTTATATAAAGTAATTTTTTTTGAATTAATTGCTAAATTGTATTTTTTAGTTTTAATATTTCTTAACAAATGCCATATAAAACAGTGTCAGATTAAGATTTTTGCCCACCTGATTTATAAAGGTTCATTGATTTGTGCATGGAATTTTATCTTTATATATGAAGTAAGATGTGATAGTATTCTTAAGTAACAACAGAGGAAGAGAATATGACATCTTTTATAACATATGAACAATTACAAAAATTTTATTCAGAATTTAAGAAAAATCCGCCCAAAGACGAATTCACAAGATATTACAGAGAATATTCCTTTATGAAAACTTTAATAGATTTTGCTCAAAAAGAAGGTTATGAAATTGATGTAAAAGAATATGAAAAAATAAAAGCTTCTGCAATAAAAAAACTTCAGGAACTGGGCTATAATATAAAATAATTTTAAAATGTAAAAATTTATTAATAAGATTAAAGATAATAATATAAATACCGATATATAAATTATCATACTTTGGAGAAAAAATGAGTTTTTTAGATAATTTAAATATCGGTAAAATGTACACGGGCTCAAGCAATTCGAGTTCACAATTATCTGTAAAAGCGCAAGAAAAAACTCAGGCAGAACAAGAAGTTCAACAATACAGCGAGCAAGAAACTCAGGTTGAATCACAAAAAAGCGATATTCAAAACCGTCTAACCGAAACTTCTAATTCTTTAATGACTGCCCAAAATAATTTATCAACAGCTCAAGGGCAAGTATCAGCAGCTCAAAGTCAAGTTTCAGCAGCACAAGCACAAGTTTCTACGGCACAAAGCAACCAAGCAGCTGCAAACTCTCACTTGGCATCAGCAAATGCAAATTTAGCTGCAGCTCAAGCAATTCCCGTAGAAACTAAAACAAATGAAGACGGAAGTGTAACAACCGATTCATCCGCAAGAGATGCAGCCATTGCGGCAGCTTTAGCTGAAGTAGCTCAAGCTGAAGCAGAAGTAAATCAAGCTGAGGCCGAATTTAATAATGCGGAGCAACAGCTTCAATCTGCACAAGACCAGTTACAAACGGCACAAGAAGCCGTTAATTCCGCTCAGGAAGCAGTCAATTCTGCTCAACAAGAAGCTCAAGCCATACAACAAGAAATACAAGATATAGAAGCTCAAGTTCAAGAAATTCAAAGCGGTAAACAAGAAGCTGAAAATAATTTATCTCAAATAGAACAAGAATATGCTGAACTTGAAGCTCAAGTTCAGGAAGAGGAAGAAGAAGCAAAGGCTGAAGAGGAAGAAGAAGCAAAGGCTGAAGAGGAAGAAGAAGCAAAAGCTGAAGAAGAGGAAAAAGCAAAAAAAGAAGAACAAGAAAGTAAAGAAACTGATAACTTAAACTCCAACCTCGCTGATAACAACGCAAATAACGATAAAAATAAAGAAGCAGAGGAAATTAAACTTGATTCTTTAAAAGATGAACTTGATGATATTTTTACAAAAATAGATTTAAATCAAGATTCCATAAATGATGTTAAAGATGATATAGAAGAAACAAAAGATAATCTGAAAGATATTGAAGATGATTTAACAGATGCAAAGTTATTATTCGGATTTGATACTTCAAAAGAAAATGAAGAATTAAATAATGCAAAAAACGAAGTTGATTCCAAAGAAAAAGCAAATGATTCATTAATAAAATCAGTAATAAACGGAGTTAAAAATATATTCCAAAAGGATAATACTAAATCCGAAAGTCTAAATTCAACAGATACAACAAGTAAAGAATTAAATGATGAAATAAAAGAAGATGAAAAATCAAAAGTTTACCAATTACTTCGTCAAAACGGATTTTCAGATGAATGTTTAAAAGAATTAATTATGGAAAAACTTTCCTCTAAAACCCTTTCAGAAAGTGGATTTGACAATTACACATTTGAGGAAAATTTAAAAGCCAATAATATAAAAAATGAAGATTTAGATTTTGAAGCCATTTCGATATTAAATAAAATGGACGAAGATGTTTTGGAAAAATTTTATGATTTAAGCGAAATAGAATTTAATGATTTCATTACAAGAGAAGGTGCATATAAATATATAGATTATGACGATTTAAAAAATAATATTGAGATGATAAATAACTTGCCTGAAGAAGACCAAAAGACAATGTTAAATTCATTAGACAAGGATAATTATAAAACTCTTATATATTCCGAAATTGATACACAAGAAGCAGAAAAAAGAATTAAAAGTCTTTCAACGGAAGTTAAGAATAAACTATCTGAAACTAAAAATTTATTCTCTGCCGTTACCAAAACGGGAAGTTTTTCAAAAACGGATTCAGAAACCCTAAATTATAATTTGGAAGTACTTGAAAGTCTTAAAGATATTAAAACGGAAAATTCTACATTATTAGATAAATTAAATAATGTTGACTTTTTATCCAACAATAATTTAGATAAAAAAGCAATAGAGAGCATATTGAAAGATGCGAAGAAAACAGAAATTGAGGTGAACGGACAAAAATACAAAGAAATTGAAATCATTGCAAACTCACCTGAACTGCTTAATGCTATGTTAACGTCAAATACAATAGGAACTGACAAAGATTCTGCAAATAAAGCCGTAAAATATATTGCCGAAGAAATAGCAAAAGGTAATACCTTTAATAATGCGCTGTCAATGAATTATATCATAGGATTCAGTAAAGATTTTAAAAATAATTTAGGTGAATTAAAAAATAGAGTAGAACATTATCTGTCATATGACATAGATACATTAAATAATTCATCAGACGGAATATACAATTTAATTAATAAAGATCCTAAAAGTGAGGAAGCAAAGGATATAGATAAGCTTTTAGATCTTATTGCAAGCGGATATGTATCAGAAGATACGATAATAAGTATTCCTAAAAATGGAAGTTTTACAGAACCCTTTATTGATGATGTAAGAAAGTTACATGATGCCGTATTAAATAATAAAAATCCTAAAGATGTATTTGTTCCGACATTATCATCGACACAAGACGGAGTATCATCACTAAAGATAGGTGAAGTATTTGAAGTAGCAGGTCACGATAATATTTATATAGTATCCGATGACGGAACAGCACATGAATTACATATGGATAAAAATACATATTATAAACTGTTCCCGCCTGTTGAAAGATACGGAATGAATCAGGCAAAAATAGGTAATTGCTGGGAAGTTTCTGCTGAAAAAGCATTAATGAATGATCCGAGAGAACGTGAAAACATATACAAAGTCTTTTACCAAGACGGCAATGACATAAAAATCAAATTCCCCAACAGCAAATATGAAGAAATAACATTCAAAAACGGAGAATTACCGGTATCTGAAACAACTCAGGAATATTACTATTCTTTAGGCGGATCTCAAGGTATCAAAATACTTGAGTATGCCGATGCAAAAGAAATGCAGTCAGAGAGAATAGATGAATTTGTAAATCATATTAACGAGCTAATAAATAATGCCAAAACAGAAAATGAAATTAAAAATTTGACAAACATATTATCTGATTTTACCTATCAAATGGAAAATAATAAAGATAACTTATATGTCAGAGATAATAAATATGAAGTAATTGATGGTAGCATCAAAGATGCGATTACAAAGCAGAGAGAAGGTGGCAGATCCTTTTATTTATGGAATAAATTAGGTTATGAAACATCAACTATAGATATCGATGAAAACATTAAAGAAAAATTAGAAGATCCCAAGTTCTATGATAATTATGTTGTTAACTGGTCAACAGAATCCGTCAATAATGACGAAATTGCTCTGAATAAAGACTTGGGCATTTATTACTCACATGAATACCAATTAAAACCGGTAATAAACGACAATGGAACAGTTACATCAGTTAATATTATAAATCCGTGGGGAAATGTAGCCACAACACTTACGATTGATGAAGCAATAGAGTACGGTGACTCATTAGACTTAGCAAAAAGGTAAGTATAATATAAAGGAATAATAAATGAATATGTTCTCAAAAATTTTTACAACAAAAATAGACAATTCAACGATATTAAATCATTCATTTGACTCTAAAAGTCGTGAATTATATGATAATATGAAATCCGTTTACACCGGTTATGTTGAGAAAATGGAGGATTCAGAAGTGGGCGAATCCTTCACAAGATATAATGTCGAACTAAATTTATTAAAAAATATGAAAATAATGGCAGAAAAATATCATTTTGAAGATGAAGTATCATTTATTTCCGAAAAACAACAAAATGCAGCTGATAAGTTAGAAGAAATGGGATTTAAAATTAATTTGGATTCATAAACGCTTGACATATACTTAGGTCAGTACGACAATATCAATGTATGTGTAGAATAGGCGCAATAAAATCAAAAAAATATTTACACCCGTCGATTGCCTTAAAATTAATGCGTTCACAGCAAAAAGGACATGATAATTCAGGTTTTGCTTTTGTAATGCAAGATTTAGGCGGTGTTTTTGCTGCGCATAAGAAACTGCCGACTTTATCTATGGCTGCAACCGTAGAGGGAACGAGAAGAGCTGAAGATATATTACATGATTTGGGATTTACAAGGGTATTACAGTGGGCACCCGAGATAAACCATCAAAAAGGGTTAAAGATAGAACCTATGCCTAATTACGTCTTTGAAACTTTTCAATATCCCAAAAGCCATAAATATGCGACAGATGAAGAAAAAGAAGAGCTTTTAACAGATACGGCTCTATTATTAAGAAAAGAATTAGAAAAAGATAATTTGGGATTCATATATTCTTTTTGGCCTGATGTATTAACATTAAAAGAAATCGGAAGTCCTAAAGACATCGGAACATACTTTGGACTATGGGAAGAAAATGAAGAACTATGCGCAAAAATAATAACAGCACAGTGCAGACAGAATACGAATTATGACATAGTAAGATATGCGGCACATCCGTTCTTTTTAGACGGCTACACTGTTTTAGCAAACGGAGAAAATACATTTTTTGAGAAAAACAGAGACTATCAACGTTCATTATACAAAGGTTATATAGGTTTTGAATCTGACTCGCAATGTTTCTTATATACACTTCACTATACAAATAAAATATTAAATTGGCCGATTCAATACTATAAGCATACTATAACTCCTCTGCCGTTTGAAGAAATAGAAAAAAGACCCGATAAGGATGTTCTTTTGAGAATAAAAGCCTCTTTATCTCATCTTGAAATAAACGGGCCCAATACAATCTTAGGTGTACTTCCAAACGGAGAAATGCTTTGTGTTTGCGATTCAAAAAAATTAAGACCCGTTGTAATAGGAAAAGATGACGAAACCGTAATTATGACTTCGGAAGTAACAGGAATTAATGATGTACTGCCGAACAGAGATATCACTCAAGATATTTACCCTAATGAAAAAGAAACAATAATAGTAAAAGATGATTTGACGGTGGAAAGATGGATGCAGTAAATGTAAACAATTTAAACTTGGATGACCTGCCTTGGATTATAGAATATGACGAAACTAAATGTATTCAATGCGGTAAATGTACTGCCGTATGCTCATTTGGAGCAATAAAACCCGATATAGAGAAAAGAAGAAAACCGTCTAACGGACTTCAAAAACCGTCTTTTGATAAAATACTTGTTATAAAGCAGAAAGTATCATATACACATCATTGCAGAGGATGCGGAATGTGTTCAAGGGTTTGTCCCAACGGAGCAATAAAAGCAATCAGGAATCCCAATGACAGATATTCCGTAAGATATAGAGCAGCAAAAGCCGAATCTTTAAAAAAGGGCGGAAGGTCAAATTTAAATACCGAAGGCAGAACTCTGGATAAAATTAAAATAGGTCGTATATCACAAATGACAGACCCTTCTTTAGATGCCGCACGTCATAAATTCGAACTGAGAACACCGTTCGGAAGAATTCTATCCGCAGATAAAATAGATTTACATTTAAATAACGGAGAAATAGAAGTATCAAAAAATCTTCCGCCTAACAGATGGATATACCCGATATTAATAGGTGATATGTCAATAGGTGCTATATCTTGGAGAATGTGGGAGGCAATGGCAATAGCAACCGCATATTTAAATGAAGTTGTAGGGTTGCCGGTAAGGATGTGTACAGGAGAAGGCGGAATTCCGGTAAGACTTTTAAAATCAAAATATGTAAAATATATGATTCTGCAAATAGCTTCAGGTCATTTTGGATGGAACAGAATAATTCAAGCCATGCCCGATATGATAGAAGATCCCGCAGGAATATTAATAAAAATAGGTCAAGGTGCAAAACCCGGCGACGGCGGATTATTAATGGCAAGTAAAGTTGCCCGCTACGTTCAGGAAATCAGAGGTGTTCCGAGAGCAGACTTATTAAGTCCTCCTACTCATCAAGGCTTATATTCAATTGAAGAAAGCGTTCAAAAGATGTTTTTATCAATGAATGCGGCATTTAATTTCAGAGTTCCCGTCGCAATAAAAGTAGCGGCTTCCGCCACAAGCGTTTCAGTATATAACAATTTATTAAGAGATCCATACAACATAGTAGGCGGATTTTTTATAGACGGTTTAGCAGGCGGAACAGGGGCAGCGCATGAAATATCACTTGACCATACCGGACACCCGATTACATCTAAATTGAGAGATTGCTATTTAGCTGCCGTCCATCAGGGCAGACAAGGAGAAATACCGCTATTCGCAGGCGGCGGATTGGGGCAAACCGGAAGTTTTGCCGCAGATGCTTTTAAACTTATATGTTTAGGGGCAAACGGAGTATTTACGGGAAGACTACTCTTAGAAATAGCAGGATGCGTCGGCAATGATATCGGTAAATGTAATGCTTGTAATACGGGTTTGTGTCCTGCAGGTATTGCAACACAAGATTTATGTTTAACAAAAAGACTTGATATAGATAAAACCGCACAAAATATAGTAAATTATTTTATTGCAACAGATATGGAGCTTAAAAAATTAATGGGGCCCGTCGGTAATTCCACACTGCCCGTCGGTCGTTCGGATGCACTTATAACCGTTGATAAACACATATCAAACAGACTGAATATACAATACGTATGCTAAGGTATAAAATAAATGAGTAATGAAACAATAAAGATACAAACACTTAACAATAATAACAGAATGTCCACTCAAGAGTTATTACAATTAATAACATCAAAATTGGAGGAAGGATATACAAATTTTGATATAGATGCTTCAGGGCAGCATAATATTGGCGGTTCAAGCTGGGCAAAGGACAGAAAAAGCGAATTATTATTTACTCTTCGCAACCCCGGTCAAAGGGTAGGTGCAATGGCAATGAAGGGAACAAAAATAGTAGTTGAAGGTTCAGCGCCTGCTGATGTCGGTTGGCTTAATTCAGGCGCAACAATTGTCGTAAAAGGTGATTGTGGTGATACTGCAGCTCATTGTGCAGCCGGAGGAAAAATATATGCGGCAGGCAGAGTAGGTACACGCTCAGGGGCGCTTATGAAGCATGACCCTAAATTTGAAGTACCCGAATTTTGGGTATTAAAAAATACGGGTTCTTTCGGTTTTGAATTTATGGGCGGCGGCACGGCAGTTGTATGCGGTTATGAATGTGAGGATTTACCGTCAGTTTTGGGTAATCGTTCTTGTGTGGGAATGGTTGGCGGAACAATATACGTCAGAGGAAAAATTGATGATATAGCAGAATGCGTGTCCATTAATGCACTTAATCAAGAGGACATAGATTTCTTATCTCAAGGTCTTGTCAAATTTTTAAATGAAATTGAAAAATCAAACTTATACGATAAATTATCAGATTGGACCGAGTGGAAAAAAATTATACCTGCACAGAATCAGGCAAAAACACGAATGAGCGTAAAAGATTTCCGTAAAAATCATTGGGTTGAAAACGGAATTTTCGGTGATTTTATACACGATGACTTTGTTGTATATCCGATGCCCTCAACAGGTGAAGGAAGAGTTCACGTTCCCAATTGGAACGGTGCAAATTGCATTGATTGCAAAATATGTTTAAATAATTGTCCCGAATCAGCAATAGAAACAAACGATAAACAATATTCTTCCAATGATAATAAATGTATAGGATGCGGAATTTGTGAAGCTGTTTGTCCAAAAAAATGCTGGACAATTGTATCAGACAGAAAAGAAATTTCGTAATATTTATTTTACATTTCTTAATTTTTTATGCTATTTACTAAAGAATATCAATAGAAAGCCGATAATCTATATAAGTATTAATAAAGGAGTCTTGTATGGATATAAATACACTAATAGCAAGATATTTATCTAATAATAGTGAAGCTGACTTTAAAACAATCAATTCATCTATTGAAAATTTAAAAAAAGATTTAAATTATTCGGAAAGACACAGCGAATTAAGAAATTCTATTTTTAATTTTGATGACGGTATGTCTGAAGATGAATTTTTAGATATTATGGAACAAGCAACAGGTATGGATGCAGACCAAATAAAAGATGATGTAAGTGTTTTGTTCTCTATATTGGACTCGGGTGAAAACGGCTCGGGAGACGGCTCTTTGTCTTTTGATGAATTAGAAGTCCTCAACGGCAAAGACGGGAATATGACGGGATTTGATATTACTAACGGAATTTATGGAGTAACAGAAAAAACCGTTAACGATCAAATAAATAAAATGAAAGATGCTGAAGATTTAATTAATAAGGATAATAATGAAAACAGTGAAGATAAAGATGTTTCAGACGGTACTGATACAAAAGATTCAGCCGGAAAAATAGGCGATGCTAATTTTACCGATGTTGAAGGTGCAAAAAAATATATTAATTCTTTAATAGATGGTGAAACATTTAAAACAGCGGAAGATGTTATAAATTATCTTGAAAAACAAGGCGCTTTAACAGACGAACAACTAAAACTTGCAAAAGAAGCATTTAACATGGCTTCACCCACTCCCTCAGACGGAACAACCCCCTCAAACGGAACAACCCCTTCAAGCGGAACAACCCCCTCGAGCGGAACAACCCCTTCGAGCGGAACAGATCCAGAAAGCAGCCCAACATCAGGAACGGTAAATTACGATCCTAAAATGGCCGCTGAAGAGCTTCATAATTCAATGAATGGAGCCGGCACCAACAATGATTTGCTCAGCCACATAATAAATGATACAAGCCCCGAAAATTTAACGGAAATCGTAGAAATATATGAAAAAACATACGGGTTAAACGGTTCAACCACAAGAGGGTTGGTAACTAATATTGAAAGAGATACAAGCGGCAAGTTCCAAACCGAATTAACTCAAGTTTTAGCTCAAAAACTTCTAACAACTGCAATGAGTAGTGATAAAGAAAAAGCTGATAAAGCTATAAATCTTATATGTAAAGAATTATACTCAGGCACTGCAGGTCAATTCCGTACAGCAAATGATTTTATTGATGTAATATTCGCTGATACAACACCATCTGAAATTATAAAAAAGATAGATGATAACTATAAAGCCGCATCTGGTAGTAATAATTCTCTGTCGACAGATATTGATAATGATTACGGATTGTTTAATCAAGGGACGGCCGATAAAATTATGAATAAAATCAAATTTGCACAAATGAATGTTCAAAATACTGATACAAATACTCAAAACAATAACACTACAAATAATACAGATAAGGATGACGAAAATACTATATAGTTTTTAACTAAAAATATTGTCCGAGAAAATTTAAGATGATATTTATCTCAATATTTTTTCGGACAATATTAAAATTTTATATCTGTCTCAAATTTTGTTTCATTATAATAATTATCATCAGGGATAGGATAATAATATTCTTTTTTAACTGAATCTTTAGGAACAAAAACACCTGATAAATTATTTTCAAAAACCAAATACCAATTTGGGTCATTTTTAATTTTTTCATAAACAGGATAATTATTTTCAAGTATTAAAATATCCGTTTTATATTTTTTTATTATTTTATCCCAATCATTTTTAAGCATATAGAAATTTTTCATATCTTCCAAAAGTTCGGGATAATAAACTTCTTCATATCTTCCGTCCATAACAATCAAATTTTGCGGATATAATTTATATGCGGCATAACTGCCCCAATTAAAATTAACAAATAAATTTCCCTTAAGGTTATTTATTTTTATAAATTCTATTGCGAATCGAGGATAAGCTGATTCCGTAATTCTTATTTGTTTACTTTTAAAAAACAATAAGTTCAACGAAAATAAAATCAAAACAGAATAAATAATTATATTCTTAAATATATTATAAAGACTGTTTATTTTATTATTATTTATTTTAATCGTTTTTAAGAAGTATTCATTTAATAAATTTTTTACATAACAAAATTCATCAAACAATAAAGCACCTGCAGTAAAAATAAAAAATGCCTGATGTCTTACTTTTAATATTGAAAGAATCAACATAGTCAGTATTACTAAATATTTAGTTTTATCAAGTTTTTGATAAGTTATTCTTTCTCTTATTCCGTATATTAAAACAATAAAAAGCATTAAGAATAAATAAAATTTATAATACAAATAATTAAAAGCATTAAAATCAGCAAATGAAGGTTGCCACTCCAAAATCATGCTTCTGTCCATTAAAGCCGCAAAGAATAAAAACTTAACATATTCTATTCCGTACGGATTAACAAATAAAACGGCAATACATCCCATGAGTGCATAAATATAATATTTAACAGGTTTTTTATTCAAAAATTCACCTATAATATATAAAGCGATTAACCCTAAACCTGCAATACAACCCCCATGTATATTGCACCAAAAAAGCATAATTAAGGGCAAAAGAAAGAGTAATTTTACCTTTCCGAATCTTACTTTTTCCAATATATATAAAAATAATGCAAAAAACAGA
This sequence comes from Candidatus Gastranaerophilales bacterium, assembly GCA_947625345.1. GTDB lineage: Bacteria > Cyanobacteriota > Vampirovibrionia > Gastranaerophilales > Gastranaerophilaceae > Avigastranaerophilus. The sequence continues at coordinate 18,290 of CANQNX010000024.1, forward strand.
CTTGTAAATAATAAACATCTTGTAATCAGTCCCAAAGAATTGCATGCGGCAATAAACATCAAAACAAAATAAATAATATTATACGGATTTTCAGGTTTTCTTATTTGAACGGTTTTAATTGTTATAAATACAGTTAAAGCGCAAAGTATTCCTTTTAAAAAAATCAGACCCGCATCGGAAAAATATTTTAAAGCGAGATACATAAATACACTCGCACCCCATTCATGATCATACCAATTGTGAGTAGGTGTATAAGACAAAAAATCATTTTTCAGAACAGATAAAGTTTCAACTATATGTTTTCCCGCAATTAATCTTGCCCATAAATCATTATCAGGAGCCAAAGATATACAACAAACAGCCATAACAAAAATTAAAACAGTAAAATAAAATAAAAATACTCCTGTTTTATTCATTGTCATCATTACTGCACTTTAATTTTAAAACTACAATTCCGTCTTTATCAACTTTAAAATCTTCACCTTTTTCAATATAAGTCAAAGGTGTGCTTTCATAAAGGTTTTTACCTGCACTCTTAAGTCTTCCTTCTTCACCGGGCTTAATTAAACCTTTAGAAAGTGCAACGGCTTGAGTGAATCCGGGGACTTTTAATATATGTCCCACAACGGTAACACCTGCGGATTCGGCAATACTTTTAAAATCCTTCGGAGAAGCAACTTTCATATTCCCCGTTAATAATCTTTTTTCTAATGATTTTTCGTTAGCACTAATAACCTGTATTTTATAATATCCGTCCCTTTTTCCTCTTGTAGGCTGAACATATTTTAATATTTTTATTTCAACCCTATCCCCTTTATTTACGATTATATTATCAGTTATTTTATATGTATCTATTGCAATTAAATTTATAAGCTCATTCTTTTTTATATTCTCACTGTTTAATTCTTCTTCAGCAACAACAAATACACTGTGGGGGATAACATTTGCTTTAACAATAGGGCAACAGAAAATAATAAACGTTAAAATTATAAATAAAATTCTTTTCATAACATCCTCAATTTTTGTAATTTCATCAAAATTTATTATACAACATAACAAAATTGAAGACAAAAAAAAAGCAGCTGACGCTGCTCTATTATTGTATGAAGTAATATTTTACGTTATTCTTTCTTTTATAATGTTTATTTTTCTAAGGCTTCCGCTATGTTTAAAGTCATTTATCGGTGAAAGCTGCCCGAAATCTTTTTTCCATTCTTCCATGAATGAAGTATCTTTAGTCAAAGTTTTTACATAATTTAAATTATTTTGGAATATAACTGCTTTATTTAAAACATCAGAAATATAACCTTCATCTTGATTTTCTTTTGCTTCAATATAATGTCCGTATAAACTTTCCTGATATAGTCCCGTCGAGTTTGAAATTTTACCATTTTTAAATTGAACTATCTTAAAAAACTCATTTTCGCTGATTAGATTTTTATAAGGTGATAATGAATCAAAATCTATTGATATAAATTCATAGTTGGTATTTAATGCGTTATTATTATCCAAATTAATTGAAGACAAATTATTTGTCCTTATATTTTCATTATTTTGAAGTATATTTATCCTGTTAAAACTCTCTTCGGATAATATTTTAGATATATAATCCTCCATGTTATTTAACTCATTTATATTTAAAGCAATATTTTCATTTACTAACAACTCTTTATTAGATTTTTTCTTACTCATTCTGAATCTCCTTACATTTTAATAAGCAAAAAATTACACTAAAAACTTATCTGAATTTTTTGTACATCTCGACATGTAAATATATCGGTAAAATTAGATTTTTCTTTAATTTTTAATTAAATATTTAAAGAGCAAGATTAATAATTCTTAACATTTTTACACTTTTAAGCAATTATATACTATTTTATATACTTTATATATACAAGAGGAATAAAAATATGAGAAGATTAATTAATTTTTTAAACAGAAGAAAAAGATTTTCTACATTTATACTTTTAAATATTTAATTTAATCTAGTGTCGCAACATTACGCTTGCTCCTCGCAACCGTAAAGTTGCTCACCTTTTCAATACGCCACTCGCAAATTTTTACTCAGCTATCGCATACAGGCTCAGTCATCCTCACTTCGTTGCGGTGCTTCGCTTTGTAACACCTTCGGCTTATCGTAAAAATTTACTCGGACAATCTAATAAGGATAAATAATAAAAAATAACA
>CANQNX010000025.1 GCA_947625345.1 Candidatus Gastranaerophilales bacterium
ATTACAAAATCTTTAGAATTCCTCAACAGAATTATTTATATACTACATGAAAAGTTTTTATTACGCAACACCTTTTTTATGGGATTTATATAGCAAATTCCGCTAAGCAAGGTAAATATGTCACTATGAACTTATTTCAGGGGGCTAAAGCATGAGATTCTGAGCTCGCTTCGCTCCTCAGAATGACATATAGAAAATTTTGTCATTCTGAACTTGTTTCAGAATCTAAAAATGCAGGTCACCCTGAACTTGTTTCAAGGTCTTTATACATGAGATTCTGAGCTCGCTTCGCTCCTCAGAATGATACAGAAGAGGAAAAAAGTTCAGCATGACACTATGAAATTTCAAGATGCAGTTTTTGCGAAGATTGAAGTTACCTCTGAAAACAACAGCATAGTACTAAACTATATTAAATCCCCAAATTCAAAAATTATATTACAGCCTTAACTGCCAAATAAATTAACAGCACTGCTCCGACAATTTCCACTGTCTTTGATGAAAACTTTTTAAATATTTGTGAAAACCAAAATCCCAAAAATGACAGTATAAAAGTAATCACTCCTATCTCTAATGATGCTCTTATTATTGGTGTATCTAACAGTTTCAAAGAAACCCCTGCACCAAAAGCATCTATACTGGTCAATACAGCCAGCATTATTAAACATGAAAATGATATACAATTTATCTTGTTTTTTTCTTTCTCTTTAGAAAAAGCACTCTTCAAAAATTTAAAACCTAAAATTATAAATATAATAAAAACTAACCATTTTGAATAATTTTTCAATTGTTCATACACTATTGAAGTCAAATGCCAACCCAAAACAGGCATTATTCCCTGAAAGAATCCAAAAGCAATAGCAAACTTCAAAGAATTAAATAATCTGTGTTCACAAATTACTATGCCGTAGCATATACTGACAATTAGTGCATCGAGTGCAAGTGCAAAACCTAAAATTATTATTTCATATTCCGTCATAACAACTATTTTACCATAAAAAAAACCGCTTAATTAAAAGCGGTAAATAAGTGTTCTCTTTCCCTGTAAAATATTTCTTTCAAAGTATTAAGCTTGAGGAGGTTCTGAAGCTGCAGCATTTTCTGCTTCTTGTGCTTGTTGAGCTCTTGCTTCTTCTTCAGCTTTTAATTTTGCCTGAGCTTTCTTTGATAATTTTTCTGTAGATTTCTTTGTATAATTTAATTTACCTTCTTCATTGCAGTTATTAATTAAGAACTGTACTGTTTGAGTAGGTTGTGCACCTTTTTTAACCCAATCCAATGCAGATTGCTTATCTAATTGCATTTCTTTTGTTTTAGGATTGTAGTAACCGAGTTGTTGAATAGGTGCTGCTTCTCTTTTCGTCGTAGAATTTAATACAACTATTCTGAAAACAGGGTTCTTTTTATATCCTAATCTTTTTAATCTTATTTTAACCATGATGGTTTCTCTCCATTTACATATTGCCGTGCTTATAAAGCAATTGCAGCCGTCGAACCTTCAATTTTTGAGAGGATAATTTCCGGTTCTTTTTTATCAAAACACAAGCAAAATAATTAATCAAGTCCTTTTTTTATTTTTTTGTAATTATTCTTAAAGTTTTAAAAGAAATTAATATGATACAATTAAAATAATTATATTTATTATTAGAGTTAAAGAGTATTAAGTCATGAACAACATTAAATTAATTGCAAGTGATTTTGACGGTATATTTACAGACGGGAAATTAACAGTATTTTCTGACGGTAAAACAGCTAAGATAATAGACTACAAAGATATTATGGGAATTTCGGAAGCGATTAAAAAAAATATTAATTTTGCAATAATTTCAGGTGAAAAATCAGCAGCTATTGATATTTTAAAAGAAAAGTTTCCGAAAATAGAAGTATTTCAAAATGAGCGCAACAAAATAAATATTTTAAAGAATCTCATGAATAAATATAATGCATCACCGCAAAATACTGTTTATTTTGGAGATGATATTAATGATATTGAGTGTTTAAAGCATGTCAAATATCCGGTAACAGTACCAAACGCACATGAAAGTGTAAAAAATATACCAAAGATTAAGATAACATCTATTTCCGGTGGAAATGGAGTTATAAGAGAAATTGTCGACCAAATAAAATGAAAAATTTTTTTATACAAATATTAAAAAGAATTAAAAAATTTGATGATTATACAAATCAGTATCTTAAAGCATCAAATAAAATTGACATACCTTCATTGGCATATACAAACTGGGGTGTTTATTTTGCCAACTTAAAAGATTTTAACAGTGCAATAGAAAAATTAGAAACAGCTGTTTTGATGAATGATAACAATCCAAAACCATGTATCAGTTTAGGAATTATATATGCAAAAACAAAGCAAACGGGTAAAGCCGAAGCTGTATTAAAAGAAGCAATAAAACGAGACAGTCAAAATTCTTATGCTTATTCTGTTCTTAGCAGTATTCTTATCTCAGAAGACAAGTTTGATGAAGCGGAAGATGCATTGAGAAAGGCATTAAAGCTTTCGCCAAATGATTATGAGGTTTATTTAAACTATGGAATACTTTATGCGAAGACAAAGAAAAAAGATAAAGCTATAGAAATGTTAAGAAGAGCAAAATTCTTAAACCATTCAAACCCTCATATTTATTTTCTTTTGGGAGTCATGTTATTTGAAACCGATAAAATATCCGAAGCTTTTTCGGAATTTAAGGAATTGGAAGCCATAGAAAAAGGATATAAAAACCTTAACTACTATTTGGCATTATGTTACAAAAAAGAGCAGAATTACAATGCCGTATTAGAATATGCCCAAAGAGCAATGGAAGAAACACCAAATAATCCGTCTATCTACATATTACTTGCACAGAATTATATAACGAATAATAAGTTTGAAGAAGCAAATAATGTATATATTTCAGCAATAAATAACGGTATTGATGATTACGAATTATACCTTACGTGGGGTATTTCTTTATATCGTGAGAATAAAATCAATGAAGCAAAAGAGAAATTATATAAAGCTCTTGAAAAACATGAAAATGATTCAGAGACCTCCTATAGGTTAGGTTTATGTTATGTGAAAGAAAATGATTGTACCATGGCAGAAAAAATGTTCAGAGATGCAATCGGAGAAAATGAAAAAAATTCTGATGCCATAGCAGAATTAGGAATTTTACTATACAACAAAAAGGAATATGAAAATGCAATAAACATATTATTTAATGCCATAAATATTTCCGTTGAAAAAACTTATTTATATTTTTACATAGCGAACTGTTATTTTAAATCAGGCAGATTAAAAAAGAGTCTTGAATATTATGCGAAGACTATAGAATATTATCCTAATCATATTGAAGCATTAATAAATTACACATTAAATTTACTGTATTTAAACAGTTACAGAGAAGCATACAGAAAAATAAGAAATGCCTATCAAATAAATAGGACTTCCAAAAAGGTAATTTTACTATATGCATTAGTAAGTTTTAAATCGGGAATGTATAGAGAAGCAATAGATAAAACAGATGAACTTCTTAATTTATATCCGGATAATAAAGATGCTAAAATTATAAAAGCTCATTCATATATAAATCTTAATATGCCGAATGAAGCAAATGATGTACTTAATACATTAACTGAAGAAGAAAAGAATGAGCCTATCTATACATATTTATCATACTTGTCATACAAAATACTTGTAGATATATCTCCGTCGAATTATAATGAAAACATGTTAAATACGTACTCGGAAAAAATTAACCAATTTCAAGAAATTGGAAATAATTTTGAGGAAATCGGAATATATATAAAGGATACGCTAAACATTAATAAAGGATGAAAAAGTGGGAATAATAGTTCAAAAATTCGGAGGTACATCAGTTGCCGATCCGGAAAAAATACACAATGTAGCTAAAGCGGTTATAAAAGAAAAGGAAAATGGTAACAGTGTAGTAGTGGTAGTATCTGCAATGGGACATACCACGGATTATTTAATCAAGTTAGCTAAAGAAGTTACCGAAACACCGAATTCAAGAGAAATGGATATGCTATTGTCTACGGGAGAGCAAGTTTCAATTGCACTTTTATCAATGGCAATACAATCACACGGACATAAAGCAATAAGTATGAACGGACAACAGGTAGGAATAATAACCGAATGCATTCATTCAAAAGCCCGTATTGTTGATATAAAAACAGAAAAATTGAAAAAATATTTAGATGCGGGAAATATAATAGTAGTTGCAGGGTTTCAAGGAGTCACACCTGAAGGTGAAATCACGACATTAGGCAGAGGCGGTTCAGATACCTCAGCTGTTGCCATAGCTGCAGCACTTAATGCAGACAGATGCGATATATACACTGATGTCGAAGGTGTTTATGCCACTGACCCCCGAATTGTTCCTAACGTAAAGAAAGCTGATACTATTTCATATGAAGAAATGCTTGAACTTGCAAGAGTCGGAGCTAATGTATTACATCCCCGTTCGGTTGAAACGGCAAAACAGTTCAACGTCCCTTTAAGAGTTCGCAGTTCTTTTAATTTGGATAACCTTGGTACATTAATTATAGGAGTAAACGATATGGAAATATATAAACCTGTCGCAGGTGTTGCTGCAGATACATCTCAAGTAAGAATTTTACTTTCAAATTTACCCGATATCCCCGGTACTGCCGCAAAATTATTCGGAGCTTTAGCAAAAAATAATATCAGTGTTGACATGATTATTCAGTCATTAGCGATTCAAGGTAAAAACTCTATAGCATTTACCGTTGATTCCGAAGAATTAGATTCCGCACTGAATATTCTAAATAATGAAAAAGATATTATACAATCAGGTGAAATTCTTATAGACAGAGATATTGCAAAAGTATCAATAGTCGGAGCAGGCATGGTTGACAGACCCGGTATCGCCGCAGATATGTTCCGTTCTTTAGCAGACAAACACATAAATATAAAAATGATTTCAACAAGTGAAATTAAAATCAGTTGTTTAGTTGAAAAAGAAAATGCAAAAGAAGCCATTAAAGCACTTTGTAAGGAATTTGATTTAGAATCAGCTGAAGTGGCAAGTGTTAAAGGTGATTTACCTAACGTATAAGTAACGGATATAAAAAAAGGGTGTTATTTAATAACACCCTTTTTTTTTACATATGTCCGTTTTGCATCCCGTCAATTCTGTGGTGAGCAGACTTTGTAGATTGTTCTACAACCGCCATTCTTTCTATTAAGTTATTATGTTTATCCTGTTTTTCCTCAAGTCTTTTAATCTGCTGTTCAATAAATTTTATACTCATTGCAAGTCCTCCTATAAAAATTCCTGATGATGTAACATTTATAACGATTAACAACAATAATTCCGCTGATATATTCATTACTGCCTCCAACCGCAAAATTTTTGGTAGTTGTCGACTGAATGTTTAATAAGCCACCTTTTAAACGCACATACATCCGCACATTTCATGCAGCCAATTAAAACAAGTGTTGAAAGATACCTGTCATTATTGATAAAATTATGATTCTCACAGAGTTTATCATGCAAGAGTGAAGCTATTTGAAACTCAGGTTCGGTTTTAGAGCCTATAAGATGCCAAAAAATACGGGGTATACTTGCCCCGTCCCACCTGTAATTTTGTTCTATCATAAACCTGTATTCTTTTTCAGTCTCTCGTTTATCGACAATTGCCACAAATAAACGTTTTTTATTTAAAAACGGCCTCTTTTTTACTTCCTCTTTTTCTTTCTTCGTCATATCAGGAAGCGGAAAGAGCATAGTCGTTACAGGAATTATGTTAAAATCTATTTCAATCTCATCATCTTTATACCAAAGCATCTTAAAATCTCCAAGTGAACTTTAATCCGATACGGTTTTTATTCAGTTTTATGCTCTTCAATAAACTTAAAAATAGTTTCCTTAACCTTTTCAAGAATCTCATCTGCATATTTCTCCGCTATTAAAAGTCCTTTTTCTTTTAACTCAGGAGTTAGTTTAATAATCTTTTTTGCTATTCTCCTGATAACAAATCTCTCAAATAAGTTAAATAATTTTGCCATAGTTTACTCCTTTTCAATATCCGAGTTTGCCTCGGTAGTTACTAAATCTTCTTTATTTTCTTTTTCGGGTAATTCTTTATTTTCAAATAAGTAATCAAGTTCATCCGATGTATACCCCAAAAGCTTACCAATCTGCGCAATATAAGGATGACCTCTATAAAAAGAATTGGCTTTTAATTCAATTTTTAATGCTTTAATATCAATCTTATTAGCAGATTCATCATATAAAGATACTGTTTGAACCTCGTTAGCTTGTTTAGCCATTTCAAGTAAATCGTCAAAGTCAACGCCTTTATCTTTGTATAAAGCTCTCTCTACATCTGCAGATGTTAAAGATAAATTATTAAGTCTGTCTCTTTCTTTTTGAGCTAATATTTCTTCATAGTTATCAGGCTTTTTAATCCACTCTGTTTGGTCATCATTTAGAACATACTCATCCTCTGTTTCTTCCCAAATTGTATCGATTAAAAAGTGAGAATTTATAATTTCTTTTTTGTAAAATTTTACTATACCGTTCTGTTTCCCTATAAACATTATTATTCACTCCTTTAAATTTAATTTTCCCCTTTAAAAAATACCAAATAAGTACTACTATTTGCTGTGTCAATACTTCTATAATTAGCATAAAATTGTTGACCTTTTTTTATCGGTATATAGGCACTCATAGTAGTACCTGTTACTGCTCCTTCTCCTACTCCCTTCATACATAACCCGTTGTCTGTATAAAGTGCAATATAAGTCTGAGTTGTAGCCGTAGATATACCCCTAAAATAAACCCAACCTGCATCAGGAGCTGTATATCTTGTCCCTGATGTTTGCAGCTCAATTACTTGCCGTGTAAGTGTATTAGGAACAGCACATCCCATAACATCTTGAGCATCAATTTTATCTGACAGCGCTTCCAACACTCTGCCTGCATCTATCAATGCTATATTTTCTACGGCATTACCAATTTTGAAATACAATCCCGTATTATCAGAATCTCCATATTTAGATGTTTTAAGAGGTGTTTTAAAACTCTGAGCTTCTTCATTAACTATCCAATATTCGGAATAGTCCTTACCCGTGCTGCATTGATTGTCCGAAATGACCTTAAACCCTTCTCCATATTTTGTTTCTTCACCTTTGGATATTTTTAAAAGTTCGTTATATGCACTTTCATATATTTTACCGCTTGCCTCTGTACCTGCTTTTATCCAAGAAGCATGATTTGGTTTGAAATCAAAATATTGCCCCGTAAACAATGGAATTGTATCATTTTCGCTTACTGTTACTTGTACTTTATCAATTGTTTTTTTTGTAACAGTCGTATTTCCTACAACCATATATATGGCTGTACCAACTGACGGCGGCTGTACGGTTATATTGTTGCCGTAGATAGGGTTAGCTCTTGATGCGTTGAAATCCCAATATCCGCCTTTTTCATTAGTATACGTATTATTTCTATTGGTTGCATAAACACCTTTAACGGCACCGGTTCCATATGCCTCGGAATCTATAGTTAAACCTGAAAACCAAGTAGCTGTTATATTCGGCAAGCCTGCTTCAATATATTCCCCAACTTCCTTGTTATTTTGGAAAAAGAAATCATTTCTCGGCAGCAAGATTCTTTCATTCTCTTCATCTATCCCGTAATACCAAGCAACACCTGTTTGAGAATAGATTTCATCAATTTTATCTTTGTCTTTAATATCATAAAACTTATGCCCGTTTGAGTGGGTTTTTATTATTGTTATTTCTTCTAAAGCATTAATCGTTATATTCCCTAATCCTAACCATGTTGATTTTCCATTTGTGATTTCTATTTTATGATATTTATAATATTTTGAACTGTTTATTTCAAATTCTATTATAGCATTCGCTGCACCTGTAAAATTCCCATCATATAAACTTTCCCACGATGAATTATCGTTTGAACCTAAAATTTTAATATCTCCACCGTCTTCGGTGGGAAAATCAGAAGATGCGTTGTATGTTATACTTTTAACTTTTAGCGGATTAGGATTATAAAAAGTTAGCCATCCTGTTTTGGATGAAATATTATTAACTCCCCACTTTGTATTTGATTGACCGTCAAAAGACTTATATGCGTACCTATTAGTTGCTTCAGTTGAAGCTGCAACAGCAAAACTATCTGCACCTATAGTCCCATTTTGAGTTAAAATTGGTTGTTTAAACCATTTAAACGGCATAGGCAAAAGTTCACTCTCTGTATATTCTTCCAAGCATTTATTGTAAAAATCAGGATAACCGTAGCGACCGTCTTGTGCTTCTTTATATACGTATTCACCTAACCTTTCTAAACCTTCTTTTTCTTCAAAACTTAAAATATGGTCTTTCTGTACAAGATCAAAAAGATTATCTGTTTTTTCAAATTGTAACGGCGTTTCTTCCCCTTCTTCATTAAAATAGTAAAATTTTCCGTCTTTTTGATAAAAGCCTAAAGCTTCTATTTTTTTTCGTTGTAATTCCGCTTCTTCCTTTATTGTATTTATTTCCTCTTTTGTTTCATTTAGTAAATCTTCTTTTGCATTTATGTATATATCATTGGTTTCTTGTGCTTTTTCTTCCGCAAATTGAGAACTTTCTTTTGATTTCTCAGCATAATATTTAGAAGAATATTCTTCATCCTGAACTTTACCATCCTTTTTAATTGCCCAATCTCTTGAAAGATCGGCACTGTCCGAAGCCTCATTTTTACTCTTTAACGCATTATTAGCCGACTCGTTTGAGTTATGCTCGCTATTTTTTATATTATCAAGTAACTCATCAGGTAATATTTCAGTTCCCTCATTTACTTTTATGCTTCTGTCTATTTTCCTGTTCATTATTTGTAATATTCTTACAATATAATCAAATGTCCACTCTAATATTTCAAAATTAAAATATGATGAATTTTTAAATTCATTTTCCTGTTTAATATTTAATGTCAATGCTAAAGAAATTTTTTCATTTTCCTTTAATACATCGTATTTTGATCCTTCTATGGGGAATATTATATAACTCCCGTTCTTATTTCCGATTTGATTAATTGAATAATCTATACCTTCTTTTAGATTATAAGTTTTTCCGTTTTCATCAATCAGACTGACTTCTAATTCATTTCCGTCTTCAATTAAAAAATCAAAATCAAATTTCTTATTTGAAGAATTACCTTCATAATTATTAACCGGAATAATTGTAGACACTGTCATATTGTTCTCCTTTTTATTTCTGCTCTCCTTTACATTTTTAATCTTTCAACTACATTGTTTATTATTTCTGTTCGTGCAGATATATCATTAAATTTCTTTGCAGGTTTTAATATGGAATTGTATGAATTCCACACTATCTTTACACAAGAATAAATCACATCTTTATCGTTGATTTTATTTTTCTTAAATTCCTTTACAAGATAATCATAGTCACTCTTAAATAAATCATATTCTTCCGTGCTTTGATTTAATAACTCTTGTACCAATAAATAATCTTCTATTGATAAATATGCATTTAAATCAGATATATCTTTATTTTGAAATGTTTTAAAATCTTCTCTAATTTCCTTTAATAGTTCAAAAAACTTATCTGCATCAGTTTTTATATAACCTTTTTCTTTAATGGTTTTAATATAATGCATCATCGCTGATTTATGCTTATCCGAAAGCGAAAAGTCAATGTCCAATACAGCTTTGCGAGGATTATTCTCCATTGTATACTTGATTTTTGACCAAGCTTCTTCATTACTTATCTTTTCCTGTAATTCTTTTTTCTTCTTTTGCTCCCTTTCATATTCAGTCAGATTTTTCCTAATCAATAAATTTATCTCTTTATCCGCTACCTTATCTATTTCTTTCTCTTTTTCTTTATCAGTAAGATTGTATAAAATTAACTCATTAGCATACTCTATTGCAACTATATTATTCCTTAACTCCTTTATATATTTTGCCGTTTTTATTCGTTTTTCTTCATCTAATATTCTTTCACCGTATTTTTCAAAATAATATGATGCCTTTATATCTCTTTCTTCAATAAAAGAATTTATTAACTCCTCATAAAAAAAAGAATCAAAATTTAACTTTTTATTTAAAAAAGTTCTTTCATTAAGGTTATTATGTATTCTTATTTCTCTCAGAACACTTATCCCGTTATTATAATAAGCATTAATTTTATCAGGATTTTCTTTATTAAGTTTTGCCATTTCTACGGCACTTTTGAGTGCTTTATCATAAGTTTCTTCCATCCACACATCAATTTGGCTTTGCACATAAAGTTTCATTTTACTCGTAATTTCTTCAATCTTTGCTTTTTTTATGTTGCTTAACAATAAAATTGAAGCTTGGTTTTTAAATATTACATTTTTTACTTGCGAATTAATAAATTTCATTAATTCTTCATAAAAATCCTTGTATTTATTTTCAACTTCCTTTCCTTTAATTGAATAAAACCCGTTTACGGAGAATAATACTTCCTTTTCCCATTCATCTATTGAATTGGAAAATTCTAATATTTTAACCCTATCTACAATCTCTTCCTTGGTAAAATTCAATTCCGAAACATTTTTTTTATAATTAGTTTGTGATTCATTTGGTTTTTCTTCAGGCATACTATCCCTCCCCCTTATAAAATAACTTTATTAATTTGATTTGATAATGATTGTACGCCCGAATTAAGTATTTTCATTCTATTTGACCTATATGCATATTTTGAAGAAAATGACTTTAATTGGGCATTTTCAAAATATTTATTTGCTTGATTCATATAATTGTTTGCACGCTGTTTATATGCATCAAATGTTTCAAATGCGGATAATTCACCTTTTTGTTTCTCGTCTGACAGAAGATTTTGTACTGTCTCTGAAGATAATGACAGATTTGATGCCGCCGCTTTTGTATTAACAGAACCCATTTTTAATATGGCATTTAACCTTTCTTTTCTGCTTTCTTCAATTCCCTTTTGATATTCATCAGAAGACCTGCGTTTCAGCTCATTGGCTTGATCATTCATTATTTTTACTTGATAATCAGCCATTTGCTTTTGGTATTTAATTTCATTCCTGTTGCTTAAAAAAGGAATAGCAAAATCAGTAAAAAGTGTACACATCTTTTATTCCTCCCTTTTATTTAACTTATAAAAAAATTCAAACCCGTTTAAAACTTTTAAACTGTCCGGTGTAGGGTTGTTAAAGTTAAAACCCAATCTCTTAAGCCAGACTTTAGCCTCATAATTAGATTTATAAATGTAATTGTACATTATCTCATATCTCTTTGAAGCTTTCTCAATAGAATTCTTAAGTGTTTTTGCCAATAAATGTTTGTTATTATCTATAAAATAAGAGCATAATAGCCAAACACACGCTAAAGATTTATCACTCGTATTCGGCTCGTAAAATCCGCCCATGGCTATCGGAACAATTTCTTTTTTGTTATTTATTCCGCTTAATATTAGAATATCTTTATCTGAAAGATTATTTAAAACTGCCCCGTACCAGTTATTGCCATATAATGCTTCAAGCTCTTTTTTATCTTCTTTTCTCAAATGTTTTAATATATACTCAATATCTTTTAAATTTGTGCAAAATTTAAGCATTTGTATCCTCCAAAGTTATATCCATTGAAATAGAATTTATAGTTATTGGCAGCGGATAAATTTGTTTTATATGAACTCTCGCTTCATCCGTATAGTTAGAGAATGAATAAGAATTAACTGTTCCGGAATGCAGATAATTATTATTATTCACACTGTTAATACTCCTCAAATTTTGTACAACATCTCCTTGTGTGCCAATAACAAAAAAATCTTCTCTTGATTTATCAACCTTAAATGAAATCGAATTTATAATTTTCACAAGTCCGTGAGTAGTATCACCTTCCAAATTTAACGTTTCAAGCTCAAATTCATATGGCAGCCCTGCCACAATTTTTGATGCCGGATAAGGCAATTCAATTTTACCGTCTTTAACAACTTTACCCTCCACGACACAACCGTCTGCCAAAATGTTTATTGTTTCCCCCTCAAGATGCTCAAGTCCTGAAATAACGGAAACCGCTTTACCTTCATAAGTTAAACAGCTGTCTAAAAATATGCCGTCTTGTGTTTTATTTAGATATCTTGAAGCCATTCTTTCAATATATCTTTTTATTGTTCCGTTAATATTTCGTCTTACAACAAAATAAGGAACATCTTCAAACCCCTCTCTGACAACAGCAACCGATTCAAAAAATCCTTTAGTTTCATGCCTGTGCCAAGCACATACCTCCTCACTTTTATTATATGTTAAGGCATTAAGCGTGCCGTCTGACATTACAAGCCAAAGTATACGGTAAGGTTCTTTTGAATATGCCATATCTACAACTTGTTTACCTTCAAATAAATGATTTGCATAAATTGATAATTCACTGCCGTCATAACCATCCGCCATATATGAATAGCCCAAATCCCTAACTACTGAGCCTCCTGATTGGACAAACAAAATCATATTACCTGAGACAACTGGCAGTACATTTGCACATCCGTAAAAACTTTGAGGCGATGCCATTAAAGAAGAAGAGGCGGATATTGCCCCGTCTGTTCCGTTTAACTTCCATTCACCGCCTGAGGTCAATAATATTAAATCATTCAAAGCTATTATATATCTGATTTCATTTACTTCTCTCTCAGATAATGTAATATTAATCGAATCCGATGGTGATAGCGGTCTTGATATATTAAAATTATTATTTGATGTACTTTGAGATAAAATTATATTTTGAGGGTTATTTTTTAAACAGGCATATACTTTCCTTTGTTGAAAATAATTTACGCAAGAGGGATAGTTGTTCTCAAAGGGATTACAAAATATTGGTGCAGTAGAAGTTAAATCACCTTCTATCTTATTATCAATAAAAGTTGTTTCCGAGGTTGTTCCTATATAAGCAAAAACACCGTTAATACTCTTATAAATATTGTATTCAGCAGCATTTTCCACTTCAGAAAATTTTATGGTAACATAATCAGAGGTTCCCCAATTAGCCTCTCTTTCACCCTCTACAGAAACAATTTCGGAACGGTTACTTTCTTCGTATGTATCTTTTTTAACTGCTGTTACAACATAATTGTATGTGGTTTTTTGTTCGGAACCTCCTGTCCAGATTGCACTCAAATTAACCGGCGGAGAAATTTGAGGTTTAAAATTTATTTCTTTCAATGTCCAATTATAATGAGATAATCTTGAAAGTTCACACGGTGAATGATTTTTATGACATAACGTAAGAACATCTGCATTTTGTGCATATTTTATATTGAACAGTTCATCCGATAAATATGGTGTTTCTATTTCCACGGGAGATAAATTACTTTCATTTAAAATTTCAGCTCCGTTTTTTATAAAACGGGCATATTTATCACCTAATTGAATTATATAAGTTTGTTCTGTATTGAAAGAAAAACCTATAATTTTTGTAATTTTTGAACTGTCTTTCACTTCACAAACGAATTCAAGTCCTGCCCTGTTACTGACGCTTCCTTCCGTTTTTACAAAACCGTTTTTTAAGGTTTTCAAGCCTATTGAATATTTTGCCAATTCATTTCTCGCATATAAAGAAGGGCTTAATTCACCACCGGTAAATGATGTTTGCGTATATCTTACCATTATATCTACCTTTCATCTATCCAATTACAGTGTTCTTCGGTTCTTATATAACCTTCTGAGGCATTTATAGTTTTTGCTTTAGCCAACATACTTGCATATATATTTAAACAATCAGTTTGTATACTTCTGTTACCTGTAATGGCAGGTGCACATAAAAATGCCAAATACCAGCATAATGCCATTACAAAATCACTCGTAAAAAATATTTCGTTATTAACTAATTTTGTATATCGAATAATGGCAGGCGTTATGTTCGTATTTATTACCTTTTGTCCTAAATTATTCGCAGCCACTTCAAATTCAACAATTTTTTCATCCGCATAAGGAACAATTTCACGGACAAAAACACAATCATTCGGATAGTCGTATTCATATAAAAAATGAGGATTATTTGGAATATTGCCTGTAAATGACAATTCTCTGTATGAATTTGCAAAATTCCAATCAAAATCTTTCAGAACTTGTTCTAAAGCACTTTCATAGTATTCGTTAAGGACAACCGTATTTTTATCAGTTTGAGAAGCATTCTGAACACCTACACTTACTCTTAAATTTTTTAAAACAATATTAAATATTTTCGCTTTCGTATAATTCATTTACT
Source organism: Candidatus Gastranaerophilales bacterium (assembly GCA_947625345.1). Taxonomy (GTDB): domain Bacteria; phylum Cyanobacteriota; class Vampirovibrionia; order Gastranaerophilales; family Gastranaerophilaceae; genus Avigastranaerophilus. Next base: position 14,251 of record CANQNX010000025.1, read on the forward strand.
TTTCTCCTTTTATATAAAAAAAAGATATCCGGCATTAGCCGGATATCAATGATAAATGTAGTTGAGGATTAAATATTATGAAAACTTCCTTCTATTCCGTCTGTAATACTTGCAAGTATTTTACCTGTTGTAGGTAGAGTGCCTGTTATTTTATAATTTAATCTCACAAAACCAAGATTACCCTTGGGAAGAAAATTAATTGCCGCAACTTCTCCTTTTTTTAACTTATCATTTGGTATCGTTTGTTCCGCTAACAAAACCGGTGATGAAAACTCTTCATCAGTTGAAGTTTGAACCCCAATTGTTAAACTGTCCAGATTATTAAAATCTTCTGTAATTTGTATAAACAAAGGAATCAGAGTTCCGAAAGACACCCCAAATCCTCCCATATCCAAAATATTTTCGGATACACTATCAGCTACTATTGCCTGATTATCAGAAAATAACCCCTGTTCATCCAATATCATTTATCTTTCCTCCTTATTATGATACAACTTCTTCAGTATTACTTATTAATTCACATTCACGAATCGGAATATTTTTATAATGAAGAATATTTTCATTCAAATATTCCTTAATAGTGAAGTTAACATTACTTTTTGATTTTAATTGCGCTTCAAAATACATAAGAACTGTTGAATTACAATAAATACAAGTTTTACCCGTTTTAGCAAATCTTCTTATTTTGTAATAAGCTTTATTTAAAAGTTCTTCAATATCTACAGCATTGTCAGTTGCAAGATTACCAACTGAAATATTGGCTATACGGCAAGTAGAACGCCAATCTCTTATTGATAATCCGACATCCATTTTAAAATGATCCTGATAAACTTTTCTCTTGCCGCCGGAATTATTTGTTTCCGTCATTATTCCGTCATCTTTGTGCTGAACCCCTGCTTGGGAGCCCTGAGGATACAATAAAGATGTGTGTAAATCACCCCAAGTAACTAACCAAACGGATGTATTATCAGTCGATTTGCCTCCTGCATCTATAATATTTGAACCTATTTTTTTTGTATCCGATGAAAGTTTTGAATATCTTACGGATAAGCCGTCGAATGCAGCCGCATTTTCTTTTATGCTTCCGTAAAATATTGTTTCTTGTAGTTTTTGATTCATTGCTTCAATAAATGCCGAAGATTCTGAAAGCCTGAATAATTTAGGATTTTCACACTTATCAACCAAATCCACATCTACTATTGAATATGTTTCAAGCATGCCTGTAACATCTTTTACCTGTTCCGTTGTTGATTTTGATGTCGGAACATATCCATAAAGATTTCTGAATACGGCAGAAGGAAGTCCTGTTCTAATCGTAGTAATATGATTAGTACCGTCATTACATTGCAGTGCATTTGCATCTTGCAATATTTCATTTGTTTCAGACATCATTTCAATAATTTCTGCTGCCGTCTTACCATTTTCAGTTCTCTTGAATTTATCGGCTAATGTTAAATATTTTGAACCTAAAGTTGCCATTGCGTTTTTCCTTTCTTTTTATTACTGCATTGTAGGATAGAGAATATCTTCTCTGTTTTCCTTTGGGACTGCAGGTGTAGTTGCACTGTAAATTAAATCATTTTGCATCTTTTTTCCTATGTTATAGAACATTTTTACCAATTTGGGATGGCAGGTAAGTCCCGTAGTGGTAAGTAATTCCTTTAATTCATCATCAGCAAAATGAGTGTATGCAATATTTGCAGTCTTCATTGTTTTTTCCAAGTTGGCACCGCCAATTTCTCTGTCATTAATAAGACTTTCTCTGTAGCTTTCAATTTTTTGGCGTTGTTTTTCAGCCATGGTTTTAGAGAAATTATTTCCCGTTAACTGTGTAAGCTTAACTGCAACAGCCATAAGCTCATTTGCGCTTTTTTGAGAGAGATTATACTTTCCCGCCAACTCGTTAAATTCATTCAATAAATTTTCATCATAACAATAGTTTTCAGGCAGTTCGACATTTGAATAATCATATTTTTCAGGCTTACCATAATAACCGCCCTCATCAAATGTTTCATCTGTTTTTTGTAATTGCGGCTCATAAGGATTTTCACCTAAAGCTGCAATTTGTTTTGGTTGTAAAATTTCATCTGACATATTTTTTCTCCTTTTTTAAATCAATCCTAATCTCGACATCAATTCACTCCCGTATGAATCAGTACCAGCTATATTTTTAATAATTTCAGAACCTTGTTTAACCTGTTGAATTAATTGATTATTATTCTGAGCCTCCAACTCTTTTTGTTTTAATTTTTCAGCTTCATAAGTAGGAACTATCTGCTCAGGTGATATATTTGCATACTCGGCATAATCATCTACAATTTTGTTGGCATTAAGCTTATTACGTATTGAAGGATCAAGCGCTTGCGCAAGATTTATGGTAAACGTGGTAAATCTTTCCATCGCCGATATTTTTACGGCTTTTTGAGCCTGTGCCAAAGTGGAAACAAATTCTATATCCATATTTGAACCGATTATTTCGTCAGGCGGTTCAGGTAAAATATCCATTTTTACACACTCATCAAAAACCCATTCAATAATATGATTTAAACCGCTATGAATCTGTTGAAGCAACGGAGATAATAAAACCATTTTTTCTTCTTTTAATTCATTAACCTCAGTTGCAGTTCTTGAACGTTCTGCTGTATTTAAAATCATTGCAAATAAATCATTATAAAATATTTCTTTAACGGATTCTTTTAACTTTTCTATAATGGAATCAACTTCAAGAACTCTCGGATTAACCTCATATATCGGAGATAAACCTCTGCCATTCTCATCTTCTTCAATAAATGCCGCCGGTGCATCAATCATTTTTTTATTTTTTAAGCTTGCAGGTCCTTTATATGTCGGGCTTATCATTTTTTTTATTGCTTTACCTTCATCAATAACCATACTCATAAGCTGTTTAACATCGGGTAAAGCATTTATTCCGGGGCATTCTGAAGGATATATATCTTCTCCGTTAATTTCAGATTCAAATACAGCATAAGGAAATTTATCAAAACCGGATTTTGATAAAAATTTCTCTTCGTTTGAATCAGCTTCATAATATACGGATATAAACTGTTTATCCTCTGCCCATAGTGAAGAAGGCATAAAATTTTTATTCGGTTCAACAAAATGAACTACCTCAAACAGCTCCTCATATCTATCTGCCTCTATTGCCTTTAACACATTACGAGAAACATTTTCAGCACCGAATTTATCATATAAATTTTTTGCCGTTTCCATATAGACTCTATATATTGTGTCAATTTCCCCATTCTCATTTTTTGCCATTCTATATGAGCCTATCGGTAATAACTTACACCTTAATATAGAATCTTCATCTTCAATTAAAGCGAGGACGGATAAACCGAAAACACCTACTTGTTTATATACTGCAGGTAAAACTCTATATAAATTTGAAGAATTAAAAATATCACGGAACAAATTTTCAACATCGCTGCACCATGTTTTAACCTCATAATTTGTTTCTTTTGAATAATTATTTACCCTTACTTTGAACCAATTAGTAGCAGGGTTTGTAGCGCCCGACATCATACCCGAAGAAAAATTTCTAACAGCCAAAAGCGGGGTTGATTCTTTTATTTTTTTATTTTTTGCCGGTTGTTTATTTACATTACGAGCAAGAAATCTCACTGAACGAGGCAAAAAATAATCTGCCAATTCTTGCCAATCAGATTTAACATTATTATATGCTATATCCAATTCTTCTCTCCTAAGGTTAAAATAACGCTTAGAATATTGTGTTTCACTCATTTTATTCTCCTAAAAGTTTTTTCTTTGAAGAAAAAATATCTTCTTCAATACCGTTATTAGAGGTTTTTATGTTTTCAGAAACAAACCCTCTTAAATTATTTCTGTTTTGTTGATTAGCCTTCTGTACAGAAGCATCCGCTTTAACGGCATCTCTGATTTCTTCTGTTTGAATGGGCTGAATAGCAGGCATTTTTGGTGTAGAACACATATTTATCTCCTTTCGTTTATTTGTAAAATTTAATCATACGGGTCAAAATTAGAATCTAATATAACAGTTTCATCTTTTTCATCTATTAAGTACGAATAATAATTAATGGCATAAATTCCCATCATAAGACTGTCAGCAAAATCAGGACTTTCCCCCTGTTCTGATTTCATATCTTTTTTTGATTGAATAAAAATTTGTCCGTTGGGTTTATAAGATTTTTTAATATACTCAAGCTGAGCTATTGTAAAATCGGAGGATATTTTTAACCATTCGTTATCAATATATTCTTTTAAAGTCAAATATCCGTCAGCTCTCCTGTTTAGGGCATTAGGTCTGTTACTTGAAGCAGCACCGTTAAATTTTATAGTATTTGATATAACATTTTTTATGCTTATATAAATGGAATAACCTAAGCCGTCAGCATCCAATATCAATAATTCAGGTTTCCAATAAGTATATAAATTAATAATTTTTCCTTTTGTTATATCAGTATCAGGCTCAGACCAATACTCTTGTTTTTCAAGCGACCACTGTGTAGCACTCTTGGACTCAATTAAACTTGCCACACATAAATCTCCTCCGTTTCCTGCAAGGTCAACTGACATACATTTTATTTTTCTGAAATATTCCTCTTTTATCATTAAATTTTTAACTTTATCAAGTTTTATAGCGGAAAACAGAAAATCATTTGTTTTATCTAAAGGATTTCCTTCCCAAATATACTCATAATCCAAAATATTCCTGATTTTACAACGTTTTGCTTCATCTATGAGCTTTTGAGGACAATGTTTATTATCATAATAATTTATTTTAATATGCAGACAGTCATCTCTTACAATAAATTCGGAATATACAGGATCTTTCCTGACAAGTCTGTTCATAGTAAAAATTACTATTGAATTTTTTTTACGTATCGTGGGAATGATAACATCAAGAGTAGATTTTGTTATTGCCTGAGCTTCATCTATCCATAAAATATCAATGCCTTCTAAGCCCTTGATGTTAACTCTCCCCTGCTCTCTGAAACCCTTAAAAATTATACTCGAACCGGTTAAGTTATGAATTATTTTATTTGATTTTACCGTAAAATTTAAATTATAATCATTAATTAAATCATTGAATATTTTATAAACACTGTCCGATATAGTTGACTGAGTTTCCCTTCCGCAGCAAACCCTGACTTTTCTTTGTTCGCACAACCATAATATTATTCTTGCAATGCTTTGTGATTTGCCACCACCCCTTCCTCCTTCTATTAAAAAATAATTATAGTCATTTATTTTATATATTATCTGTATTAGTTTTTCAGGTATATCTAGTATTTTAGGTAATTCTATCATCATTTATTCCTGTATCAACCTGTTCTCCAACATTCAACTTGAGTTCTATCCCGTCTATTTTGACACTTCCCATAACATTTAATTGAGAAATTTTTTTATCTTTTTCACTATATAAACCGCATAACTTACCCTTTAATTCTTCAGCTTTTAAATAAAGTGATATATCAGGATTTATCTCATCATCTTTTCCTCGTCTGTTCAATGCCATTTGTTGAACAGCTTCCAAATTTTCAAAAGAATCATCTTTTGAATAATTATTTGTTTTTTTCTTTTTACTTGGCATCAATATTTCCTTTTAATCTTTAAAAAAATCTGCGGAGAATAATCCTCCGCAGAAAAGTAATATTTTGCAGACATTATTTATTAATAACCTTAACCATTCTTTTTGTACCGTTAAAATCAACGGCATATTGTTTTATAGTCCCGTCTTTATTTTCT
>CANQNX010000026.1 GCA_947625345.1 Candidatus Gastranaerophilales bacterium
AAGGATTATCATCAACAGGATCATCTGTTACTGATGGTGCACAAGTTTCACTTGGTTGTTCTGTAGGTTCAGGAGCAGTTGTCGGTTCAGGAGCACTTGTTGGTTCAGGTGCACTTGTCGGCAACGGTTCTTGAGTAGCTTCCGGTTCCGCTGTCGTTTCAGGCGGACGAGTAACTACAGGTACATCTGTTGATTCAGGCGGAAGATCGGGTTCTTCTGTCGGTCTTGGTGTATCTTCCGGTCCCGGTGTCGGTTTTGGAGTCGGCAAATCGGGAGTTAATGTCGGAGTTGGTTCTTCCGTCGGTTCATCCGTCGGTTCAACAGGACATTCAGTAGGTTCCGGTGTTGTTTCCGGTTTTGGAGTAACAACAGGTACATCTGTTGGTTCCGGTGTTGTTTCCGGTTTTGGAGTAACAACAGGTACATCTGTTGGTTCCGGTGGAAGATCCGGTTCTTCTGTCGGTCTTGGTGTATCTTCCGGTCCCGGTGTCGGTTTTGGAGTCGGCAAATCGGGAGGTAATGTCGGAGTCGGTTCTTCCGTAGGTTTATCCGTCGGTTCAACAGGACATTCAGTAGGTTCCGGTGTTACATCCGGTTCAGGAGTAACAACAGGTACATCTGTTGGTTCCGGTGGAATTGACGGTTCCGGTGTATGATGAGGACCTGGTCCGGGATCTTGTGTCGGTTCCGGCGAAGGAGTTACATCAGGTGTCTCGCTCGGAGATGGTGATGCACTCGGAGTCGGTGTATGATGAGGGCCTGGTCCCGGGTCATTTGTCGGCGCAGGAGATGCACTCGGTGCAGGAGATGCACTCGGTGAAGGAGATGTACTCGGTGAAGGAGATGCACTCGGTGATGGTTTTGGTGTTGAAGTGGTTCCGCCACCGCCGCCACCGCCACCAGGACGTCTTGTCGGTTTTGGAGTTGGTGTTGCTGTCGGTGCAGCCGATGGTGTGGCTGTAGGAACAGCAGTCGGTTTTGGTGTTGGTTTTGGAGTTGGAGTAGCTGTAGGAGCTGCAGTCGGTGTTGCTGTCGGTTCAGCCGTTGGTGTGGCTGTAGGCTCAGCAGTTGGTTCAGCCGTTGGCTCCGGTGAAGGAACTATTTCAGGTTCTTCTTCAGGAACTTCATCAATTATAACTACAGGCTCTTCCTCTATGATTTCTACCGGCTCTTCTTCAATTACTTGAGCAGGTTCATAATGTACTACATCACCCAAATTAATTCTATAATTAAATTGAGGTAATTTAAGTTCTACACCGTTTTCAAATCTTGAATTACCGTTTTCATCCACAAATGAATAATTCATCATTCTGTCTATATTTATTTTTGAATTATTTATTATTTCATCTATTGATTTATTTGTTGTATCATAATTTTCATTTACGTCAAATACGCCGTATTTATGATATCCGTTTTCATCAGTGTATGGTGCTGAGAAAATGTCAAGATTGCTGTGAACAATTTGTTCCATAATGTTGGTTGCAAATTCTTTTGAATAATTTACTCCGTCATTAATAACAACTTTGCCATCTTGAAGGTTTGCAAATCTGCCGTTACCGTCCGGAGAACCGTAGAATTGCAATGCATCTTTTAAAGAATATACACTACCTTCTTCAATATCAGCTGCCTTATCTGTTAATACAACGGCTCTGTCATTTTGACCTTCTTTAAGCGCCGCAGGTGATATTTGATATATAACAGAATCTTTATCACCATATTCTACATTTAGATTATCTGCGGATGTTCTTAATGTATTTACGGTAGGAAGTGTTATGCCTACTAAATAATCACTTGTATTTGCTTCTAATGTTCTTGTTAAATCGTTTACATTGCCGGCATTAACTATTGAATTAAAATTCATTTTATCTAATGCATATTCAAATTCATGTGCATTTTCAGGAGCATTTACTATTGCATATAAAATATCTCTGTATGCTTCATCAGATATATCGCTGCCGTATTGATCATAAATTAAATCTGATAATGAAGAATATTCACCATCCATTAATCCTTCTTCATTTTTTATTACACTTGCTGTAGAAGATGCGGGTGAATATGTTTTTTGTGAATATACATAATCTACATCATCAGGTTCAATACCTTGCATTTGATAAACTACTGCAGTTGGAATGGTTAATAATCTTGTATCCAATGTTTGATTTGAACTTGATACTCCATTATATAAATCAAGTTTTGCAATTTTATCATAGCTCTTTGCTTCATCACCCAATTCATCTTTAATGAATTTTGCTAAAGATGGATTTGATTGTACTGTTTCATCTATGAATTTATTATATATTTCAGCTTTTTTATTATCCGGAGTATTATTTAATTCTTCTGAATATACCTTAGATATGATTTCATCTAAAGTATTTCCTTCCGTTTTATCATCAGATTTTGAATCTGTAATTGTAACTACTATTGTTCCGTTTTCATTACGAGGTAAATCGCTGTCAGGATATAAAACTTTTTCTCCTGCAGTATTAACCAAATAAAATTCTGACACCGGCATAGACTTTACCGATACATCCGATAACATATTTTTGCCGTTATCATTAACTGCAAAAACAACATCCAACTTATCTTGAAGTGATGTAATTGCATCGGATAAATCATCCTTTTGTGTCTCAACTACCTGTGTTTCAGGTTCATTCATTGTATATTCTGCCGGATGTGTTTTAACCGGAGTACAACCGGTTGCAACAGGAATTAATAATGTTCCGGCAATAATTTTAGCTGCCTTATCAGCATCAATTACATGCTCTTTATTAATATTTTTAGGATTTGCTTTCGCATTATGTTTTTCTATCTTTTTGCCGAATTGATAATTGCTACTACCTGAAATATTATTTATTTTCATAACAACGCTTCTCCTTAGTGACATTTATATAAAAAATAAGACACCTAAATCTTAGAATTTGCCTTTATAAGTTTTTTTTTACATTTTTTTTTACATTTATTAACAATTGCTGTTATTCACAATTATTGTACATAAAAAATACTTGTAAATAAACTAATTTATATACTAAAATAATAAAACATTAAGGTTATATTTATGGGTAAGTCAAAGAAAAGAATTTTTAATAAAAATATTAATACAAAAGGTACAACTTTAAAGAGAAACGATATTATTAAACGTGTTATTTCGGATTTAAAAAATAACAAATTATCTGCTGAAACAAAAAACTTAATCAGCTTATTCGGAATTGAAACAGAAGAACTTTTAGAAGCAGGCATGAGTATTGAAGAACTAAATATTATAAACTCATACTCAATATAATCTGTACAAAAAATATAAAAATTAACGCATTTAAACTTAAGTTAATCACAAATGCTTAGAATTTTGAATTATTTCATTTCTCATGCAGCAGTGAATGTCTATTCAGACATTAAAGCATGCACAATTCATCAAACGACATTTTTTCTTGCGTTGAATCACTTAAATTTTTAACAGTATAATAATTATTTTTTATTTCATCTTCTCCGATTATAACAGCATATTTAGCAGTTTTAGATGCTTTTTCAATCTGTTTAGCAAACTTACGTGAGTTATAATCATATTCACAGCTATACCCCTTATGGCGAAGTTTTGACGTTAATTTAACAGCTTCAAGCTGATTATCTGATACAACAAAGAAAGTAATTTTGTCAGCTTCAATAGAAGGTAATAAAGCTTTTAATCTTTCCATGCCCATTGCAAAACCGACAGCCGGAGTATGAGGACCGCCTAATGTTTCTACTAATCCGTCGTATCTTCCGCCGCCGCATACAGCATTTTGCGACCCCAAGCTATTAGATTTTATTTCAAATACTGTTTTTGTATAATAATCTAATCCCCTGACCAAAAATGTATTTTCTTCATATTTAATGTTTAATTCATTTAAATATTTTTTTAATTTCTCATAGTGAGAACTACACTCGTCACACAATTTTATACCGGAAACGGATTCTTTAAGGTTATATTTATCGAATAATTTATTACATTCTTCATTTTTACAATCCAAAATTCTTAACGGATTTTTTTCATATCTGCTTTTGCAATCGTCGCATAAACCGTCTAAAAACGGAGCAATTGCATCTTTTAAGCGTTCTTTATACTCTTTTCTGCATACATTGCAGCCCAAAGAATTTATTTCAACGGTTAAATCATTTAAACCTAACTTATTCAGGAAATCAACAGCCAACATTATACATTCAGCATCAGCTGAGGCATCTTGAATACCGAACATTTCAACACCAACTTGATGGAACTGTCTTTGTCTTCCCGCTTGAGGTCTTTCATATCTGAACATAGGACCTTTATACCATAACTTAACAGGTGCGCTTTCTCTGAACATGTTATGTTCAAGATATGCACGGACAACCCCTGCGGTATTTTCAGGTCTTAATGTCAAGCTTCTGTCACTTTTTATAAAAGTATACATCTCTTTATTTACTATATCCGTTGTATCCCCAACTCCTCGCTCAAATAAAGCGGTATCCTCAAATATAGGAGTCCTTATCTCTTTAAAATCAGCCTTAGTAAAAACTTCTTTTGCTGCATTTTCAATATTATACCAATCATTTATTTCTGACGGCACTATATCTTTTGTACCCTTTGGTGCTTTTATGTTCATATTTACCTCTCTTGTGTAAAATTATAATATAAACATATTTTTTATATTTTATTTGGAATAGTTACGGTAAATTCAGTACCGACAGATTGTTTTGAACTGAATGTAATAGTACCTTTATGAAGTTCAACTATTTTTTTTGATATAGATAAACCCAAGCCCGTTCCGATACCTGTTTTTTTCGTTGTAAATCCTACATTAAATATTTTATTTTGATTACTTAAAGGTATTCCGTTTCCGTTATCTATTATTTTTACAATTAAATTATCATTTTTTACCATTGTTTTTATTGTAATTATACCTTTTATACCTTTTTCTCTTATTGAATGACAGCTGTTAATAATCAGATTCATAAATACTTGATTAAGCATATTAACACTGCAGGTAATTTTCGGTAAATCCGAAAATTCTTTAACAACAGTAATATCATCTTTAAATTCATGCTCTAATAATTTAAGAGTCAAATTAATCTCATTATTAATATCTGCAGACTGAAACTGAGCTTCATCCAGTCTGACAAAACGTTTTAAAGACTTTACTATATTTGATATTCTTCCTGTAGCTTCAATATCAATGAGATTCAATTCTTTAAGAATATCGGTATGTTTTTTATCCAAAACATTTTTCGTTAATATCTTTTCAATCATTTTATTATTTGAATTAATTGCCGCCAAAGGAGTATTAATTTCATGTGCCACTCCCGATACGAGTTGACCAACAGATGCCATTTTTTCAGAGTTTATAAGCTGAATCTGAGTTTCTTTTAGCTCATTCAATGTCTTTTCCAATTTTTTATTTTTCTTGTTCAATTGACTTATTAGTCCCGCTTGTATAATTGAGCTTGATAAATGAACCGATATAGATTGAAGAACTTCTTTATTTTCTTCGGGAATAAATCTCTGTTTTGTAAGAACAACTATTATTCCCAATAATTTATTTTTGTTATAAACGGGAATAATAACTCTGTTAACTCCGTCAGAGAGAAACTCTTCAGAATTCATATACTCTTTTTTACAGACGGAAACTGATATATTTTTATTTTTTATTTCAGATAGAGTATCATTATCATATTGGGTGAGAATATTTATTTGAGTGTCATCTGATGGTATTACATATTTTATTCTAAATGAATTTTTTTCCTTCATTGAGAAATAAGTTTTAAACGAACCCGTAAAATTATGTATTTCATTTAAAGCAGAAGAAAGAACCGTCTCTATATCGTTAGTTTCCCTAATAACTAAAGATATCCTGTTAATGATTCCCATTTTAAGTACTTGGCTCTGAGCATGTTCCTGAAGTTTAGAGTATTTATCAGTTAACTCTTTAACTTCATTATATTTGTTTATTAGCGAATCATACTTAACTTTAAGAGAATCATAAGAATAACTTGAAGTAACATCTTTAAATACAATAACAGTATAATTATCTATAATATATTTATTAATATAATAAAAATTATAATCCTCGTTAGGTTTTTGATATGAACAAATAGTGTGGAAATTTTCTTTTGATTTAATCAAAATATCCAATGGAGTCAGTTTTTTTATATTTTCATAAGAAAGAAAGCACAAATTAAAATTAAATCTTTTTTTAAATTTTTCAAAAGAAGTGTAATCACTGAACTCATTAATAAAATTAGAATTTTTAAAGATAACTTCATTATCTTTAGATAAAGCACAAACGGCATCAGAAAAATTATTTAAGAAATTCAATTTATCCATATACTATTGAAATAAAAAATAATGATTAAAAAACGACATAAATATACCTAAAAGTGCGCCGACAAAAACTTCAAACGGGGTATGTCCCAATAATTCTTTAAGTCTTTCAGCACCTACTTGCCCATGAACATAATAATCATCACATATTTTGTTAAGACAAGCTGCGATTTTACCGGTGGAACGTCTTAACCCTGCGGCATCGTACATAACAACAAGGGCATAACCGACAGAAATGGCAAATTCAACGGAATCAAATCCTCTTAATATACCTACAGATGTTGAAAGAGAAACAACGCCTGCCGTATGAGCACTTGGCATACCGCCTGTCGTAGCAAGAACCTGAAAATCAATTTTTTTCTTTACTACCCAATGTCCCAAAAATTTCAGAATCTGAGCAATTATAGCTGCCTCTATCCCCGTCGTAATAATTTCATAGCTCGTTCCTACAAACATTCATTTATCCCTTCCGAAATGTCAGTCACAATCCCTCTTAAAATTTCAGAGTCTATATTATTAGTCTTTAGTATATCACAAGCTTGAGAACAAATAAATAAAGCATGCTTTTTTGCTTCTTCTAAACCCAACATAGTTACATAAGTGGATTTACCGCTTTTTTCATCTTTTCCCGGTGTTTTACCTAATGTTTCCAAACTTGATGTTACATCCAATATATCATCATATATTTGAAAGGCATGACCATATAACCCCGCAAACTCGGTTAATACATTTAAAATATGCTCCGATGCACATCCTAAAATACCACCGATTCTTATTGCACACTTAAATAATTTTGCCGTTTTATATTCTTGTAAATAATTTAAAGTTTCTAAGGATATTTTTTTATTTTCAGACTCCATATCAACAACTTGTCCGGAAATAATACCGTCAACACCGGCAGCAATAAAAAATTCCTTTAAAATTTTAACTATAATCTCTTTATTAACAGTATCAGGTGTATTATCAATAATTAACTTAGGTGCATAACTCAACAGCGCATCACCTGCCAATGTTGCAACAGCTTCTCCATATACCTTGTGGTTCGATAATTTTCCTCTTCTGTAATCATCATTATCCATACATGGCAAATCATCATGTATTAAACTCTGACAATGAAGCATTTCAACTGCACACGCAGAAGGCAATACTTCATCAAGCGGCACGTTAAACAAAGATGCAGTTTCCATCAAAATAACAGGTCTTAATCGCTTTCCGCCTGATAGTAATGAATATCTCATAGCTTCATATATTTTTTCGGGATATACGACTTTTATGCTTGAATCTATATATTCTTCTATTTTTTCTCTGAAATAATTATATTTTTCTTTTATTACTTGGTTCATTATTTTATTCGTCCCCATACATATTTTGCTTTGCTGTTTTTCTTGATAAATTACGCTTTTTATAAGAAATTTTTGTCATAACTTTATTCTTATTATATTTAGTATTTTTTTCTTCTTTTATTGACTTTTTAGAAATTTTTTCTTCATATAATTTAGCTTCTTCTATAAATTTTTTATAGCTTTCATATCTTAAAGGGTTCATTTTTTCAATAATATCAACCGCAGCACAACCTGTTTCACCGATATGAAGACAATTTTTATACTTACAATTTTTATTAAAATTTGCAAATTCTACAAATAAATTCTCAATTTCATATGGAAGAATAAAATCAAATTTAAGATGAGAAAACCCCGGAGTGTCAACAATAAAAGAATTTGTGTCTACTTCCATAAGTTCACAGTGTCGGGTTGTATGTATTCCTTTTTTTGTTTTATCACTAACGGATTGAGTTCTTAATTTTGTATTATTCAATAAAGCATTAATTAAAGACGATTTACCAACACCTGATGCTCCGCACAAAACAGATGTATTTGATTTTAAAATGGGTTTTAATTCATCAATTCCCGTCTTTTTGAGAGCAGAGGTAAAAATTATTTTATAATTTAAAGGTGAGTATATATCAATGATTTCATTTTTGAGTTTTGAATCATCTTCAATATCTTCTTTATTGAAACACAATACCGGTTTAATTTTATTATATTCGCAATGAGCAATATATCTGTTTAATTGCTCAAAATTTAAATCAGGTTCTTTTAAAGCACTAACAATTATGACTTGTGTTATATTTGCAGCTTTAGGTCTATTAATCAAATTTTTTCTGTTAATTATATTTGATATAAAAGCTTGCATGGAATTTTCATCAAATTGAGTCAGTTCAACCCAATCACCCGTGTAAATGTTTGATTTTTGTTTTTTAAGAACACTCCTAAGTTTAGACTCAACAATACCCTTATCAGTCTGAACATAATAAAAATCCGAAAAAATCTTAACTACTCTGCCTATCATAATTGAAATTTTATACCAATATAAATAAAAAAGGAAGAAATATACATGTATTTATATTTAAGTTATAATAAAAAACGAAAATAGAAGTGAATGAAAAAAGAAAAGAGAAAAAAATGGTTGAATCAAAAAAAATTGAAATACCCGTAGGAGAGAAAACGGTAATAATTGAAACGGGTAAGTATGCAAAATCAGCAACAAGTTCAGTAACTGTTCGTTGCGGTGATACAATGTTATTTGTACACTGCTGTGTAAGTCCGGAGCCAAGAGTCGGAATAGATTTTTTCCCGTTATTAATTGATTATGAAGAAAGAATGTCAGCCATCGGAAGAATACCGGGAGGATATAACAGAAGCGAAGGAAAAGCTTCAGATAAAGCTATTTTAATATCACGTTTAATAGACAGACCCATTAGACCCTTATTTCCTCACGGGTACAGAAATGATATACAGATAGTAGCTCAATTATTCAGCTATGACCAAGTTAACCAACCTGATACACTTGCAATGTTAGGTGCTTCATGCGCTTTAATGTTAACCGGTGTTCCTTTTGAAGGTCCTATTGGTGCGGTTAGAGTATCGAAAATAGACGGTAAACTCATAGCAAATCCTACACATCAGGAAGCAGATAAATCAGCTTTAGATATAGTAGTTGCAGGTACTCATGACAGCGTAATTATGGTTGAGGCAGGATGTAAATTCGTAACTGAAGACGAAATAATGGAAGCCGTTGAATTTGCCCAAGTTGAAATAAGAAAACAATGTGAAGCACAAATGAAATTTACGGAAGAATGCGGTGTTCAGAAACAAGAATTCACAGATCCTTATGACACAACCGAATTAAAAAATATAATAAATGAAACTGCTCACGATATGATATTCGACGCATATCATAATTTTGACAGAACATACAGACAAAATAAACTTGATGAAGCTAAAAAGCTTGTAAAAGAAAAAGTAGAAGCTTTAGGCGAAGACCATTATATTAATCAAATAATGGAAGAAACAGGTATCGACTTCGTCGCTGAAGAATTTAAAGCGGCAGAAAAGAAAATAATGAGAGCAATGATATTGGATGAAGGTGTAAGAGCAGACGGCAGAAAACCAAACGAAGTAAGACCTATATGGTGTGAAGTCGGAGTTATTCCGAGAGCTCACGGAAGTGCGGTATTCACAAGAGGTCAAACTCAGATTCTGTCAGTAGCAACTTTGGCCGGCCCCGGCATGGCTCAAGAACTTGACGGTGTTGACCCTGAAGTTAAAAAGACTTATATGCATAAATATATATTCCCCGGCTTCTCAGTAGGTGAAGTTAAAGCATTAAGAGGCCCCGGAAGACGTGAAGTAGGTCACGGAAACTTAGCGGAAAGAGCTAACGTACCTGCACTTCCATCTCAGGAAGAATTCGGATATACAATAAGAGTTACATCTGACGTACTTGAATCAAACGGTTCAACATCTATGGGGTCAACATGCGGAAGTTCAATGGCATTAATGAATGCAGGTGTTCCCGTTAAATGTATGATTGGCGGAGTTGCAATGGGTATGATAACGGAACCCAATAGAGAACCCGTTGTATTAACCGATATTCAAGGTATTGAAGACTTCTTGGGCGATATGGACTTTAAAGTTACAGGTAATGATGACGGAATTACAGCTCTTCAAATGGATATGAAAGCTAAAGGTATAGCAAACGATACTTTAAGAAAAGCTTTAGCTCAAGCAAAAGAAGGAAGACTTCATATCTTATCAAAAATGAGAGAAGTAATATCAGAACCTGCAAAAGAAATTTCACCTTATGCTCCGAGAATATTTACAATGACTATACCTGTTGAAGATATAGGAACTGTAATAGGACCGGGAGGAAAGAATATAAGAGGTATAATTGAAGCATCCGGTGCTGAAATTGATATTCAGGATGACGGAAAAGTAACAATAACTTCAAACGATAAAGAAGGCGCAGATATTGCAATGAAAATGATTAATCAGATGACCTTTAAACCGACAGAAGGTTTGGTATGCAAGGGAAAAGTTGTTAAAATTGTTCAATTCGGAGCCTTCATAGAACTTGCCCCCGGTAAAGACGGAATGGTTCATATTTCTCAAGTATGCAATGAAAGAATTGATACAATAGAAGGTAAGCTTAATGTAGGCGATATTGTTACCGTCAAAATAATAAAGATTGACGACAGAGGAAAAGTAAGCCTGACCATAAAAGGGGTTACAGAAGAAGAAAAAGCTAATTGCTTATAATAGAACAAAAAAACTGTCAGTAAATATTAATATTTACTGACAGTTTTTTAAGGGAATATCTTGTGGAGAGCAAATTAAAATATAATTGCATATTTGGCGGAGGCGGTATTAGAGGCATGGCATATATTGGTGCCATTAAAGCTTTAGATGAACTCGGAATTGAATTGGATTCTATTGCAGGCTCTTCTGTTGGTGCCGTTTTTGCTTCTTTTTTATCAGTCGGATACGACTACAATGAAATTAAAGAAATTTTCTTTGATTTCGGAATCAATATGTTTCGTGATTTAAATATTAATCTTTTTAATAACGACATTTCAATAAGTAAAGGTGAAATATTCTTAGAATGGCTAAGAGAAAAAATAGGGAAAAAAGTATATAAAGATAATTATATAAATCAAAAAGTAAGATTTAAAGATATTAAAAAAGATTTATACATACTTACAATAGACTTAAATACAAATACCCCATGTATATTTTCAAAAGAAACCACACCTGATGAAGAAATAGCCTTCGCAGTTAGAGCCTCTGCAGGTTTACCCGGATTAATGAAACCCATTAACTACGGTAATATGATGTTAGTTGACGGAGATTTAATAAAAAGTTGGCCGGCATGGAAAATATACAACAGTTTAAATTCTTCAGAAAACAGACTTCTTGAATTCAGACTTGAAGGTTCTCGGGACGGAAGTGATATAAAAAATCCGGCGGATTACCTTAATTCAATTATTAACACTATCTGGTTTTTATCAACGGAAAATGTTTTTAATGATTATTCCGAAAACGACAGATATGATTATGTTGTTATTGATGCAAAGGATGTAATACTTTTTGATTTTACAATTGATAAAAGTATAAAAGATGAATTATCAGAAAAAGGTTACAAAGTAACAAAAAATTATTTTGAAAAAACACTGCCCGATAAAAAAAGAATAATACTGACAAAATATGAAAACATACTGTCAAAATTAAAAATTTTAACAAGTTATTTAAATAACAATACCCCAAAACTATCACTGTATATTTTAAATGAAATTTTATCCGATATGACGGAGGATTCAAAATATATTGATAAATCTATTATTGACAGAATTAAAGAATTAAAAGCATGCATAAAATTAAATATAAAAAAATATTTTATATTCCCTGAAAAAATAATTAATGAAAAACAAATAAAAGAAAGAAACGATTTTATTAAAATGCTTTTAGAAGAAAGAATTAATAAGCTCAGAGATTATATTATAAATTTTAGTAATAAAAGTTAAAAATTTATGATATAACTAACAAAATATTTTATAATGGGGTTTAATATTAAAAAAGAAATATTAACATGGAGATTCGAATGCCCGGAGAACGATTAATTTCACAAGAAGAAAATCTAAGAAACCGAGAAGAAAATATAAGTATAGCGGTTTTTAAAATAATTGACGGTTTAAAAGATATATTGGAAGAAGACAGACAACAAAAACAACCGTTAATTCTATCTTTGGATGAAAAATTGCTTATAAAGATAGTAAAAGAATTTGTATTTAATAAACAAAAACAATGTATGATAGGTATCACCGGCGAATCAGCATCAGGAAAAACAACACTTGTAAACTATGTATCAAAAGCATTAAGAAAAAAATTATTCAATGAATCATATACATCTTTATGTTGTGATGATTACTATAAAGATACTTCGGAGGAATTAAAACAAGCCGGAAGTTATGAGAATTTATACAAAACCGGTTTCAGTTTTGACAGACCCGATGCCATAAACTTAGAACTTATGAGAGCTCACTTGATAAGTTTGAAAAACGGATGCGGAGTAAATGCCCCCGAATACGATTTTGTAACCTGCGAAAGTATACCGAATCGTTCATATAAGAATCCGACTCAAGCAATTTTAGCGGAAGGATTATACGTTTTAGGTGAAGAATTAGTTGATTTATTCGACATAAAGGTATATGTATTTACACCTTTTGAAAAAATTAAAGAAAGATGGTTTTCAAGAGCAGTATTAAGAGGTAAAACCGGCTCAGCCGCTGAGCATCAATTTAATGATGTAAATACAACGGCACAAATATATATAAGACCGACTATGAAAAATGCAGACATTGTAATTAACGGACTAACATCTGCAGAATATATAGAAGAAATTACAACAAGAGTAATCAATTTGGTTAATGACGTAATTAACTACTACAGATAAATTTTTGATAATGCTTATTTATAAAGAAAAATTTACATTTTATATTGCGAAATGTAAATTTTTTTTACAAAAAATCAAAAAAAAATTAAAGAAAAAAATAAAAATAACCGATAAAAACATAAGAGAATATTGTATTTTCAAGAAATACATAAAAAAGTGCAAGACAAATGAGAGATTAAAACATAAGGCAATTATTAATTATCAAATGTTTTATTAATCATGTGTAGTCTTGTCGAAGTTAAGGAGAAGTAAGTGGCAAAACCTACGGCAGCGGCAACACTACAACAAAATATGACGAAATTCAAAAATTTTTTGAATTATCTGAAAACATACTTGAAGAGAAATAATCCGATCAAGATGTTTATTACAAACACAGTAGCATACATAAATGAGCTGTTAAACGTAAAAAAGAAACTCAAAAAAATTGAATATCGTATCAACTATGAAAGGTACAAACTTAAAAAAACGGAATTAATATTAGCACAAAATTCAGAACACGTTTTTTTAAGGGGAAGGTCGCTAAATCAAACAAGGTAGTAATAAAAAATGGGCTTTCTAATTACATTCAACAGAAAAATGTATTTAACAGCTTATATCAATAATCTTCAATCAAAGATTACTGATATAACCGCACAGCGTTTGCGTCTATCTGATGAAATAACAAAATTTACATCAGAGATAGGTGATATAGCCGATGTTGAATCACCGGCCGTAAAAAAATTAGAAGCCAGAAAAAAAGAATTAGAAAATTTAGATAAAAAATTAGAAGCAGAATTACAAAAGTACCAGACGCAACTGCAAGCGTCACAAACGGAATTACAATCTGCCGATCAGGCTCTGCAGCAAAGTATAGCACAATCCTTCAGATATAGTTTAGGCGGTAACGGTTAAATATAAATAAATATAAATAATAAAAACGGTTTATTAAATAAACCGTTTTTTATTTGACAAAAAACTTCTTCAATTTAAAATAAATTAAATGAAGATAAAAATTTCGGATATAGAGAGTAAAACAGAAAAAAAAGAGCACATAAGTTTTTCTGAAGTATATGATGAATTTAACAAAGATATTCCCGTATCAGCCGATTTAAATATTGAAATAAACGGAAATATAATTAAAATTTACGGAAATGTTAAAGCTGTGTTAAATTTAACATGCGATATTTGTTTAAAAGAGTTTACAAAAGAATTAAATTTTGAGACGGAAGAGTACTATATAAAAAACAGCCTCAATGATAAGTATATAAACGAATTTGAGATAAATGAAAATAAATTTTATGAAGATTTAAACGGTGAAGATGAAATAGATATATCAAATTTTGTTTACCAATGTGTAATATTACATATACCAAATAAGCTTGTTTGTGATATAAATTGTAATGGAGATGAAAATCTACAAAAATATATAAAAAAAGAAAATTCAGATCCAAGATTAGAGATATTTAAACAAATTAAAATAGAAAAGGATAAAGATTATGGCAGTACCAAAGAAGAGAACGGGTAAATCAGCTCAAGGACACAGAAGAGCTAACTGGAAAGGTTCAGTTCCCGAAACAACAATATGTACAAATTGCGGTGCAACTGTATTAACACATTCAGTATGTACGGAATGCGGTTCTTATAAAGGAAAAGTAGTAAGTAAGAAATTTGCAAAAGAAGAAAATTCAGCTGAATAGAAAAGATTAGACGGGGATATAAAGGTATGACTAGGATAGCTATAGATGCGATGGGAGGAGATAATGCCCCAAGAGCGATAGTAGAGGGAGCAGTGTGGGCAGCAGCGGAACACAATATCCCGATAGAATTAGTCGGAAAATTGTATGATATAGAAAGAGAACTTGACAGAATTGATCAAGAGGGAATTGTATGCTCAATAGGCGGTGGAATATTCCCTCCAAAGAGGTTGAAAGTTAATCTAAAATCTTTAGATATAAAGAAAACTCAAGCATCGGAAGTTATAGAGATGGGAGAAGCTCCCGGACAAGCAATAAGGAGGAAGAAAAATTCTTCTATAGTATTGGCAGTTAATTCTGTTGTAACCGGCAGTTCTGACGCTGTTGTTGCCGCAGGTTCCACAGGTGCTGCCATGGGAGCAAGTTTGTTTGGCTTAGGCAGATTGCCGGGTATAGAAAGACCTGCTATTGCAACTGTTATACCAACAATGAAAGGGCCTTTGGTTTTAATTGATTCGGGTGCAAATACGGATTGTACTCCGGTTATGTTATATCAATTCGGATTAATGGGTTCAATATATGCCAAGTCAGTATTAGGCATAGAAAATCCGAGAATTGCACTTCTTAATATCGGAGAAGAAGCAGGCAAAGGTGATGAATTAGCAAAAGATACATATAAATTATTTGATGAAAACAAAGATAAATTAAATTTTATAGGTAATGCCGAAGGTAAAGAAATATTTTTAGGAAATTGTGACGTTATAGTATGTGACGGATTTGTAGGTAATGTAACGTTAAAAACAATTGAAGGTGTTGCAAGAATGTTCTTTTATATGATTAAACAAGAATTTGTTCATGACACATTTACTAAGATAATAGGACTTTTGACAAGACCGATTTTAAAAAAGATGTATTCAAAAATAAATTATGAAGAATTCGGCGGAGCGTTATTACTCGGAGTTAAGGGCATAACTGTTATTTGTCATGGCAGATCAAGTGCATACGCAATAAAAAATGCAGTTAAAGTAGCATATCATGCCGTAGAATCAGGAGTTAATAAAACAATAGCATCATATTACGGGGAGATATAATTTAAATGAGTATTCCTATAAAAATAGCCGCAATCGGATTTCAAGTTCCATCAACAGTGGTAACAAATGATGATTTAACAAAAATTATAGACACATCTGACGAATGGATAAGAACAAGAACCGGTATAGAGAGAAGACATGTATTATCCGGAAATGAAACCGCTGTAGGTATGGGTATAAAAGCAGCAGAAAAAGTAATAAAAAAGTCAAAGATTGATGCGGATAAAATAGATTTTATAATAGCGGCAGCAAGTGTGGAAACACATGCTTATCCTTCATCGGCCTGTGAAATTCAAGCTGCGGTCGGAGCTGTTAATGCGGCTTGTTTTGATATTACGGCAGCATGCTCAGGTTTAATATACGGCATGGGAATAGCAAGAGCATTAATTAAATCGGAATCAGCGAAAACAGTTCTGATTGTTGCTACTGATGCTGTTTCAAGGTGCCTTGATTGGACTGACAGAACATCTTGCGTTTTATTTGGTGACGGAGCAGGAGCTATGATGCTTACCGTATCAGATGATGAACAAGATGATATATTAGCGGTTGATTTAAAAGCCGAAGGTCAGTACGGAAACTTTATTAAAATGCCGATTCCCGGTAAGAACTGTCCTTTGGTTGAGCCTAATGAAGAAGAAAAAATGTTTGTTAAAATGGACGGAAAAGAAGTTTATAAGTACGTTGTTACAAAACTTCCCGGATATATTGAAGAATGTGTGGCTAAATCAGGCTTAAAAATGAATGAAATTGACTATTTAATTCCTCATCAGGCTAATATGAGAATTATAGAAGCATTAGAAAAAAGACTTGAGTTTAATCCCGAAAATGTTATTTCAAATATACAGGAATATGCAAATACATCGGCAGCTTCAATTCCTATAGCTCTAACAGAGGCTATAGAACAAGGAAAAATAAAACTGCCATGCTCTGCAATACTGACCGGTTTTGGGGCAGGCATGACAGTAGGTACTACAGTTGTTAAATTAAGAGAAGGTATAGCTTAATGGAAAAATATGCAGTAATATTTCCGGGACAAGGTGCGCAAAAACCCGGAATGGGCAAAGATATATATGAATTATCAAGTGCGGCAAAAAAGGTTTTTGATACGGCAGATGAAGTATTGGGAAGAAATATATCAGATTTATGTTTTAACGGAAGTGAAGAAGATTTAACAAAAACAATAAATTCACAGCCTTGTATTTTAACTGTTTCACTTGCTTTATATGAAGCCTTGAAAGAGAGATGTAACATTAATATATCAGCCTCTGCCGGTCACAGCTTAGGTGAATATGCGGCATTGTATGCGGCAAATGTTTTAGATTTAAAAACAGTACTTAAATTAATTCAAAAAAGAGCACTTTTAATGAATGAAGCAGCTGAAAAAACAAATGGTGCAATGGCTGCGGTTATAGGATTAGATAATGAAACAGTTATTAATCTTACAAAAAATATGACGAATGTATATGTTGCGAACTATAATTCCCCCGGACAAGTTGTAATAACGGGAGATAAAGAACAAATTAATAATAATATTGAAAAATTTAAAAAAGCGGGTGCAAAAAGAGTATTACCTTTAGCTGTTTCAGGTGCATTTCATTCACCTTTAATGCAAAAGGCTGCTGATGAATTTGTCAATTACGTAAATGAATTCAATTTTAATGATGCTAATTTTAATGTGTACACAAATGTTGATGCAAAAGCTGAAACTTCAGGAAAAATCTTTAAATCTAAATTACCAAAACAAATATCATCATCAGTAATGTGGACTCAAACTATAAACAACATGGCACAAGAAAACATTACAAACTACATTGAAATAGGTCCGGGCAAAGTTCTAACGAATTTAAACAAAAAAATAAATCCGGAATTAAATACAATGAATATAAATGATGTGGAATCATTAAACTGTGTAATTGATTTAATTAACGAAAAAGAAGGATGTTTGAAATAATGAGAGTAGATTTTGGGAAATATATGAAAGTTCCGAGTAAAAAAGCGGCACAATTTGTAAAAAAACACCCTGAAATGACTTCGACAAACCCGTATATAATGACCGGTAAAGTATATTCAATGGAAAAAGTTAATAACAGTCTTAACAGAAAAAATCCCATTGAATTTATAAAAGATAAAATTACTAATATAAAGGAAAAAGTATGTCAGAGAATGAAAACAAAGTTGCATTAGTGACCGGAGCTTCAAGAGGAATTGGAAAAGCATGTGCAATAGAGCTTGCAAAAGCAGGTTATAATCTTGCAATAAGCTATGCAGGCAATGACGAAGCAGCAAATAAAACAGTTTCTGAGCTAACAGAACTTGGAGTAAAAGCAAAAGCATATAAATATGATGTTGCAGACAAAGAAGCATGCCAAAAAGCTGTAGAAGAAGTTTTAAAAGATTTCGGCAAAATAGATGTACTTGTTAATAACGCAGGTATAACAAGGGACGGATTATTCCTCAGAATGAGCGCTGAGAATTGGGAAGCAGTAATAAATACAAACTTAAACAGTGCATTTTATATGTCCAGTTCTGTAATAAAGACAATGATAAAACAAAGATACGGTTGTATAATAAACATGTCAAGCATCGTAGGCATAATGGGCAATGCAGGTCAAGCTAACTATTCAGCTGCAAAAGCCGGATTGATTGGTTTTACTAAGTCATTAGCAAAAGAATTAGGGTCAAGGAATATAAGAGTAAATGCAATAGCCCCCGGTTTTATACAAACGGACATGACAAAAGATTTAGATACGGAGAAGATAGCAGAACATATACCGTTAAAGAGATTGGGACAAACGGAAGATATAGCAAAAACTGTTAAATTCTTAGCGGAAGACGGTTTATACATAACAGGACAAGTTATAGGAGTGGATGGCGGTCTTGTAGTGTAATAAGAACTTAACAAATTTGCAAATTTATATGTAAATAGTATAATAAATTCATAATGAAAAAATAAGTTATTAGAAAATGAGGTAAAAAAAATGAGTGACATTCTTGAGAGAGTAAAAAAAGTTGTAGTAGATCAATTAAGCGTAGATGAAAGCGCAGTTACTCCCGAAGCAAGCTTTACAGCTGATTTAGGTGCAGATTCTTTAGATACTGTTGAATTAGTAATGGCATTTGAAGAAGAATTCGGATGCGAAATTCCTGATGAAGAAGCTGAAAAAATAGCAACTGTACAAGATGCGGTTAACTATATCGAAGCTAATTCATAATCGCTCAAAAATATAATTTAGAATGTATATGAGGGGTTCTTGATAATAGCAAGTTCTCCTCATTACATTATAAGGTAGACAAAATCAAAATTTATAGGTGAAAAAATGACAAAAAGACGAGTAGTTATAACTGGTATGGGTGCTGTAACGCCCTATGGAGTCGGCTCAAATAAATTATGGGATGGTGTAGTTAACGGAAAAAGTGCCGTTACAAGAATTGAGAATATGGGAGATATGAGCAGACACACTGTTTTAATCGGCGGTGAGATAAAAGAATCAGTTTTTAATCCTATTGATTATTTTGAGCCTAAAGAAGCAAGAAGATTAGATAAATTTTTACAATATGCTATTGTTGCAGCAAGAGAAGCCGTAGAAGATTCCGGCATAAAGAATTCCGGCATTGATCCATATAGGTTTGGATGTATAGTAGGGTCAGCGGCAGGCGGATTTCATACTATAGAAAAAAGTTATGCTGATATGTTAAACAAAGGCCCGACAAAGTGTTCCCCGTTTACTATTCCAATGTTAATATGCGACATGGGCGCAGGTAAAATTTCAATAGAAATGGGAGCAAAAGGTGTAAACAAAGCAATAGTTACAGCTTGTGC
>CANQNX010000027.1 GCA_947625345.1 Candidatus Gastranaerophilales bacterium
AAATTAGTCATATTTTTGTAAAAACCAATCAATAAGAGCCTTTTTTTCTCCAAAGTCAATATTAAATCTCTTCTGAATTAAATCACCCGTTAAAAATTTGTAACCTACGTTGTATCCTAACGGTTTCTGTTTGATTCCTAATTTCTTATAAAGTTTTCCCGATATTTTATTATGTTTCTTATCTAAAATTATAGAGTAATTTAATCCGTCATTTA
This sequence comes from Candidatus Gastranaerophilales bacterium, assembly GCA_947625345.1. Lineage (GTDB taxonomy): Bacteria > Cyanobacteriota > Vampirovibrionia > Gastranaerophilales > Gastranaerophilaceae > Avigastranaerophilus. The sequence goes on from CANQNX010000027.1 coordinate 216, forward strand.
TACAAAAAGGCACTCTTCTCGTATTTTCATCCCCTTCTTTTTCGGTAATTAAACCGAAGGTTCTGCAAACTATACCTCTGTAATCATATACACTGCATTCATCATTAATTAAAAACGGACAATCATATAAAAAAGGAGGTTCACCTTCATATTTTTCTTTTTGTTCAACAATTTTAGATATATTATTTTCAATTATATCTTGAGTTTCTTTATCTAAATTCAAAAACCCCATCAATAGATATTTAAATTCCAAAAAAGAAAACGGAAACTCCGCATTCTTACAACACTTTGCACATCCTTTATGACAGGAAATATATGGTTTCTGTTCTTCAAAGAAATCTTTTAATTTATTATTTAAAAATGCTAAAAATTTTTCATAATTCTCTATCATATTATGTATATTATATACTTAAAATTAAAATAAGTTATTGATTGTTTTTATAAAGATATGTAAAATTACTACAAATATAGTATGTAAAATTTTGAAACTAAATGAAAAAAATGTTATAATAAAAATAGAAATAGGTAGCCCCTGATTAGGGCAAAAAATGTCCTAAGGAAGGGTACAAGAAAAACACCTGAACGCATTAGACAAGCGAAAGGGACATATGGACAAAATCCAGTTTCATAATGACCTAAAGAGGTTAATTGAAATCTTACCGCCGAAAATTGTAGAAGCACTAAAACCATACAATTTAGATGATGCCATAGAATTGGTGCTTGACTTAGGCAGGATTGGGGAAATTCGTTATTCGGACAAAAGGACAGATTTTATCGGCAGTGATATTATAAGCGAAGAAGACATACAATATATCACATCAAGAATTCAGCCGTTTACAAATGATAATCGCTCGGGTATTGCAGGTACTCTGCACAGAATTAGTGCAATAAAAAACAGACAAGGCAAAGTGGTAGGACTTACTTGCAGAATAGGTCGTGTAGTAACAGGAACTATTGCCTGCATAAAAGATTTTGTGCTTCAAAATAAAAGTATATTATTTTTAGGGCGTCCGGGAGTGGGAAAAACTACTAAATTAAGAGAAATTTCAAGACTTGTGGCGGATGATCTCGGCAAAAGAGTTGTTATAGTCGATACATCAAATGAAATAGCGGGTGACGGCGATACTCCGCATCCTGCAATAGGCCGTGCAAGAAGAATGCAGGTTTCTCAGCCCATATATCAAAAAGATGTTATGATTGAAGCGGTTGAAAACCATACTCCCGAAGTCATTGTGGTTGATGAAATCGGTACGGAAGAAGAAGCTCAAGCAGCAAGAACAATAGCTGAGCGTGGTGTTATGCTTATTGCAACGGCTCACGGTAACACTCTTGATAACCTTATAAAAAACCCTACACTTTCTGACTTAGTGGGCGGAGTAAGCTCAGTTACCTTAGGCGACGATGAGGCAAAACGCAGAGGCTCGCAGAAAACAGTACTCGAAAGAGAAAAACAACCCACTTTTGATATTGTTATTGAAATCATTGACAGAAACACGCTTGCTGTTTATAAAAATACCGCTGAAGCGGTAGATTACATTTTAAGAGGCTGGCCTATTCGTCCGGAAATAAGAAAAGTTGATCAGGTATACGATTCTCAACCAAAAGAAGAACAAACAATAGTCCAAGAAAAAATAAAGGAAGAAGAAGAAACACTGGCAAGTCAAAAGCTTAAATTCAGTTTTTCAAGACAAGAGTACGTAAAACAAGTTAAGGATTTCAAAAAAATCTATATTTATGCTGTTTCAAGAACTGTTTTGGATAAAGTACTTGAACGGCTTAATCTGCAGGCGGAAATTACAAGAAATATTGAAGATGCCGATATTGTAATAGTACATAAAGCATTTGCAAAAGGCGGTACTAAAGTATTAAGCGTGGCAAATGACTATAAACTTCCCATATACTATGTCCGCTCAAATTCCATGTCGCAAGTACAAAAAGTTGTCAAAGAAGCACTCCATATAACAGACTCAGAAACTTTGCAAGGATATTATGATGATGCTGAAAGAGCTCTCGATGAAGCAAAAGCTGCAATTCAAAAAATATTGGAAGGTGCCGATAAAGTAGAATTACAACCTCAAAACCAACAAATAAGAAAATTACAACATGAATTGGTTGAACAACACAATTTATCAAGTGAAAGTATAGGCGAAGAACCGCAGCGCCACTTAAGAATAGTGGGTGGCAGCGATTTTAAAAATGCAGGTTGATTTAATCAAACCCTTATAAATTGATTACTTTTAGTATTTCTTGCAAATCAGCTTTTGTCTTTTTAACTTGTGCATGTGAATACTTAATTGCACTGTCGGGATCTTTCAAACCGTTACCGGTTAAAATACAAACAGAGGTTGAACCTTCTTTAACAAGTCCCATTTTATTAGCTTTAATAAGTCCTGCTACGGAAGCTGCACTTCCGGGTTCGGCAAGAATACCTTCAGTGGAAGCCATAAGTTTGTATGCTTCAATAATTTCATCGTCATTTACGCAGTCAATTCTTCCGTTTGATAAATCTCTTGCACGTTCAGCTTGTTTCCAACTTGCAGGATTACCTATTCTTATAGCGGTTGCAATAGTTTCAGGATGTAAGATTCTTTGACCTTTTACAATAGCAGCTGCACCTTCAGCTTCATATCCCATCATCTTCGGCAAATGTGTTGATTTTTTAAGTGCAAAAAATTCTTCGTATCCCTTAAAATATGCCGTTATATTCCCCGCATTACCAACGGGAATAAAATGATAATCAGGAGCATCACCTAATGCTTCAATAATTTCAAAAGCACCAGTTTTTTGTCCTTCAATTCTATATGGATTAACTGAATTTACGAGTGTTATGGGTGAATTTTTAGATATTTCAATAACCATTTCAAGAGCTTCGTCAAAATTTCCCTGAATGGCAATAATTTCAGCCCCATACATCATAGCTTGAGATAATTTACCTAAAGCAATATATCCGTCAGGTATTAACACAAAGACTCTAACACCTGCTTTAGCACCGTAAGCTGCAGCTGCCGCACTGGTATTACCTGTTGAAGCGCAAATAATAGCCTTAGCCCCGTCTTCAACAGCTTTCGTAACTGCCATTGTCATGCCTCTGTCTTTAAAACTGCCGGTCGGATTTGCACCTTCATATTTTAAATATACATTACCTTTTAAACCTATTTTTTTTGCTAAATTATCAGCTTTTATTAAAGGCGTATTTCCTTCATTTAAAGTGATAACAGGTGTTTTATCCGTAACGGGAAGATATTCTCTGTATTTATTAATCAAACCTTGATAATGATTCTTATTCATTAGTGCCTCCTAATTCATAACTCTTAAAAGATTATCTATTTTCTTAATGCTTTCGGATTTCAAAAGGTCACTCAGCGCATTTTGTATATCCGATTCTTTACTTTTTTCCGTTATAACAACAATTTCTGCGGTATTATCCGTATTTATACCTTTTTGCATAATTGTTGAAATATTTATGTTATTTTTTCCGCAGATGGTACCGACAAGACCTATAACCCCTGGATTATTACTTGCATTAATAGAAATATAATATTCATTATAAGTTTCACCTATAGGTATTTGATCCGCAAACTCGGTATGGTTACAAACAGCTTGCGGAACGGGGCATTGAGAATGCTCTAAACCGGAAGATAGTACCAATATATCACCAACAACAGAACTTGCGGTAGGTTCAGCTCCGGCTCCGGCGCCTGTTAAAACCAAATCTCCAACGGGATATCCGCTCAACATTATTGAATTGGTAGCATTATCAACCTTCGCCAATAAATGCTTTTTTGCTACCAACATCGGATGAACACGAACATCAATTCTTCCGTCATCTGTAACTTGCCCCATTGCTATTAATTTTATTTTGTACCCTAATTCTTTAGCGGATTTTATATCATTTGCCGTTATTTTTGTAATGCCTTCTCGATAAATTTTATTTATATCCACTTTTTTATTAAATGAAATAGTGGATAATATAGCAATTTTATATGCGGCATCAAACCCTTCAACATCACCCGTTGGGTCAGTTTCAGCGTATCCTAATTCCTGCGCTTGTTTTAATGCCGTTTCATAAGATAAGTCTTTTTCAGCCATCTTTGTAAGAATATAATTAGTTGTACCATTAAGAATAGCTGCAATTTTTGTTAATTTATTAGCGCATAAAATGGTTTTAATCGGCATTATAATAGGAATACCGCCTGCAACAGCAGCTTCGTATAATATAACAACATTATTTGCTTTTGCTAAAGAAAATAACTCATTTCCTTTTTTTGCCAAAAGTTCTTTATTTGCGGTTACTATATGTTTTTTATTCTTTATTGCTGCAGTTAACAATTCAAAAGCAGGATTTATTCCTCCCGCTACCTCAACTACAACATCTATTTCAGGATTATTAACTATTTCATACGCATCTTGAGTTAATAATGATTCATCCAAATTTTCAATATTTCTCTTTTTATTAATATTTTTAACGGCAATTTTTTTAATATTTATTTCGTCAAATGCTCTCAAAACGTTATAAACACCGCATCCGACCGTACCTAAACCGATTATACCAATATTTAAAGATTTCATTAAACTCTCCCTTGAAAACTTACATCCTAAATTAAACCATAAAAAAAAGTTAAAAAACATTATAAAATTAATATTTAAGAACTTTACATTAAGAATTGTAACAAAATAAACAACTTCTGAATTTGAAGAAAAAAAAATGTTTTTATATAGGTACAGGATATAAATAAGTCAGGAGACAAAAATGAACACGAGTTATATTTCTTTATTAACATTCACAGCTCAAAAAAGAGGCGGAGAAACAGCAGGTTCTGTTGCAAGAGCAAATAACTCGTCAAAAGTAGCATATTCAGGCGGATGCGAAACAGCAGGTTCTGTTGCATCAAGTTCAACTTCATCAGGCGGAGGTTCTTTTTCAGCTATAGCATAGGTTTAAAAAAAAGAGATGTCTTAGACATCTCTTTTTAAATTTAATTTGCTTTATTAAACCGAAGTTTCTTTCATTGCCTGATAACAGTCCTTACAATAAACTTCTTTACCTTCTATTGGTTTAAAAGGAACTTTTGTTTGGCAGCCGCATTTAGAACAAGTAACTTCGTATAATTTTTTTCTGTTTTTTTGTCTTCTGTTTTTTCTGCATTCAGGGCAGCGTTTTGGTTTATTTACAAGGCCTCTTGCCGCATAGAATTCTTGTTCACCTGCCGTAAACACAAATTCACTTCCGCAATCTTCGCAAATAAGCTTCTCGTCTTCGTACATTTGTTTTTTCTCCTTAAATTGGTAAATGCTTGTAAATAATTGCGATAGGAATTAAGTCAATAATTACTAATTAGTTATCTACAAAGTATATTGTATAATTATAAGTCAGTTTTAGCAAGAAGAATATTTAAAACAAAATTTACATTTGTAAAGATATGTAAAAAATATTAATTTTTAGTCTGATAATAAGCAATAACATGGATTTACAATACTTATGATAACAGGTATTTTATCTGTGTGAGGCACAATGGTCAATATAGCGGAGAAACAAAATTATAACGCAATTAATAGTTATGGTATAGGTTTTGGTAAAAAAACAAAAGAAGAAGATACAGAACATGCCAAAGACAGGCTTCTTTGTGAAGAAATGAAAAAACATCCCATAACTACGAGTGCAAAAATACAGACGGATAAATTAGTTAAAGCCGTAACAACATATCCCAAAAAAGGATTATCGGGAAGTAAAAATGCCAATTTTTATGAATTTTTAACAATGGGCATGGTGCCGTATTTATTGGGAAGTGCTGCAATGATAGGGGTATTTAACTTGGCTAATAAATTTTTTGATACCCCCGGAGCCGTAAGTGCATCAAAAATAGGCAAAAAAATGGGAATAGGTGTTGTTTTATACGGCCTCGGAAAAGTTTTATCAAAGAAATTAATAGAAAAGCCTCTCAAATGGAAATATGGCATAGAAAATTTACCATATGACAAAGTAATAAATGAATTACCAGAAGAAAATAATAAAGATAACTTAGAAGCACATGAATACCACAAAGTATTTGAAAGCGTTGATTTTCCGTATTTTAACTTATTTTATGACAATAAGTTTTACGGAGACAAAAAAAATGCTTATTTTGACAAAGTAGCAAAGAAAATGGGAATGGAACCTACCGAGTACTCTGATCAACAGACGAAAGATAAAATAAGAGAAAAAGTAGTACAATCAAGAGTATTTTCAACACTGTCGTCATATTTATGGGCTGCAACCGGTGTTGCAATAGCATCTCAAAAACCTTGGGAAAACTTAGTTTTAAATCCGTCAAAGAGAATTCATAATTTTATTAATCATGTAAAATTAACACAACAAGCAAAAACTTCAGTAAAAAATAAAGTAAAAGATATTGCAAATTATGATTTCTTTATAAAAGATTTTGGTAAAAAATTTGTTAAGAGTACAAAGGAACTTGTTAACAAAGGCTCAAAAAGCTCTGTTTATGCAGGTAGAATACTATTAGGATGTGCAATAGGCATGACTTTATTAGGCAATTTTAAAACATTATTTGACTTTAATAATAATAGAGGGAATAAAAAACAGGCAGCTTCCTCCCTCATAGACGAAAATAAAGAAAAGGTAGTGTGTTAGGATGTCAAATCTACTTGATCAAGCGTTATCAAAACAGCCGGTAGCAAATCAAAAAATTGCTCCTGCTTTTACGTTTGATTCAGAAGGTAAAGTTCAACCCATGAATCCTAAAGGACACTTACTGCCTTCAAAAATCTTCGGCTCACCAATTGAATATGCAAAAGATATAAAAAAAGATATTGTAAATATAAAAAAAGCTTCAAACGGAAAAGCTAATGACCATGAATTGGGCAGAATAAATGACTTGGGTATAAAAATAGGTTCATTGGCAATAGCAGCATATTTATGTGTTAAAAATCCTTTAAAATTAGATAAAACAATGCAATTCGCAGGATTTGCATCTTTCTTTGCATCAATGGCATTATTACCCAAACTTTTAATTCAATTGCCTTTGAAATTGAGAACCGGCGTAGATATACACCAAAAATATGTTGATTCTCAAGGCAGAAAGAAAATGCTTTATCAGGATCCTCAATATGACTTAACAGATTTGTATTCTCAAGAGGACTTAGACAAACTCGGTAAAAAATTAAATGTTTCAGAAAATCTTCCCGACAGAAATAATTTTATAAAACAAAGAGCAAAAAAAGTCGGAGTTCAAGGCAACACATTGTGGATGATGACAGCAGGCGCAGCACCAATATTTAGTGCTTTAATGTGCAATGCGGCAGAAAAACCCTTAAATAAAGCTATTGAAAAATTTGACATCGTTTCTACCACCAAAGGGTTAGCATCAAGACTTAATTTAGAAAGCAATATTTCGGAATATCAGAATACTGATAAAAGAAATATTATTGAAAAATTGAATGAAAAATTATTTAACAAGTCTATGAAAGACTTTATAAAGAGCAATAAAGATAAACCTCTTGATGAAAAAATGGCAAAAACAATTGCTCAAAAATACGGAAAGAGAATTAATTCCGCAGATATACAAAGTGCCGTAGAAAAAGAAATTTTAGCTATGAATACGTCAGGTAAAATTAATATGACCTTTATTAAAAATGCTCTTAAAGGAACGGTAAAACCTGAAGTATTTGAATCATTATCCGAAGAACAATTAAAAATGATAAATAATGCTATTGAAAATAATTCATTTAAAGGCATAGCCGAAGTTATTTCAAAAGCAACAGGAGCTTCAAAAAGAGAACAAGTTAAAGTTGCAAATAAAATAATTAGCACTTTACAAACATCTAAAAACCAAGCTGACGTAGCTAAATTAGGAGAAGTTATTAAACCTCTTGAAGGACTTCATGAAGCAATGTCAGATTTTGCTCATAATAAAAATTTATTGGATAAATATATATCAGCAAGAATAGGGGATAAATCAGGTACATATATAGCTAATATTTGGGATGATTTTACAAGTTCAGCATTAAAATCTTTAAAATTAAATAATAAAGAATTAAAAGAACTCTCTAACGGTAACTTAGAATTACTAGAAAGCAAATTACAAGAACTTGTAAAAGATGAAGGCGCATATACAAAAACAGTAAAAAAACTTTTATCAATAATAAAAGATTATGAATCTAAAACAGGTGAAGAATTTACAAAAACAATAAGTGATGAATCAAAGAAGATATGCAGAAGCGCAAAACAAGGCTTTAAAAAACAAGGTTTACATACAATAGCTCAAAGAATAACAGGACCTTCCGATGCAAAATCCGCTGCAGAAATGATAGGTACATTAGAAAATACCATAAATAAAAATGCAAAAGAAAGAATCACAGGAGCCGGTTCATCATTCTACAGATTAATGCAGGCACTTGATATATTTAAAAAAGCAAATAACAATACATTAACTGAAGAAATAAAAACTATACTTAAAGAACAGACAAATAAAGCAGGAAGTGAAATGGCAGATGATGCATTAGAAGCCTCCGCTAAAAAATTGGTTGAAGTTTGTAAAAAAGTTGTATTAAATGCAACCACAACGGATTATGTTGAAAAATTATCAACGGCCGGATATGAATTATCCGAAATTGAATATAAGACAGTAATGTCAGCAATATTTAATAACACAGCTCAAACAACATTAGAAAATGCAGCTAAAACAGAAACAAAGACAAATATCATTAATGGTATAATAAACAAAGTAAAATCAAAATTACACTCAACACAAAATGCGACAAAAGAAAATACAAAAGAAGTATTAGACGGCTTCAAGAAATATAAACAAGAAGCAAGAGAAAAAATAGCCAATTGGCGAAATCCGATAACACCGGAACTTGGCAAAAGAGTATTAGACACTGCTACAAACAGCGCTGATGCAATTGAAAGAAATAACTTAGCAGGAAAACCCATAAAAAGCATGGCACAAGATGCTGCTAAAAAGATGTATAACTCAAAGAAATGGTTAAAAATTTGGGGAACGTTAGGTATAGTAATTGCAGCAGGAACAATTGCGGCAGGTTTATTCTTAGGTAAAAAAGGGAAAATAGAAAAAGAAGCAGAGGCTAAAAATACATCGAATGACTAATTTTATAGAAAAAATTACCAATATACCGATAACAACAAAGGTGCAAACGACATCTGAGGCAGCACCTCAGGTAAATAATGCCCAAACGATGCAGCAAGAAGCTTTAGGAACAAATATATTAGAACGTTTCATGCAAAATCAAGGTATAGTGGCTGCAGTTAAAGTTAATCAGGATGTAAATACACAAACTGCTTATCACAATGACTTAAGAACAAAATTTAAAAATAACAATGCCAAAATAATGGGTGTAATCATAAGAAACTTGGGAGCAGAAGATAGAACAGGGAATGAGCTTCTAAGAGAAGGTGATATAAGAGGCAATTTTAATAATGCCGTAAAAAGATTGGATGAATTTAAAAATTTAGGTATAAACACACTTCATGTATTACCCGTAAATCCTCCGGGGAAAGAAAATGCAATGGGAACGGCAGGTTCTGTATATTCACCAAAAAATTTCCTTGAAATTGACCCTGCTTTAGATGATAAAAATGACCCCAGAACAGTTAAAGAAGAATTTAAAGGTTTTATAGATGAATGTCATAAGCGAGGAATCAGTGTAATGCTTGATTTACCGAGCTGCGCATCATACGACTTATTTAAAGCAAGACCTGAATTAATGGCATTTGAAAAAGACGGTACACCAAAAACACCGGGTGGTTGGAATGATATAAGAATGTTCAGCCCTTGGAAAGATGAAACCAAACGTGAATTAAATCCGGATTTACTTCAAATGCACAAAGATTTTGTTGATATGTGTATAGAATTAGGAGTTGACGGCATAAGAAGCGATGTTTCAAGAACGAAACCTACCGAATTTTGGGACATATTAATTAACTATTCAAGACAAAAAGACCCTGAATTTGCATGGTTAGCTGAAAGCTATACGTATGAAGATGCATCACCTCAATTAAATATGAATTATGACCGTCCCGAAGATGCACTAAGAGCAGGCTTTGACAGCTACTACGGTCAATATCACATATTCCATGAATGGACTAAAGCAAGTCAATTAATGGATTATGTTAAAGAAAATCTTCAAATGTCACAAGAATTAGACCAAGGTAAATCAGTAATCGGTTCATTTGGCACACATGATGATATTTCAATAATGAATCATGGCGGAGTAACTTATTCTAACTTAGTTTCAGGTATTCAAGCAACTCTTCCGATGATGAATCCTTATTACTTTGACGGATATCAAACGGGTGATGACTATATTTATGATTACGAAAATACAATCGACAATGAAACAGACACTGATTCTAATGAATGTACGGTTCACAGAAGCAAACCCGACATATTCAATTTCTCAAGACCTTTAATAGGTGAACACCCTGAAATCGGTGATTTTATGAAAAATACCTTAGAAGTCAGAAATGATGCAAAATATAATGATATTATAACTAAAGGTTCATTTATTCCGTTAAAAACAGACAATCCCGACGATAAAATTATTGCGTATGCTCGTCATTTAAACGGAAGAACACTTCTAATTGTAGCAAACAGAGATGTAAATGCAAAACAATCCGGCAGTATAGAAATACCGGGATTAAAAGATAATCAAAAATTAAATAACTTATTTAAATCATACGGCGAAGAATCAACTCTTCAAATTTCAAACGGAAAATTAAACGTTGATTTAGGCGCAGGCAGAGTTCATTTGTTTGAAATTGATACTCCGGATATAGAAAATAATGCTGCAGAAGTTTTAAAACAAAAATAACACAGGTAAAAAATATGAAAATTTCATTTAATCCTATAGTTAAAACTCAATATTCAAATTCTTTTAAATCATTAAATCATGCTGCTAACAACAGTAGTGTTTCGAATACAAAATTATCCAAAGAAGAAATTGCGACAAATAAAATAAAAAAAACCATATCAGAATTAAAATATATTATTTTAGGAGTCGGAATAATATATTTTGCGATGAAGAAAAATATAAAAAATAACGGTATAAAAGCAATGAATAAGAAAGCGGAAGAACTTGCAAATCTTAAAGTGCTGGATAAAATATTGAATAAAGAAATTATTGATACTAAAAAGTTTCTGTCAATTTGACACCCGAGCTTGTTCCTAACCTTACGGCACCTGCTTTAATTAAGTTTATTGCTTTTTCTCTGTCTTTAATTCCGCCTGATGCTTTTATTTTGACATTTGTATTTTTGAGTGTTTCATACATTAATTGAACATCTTCAATTTTAGCTCCTACACCATTTTTAACAAATCCTGTCGAGGTTTTGGCAAAATCAGCACCGCTATTAACTATAATCTCACAAGCCTTAATTATTTCATCTTTTGTTAATAAATCCGTTTCTATGATTACCTTTAAAGGCTTATTAATGCAGGCTTTCTTTACTATAGAAATATCTTTCAAAGTATAATCATAATTCTTATCTTTAAGAGATTGAACATTAATAACCATATCAACTTCATCGGCACCGTCTTCAAGTGCTTTTTGAGCTTCAAATGCTTTAACTTCACTTTTACAAGCGCCCAAAGGGAATCCGACAACAGTTACTACTTTTATGTCCGTTCCTTTTAAATATTCTTTAGCGAATTGAACATTACAACCGTTAACGCAAACACCAAGAAAATTATATTTTTTAGCTTCATCCAAAAGTTTTATTAATTCTTCTTTTGTTGCATCCTGTTTTAAAAGCGTATGTTCTATATATTGATTTAATTCCATTATTTTATACTTTCTAATATTTGAGATGTTTTAAACTTTTTCGGAGAATAATATTCAATATAATTTTTTAATAGATTAATACAAACGTCACATATTTTTTCGGTAACAAGGTTGTCATACTTTGTAGGAGAAGAAAAATCTTCTTTTAAAAGAACAGATAGAAATTCTTTTATTTTAAAAGGTATTTTTACTTTTTTAGAAATATCTTTTGCACAATTTTCACAAAGAATGCCACCTTGTTCAACAGAGAAATAAATACTGTCTGACTCAGGTTCTTTTAAACATTTTACGCAATTATCCAATTCTAATGAATAACCTGCAATATTCATAATTTTCAGTTGAAATTTAAGTACAAAAAGCATAACAAGTTCTTTAGTTTTAGCCTGAGAAATGTGTTCAAGAAAAGAATAAAATAGATTATAAATCTGCTCACTGTTAGGGTCATTTTCAATACCGAAGTTAGTAACAATCTCGCAGCAATACATAGCATAAAAAAGCTTAGTCATATCGCATCTTAAGTTTAAAAAAGTATTGAGTGCTTCTGCTTGACAAATAGTATCAAGGTTTCTGCCTTTATTAAGCATCATTTTATTGGCAACAAGAAGTTCCATTCTGCCGCCCAATTTGCTTTTAGGTTTTTTTATACCTTTTGCAATCCCTTTAATTAAACCTTTATCTTTTGAATACATAAGCATAATCTTATCAGCTTCACTTATACTGTAAGATTTAAGGTTAATTACATCAGTAACAAATTGTTCTTTCATTTTCGATTAAAATTCCAATTTTTCAGTACCTGAGTATACACCTCTCATATACTGCAAAAGTTCATTTTTATTATCACTGTGTTCAATAGCAACTTCTTTAGTAATAGCACCTGTCTTATAGAGCTTATGTAATGACATATTAAATGTAATCATATCTTCATAAGAGCCCTTTTGAACAAGTTTATATATTTCACCCAATTCATCTTTAAGAATAAAGTCTTTAATTGTAGATGTGATAAATAGGATTTCAAGAGCCGGAATTCTGCCTTTACCGTCAGCTTTTGGTAATAATTTTTGAGAAATAGAACCTCTGAATACTTCGGCAAACTGGCTTCTTACTATATCTCTCTCAGAAGGAGGGAAAAAGCTTAAAATACGGTTAATAGTTTGAATTGCATTAAAAGTATGTAATGTTGCAAAAACGAGGTGACCTGTTTCTGCGGCATGAAGAGCGCTTCTTACCGTTTCCATATCTCTTATTTCCCCGATTAATATAACATCAGGGTCTTGTCTTAAAGCAAATTTTAAACCGTCTATATAATTTGATGTATCAATCCCTATTTGTCTTTGAGTAAATATTGATTTTTGACTGTTATAAACATATTCGATAGGGTCTTCAATAGTAACAATATGTTTATTTTTTGTTTGGTTAATATGCTCAATTAAAGAAGCAATGGTTGTTGATTTACCCGAACCTGCTACACCTGTTATAAGAACAATACCGTTATCAAAATTGGTAAAATTGGATATACAATCAGGGAGATGTAAATCTTTAAAAGTGGGAATATCATAAGGAACAAGTCTGACCGTCATTGAGTGATATCCGAACGACATTGCAAGGTTGACTCTGAAACGTGAAACACCTTTTATTTCATACGGAAAATCGGAGTCATAATTTCTATATATTTTATCACGCATTGTAATAGGTACCATTACTTCAATTGCTTTAAGCATATCATCTTCGGTTACGGGCGGAAGTTTTGATTTTAATATTTTCCCGTCTATACGAAATGAGGGAACCTCTCCTACCATAAAGTGTAAATCTGAAGCTCCTATTTCATGTGCTTTTTTTAATATAGAATCTATTGAATAATCACTCATTTATAATCTCCAACCTAAAAAATCTGTTAAATATATTATAATACTTTTTATATATTAATAGAAGTATTTTACAATCAAATCAAATTTCTATACTCATTTAAATTCATTAATCTTTTATACTCTTTTTTTAGAAATTCTTTGTTTTTATTATATTCAATACCCTCCCAAGGTAAATTTTCATCAAGAGGAATTTCATTTAAAGCAACAATATCAGGATTTTTTAATAAACCTTTTTTTTCATATTTTTTATAAATGTTTTTAAAATTTCCAAGATTTGCTCCCTCATTAAAAACATCAATTAAATAAGGAGTAAGTTCATCAGTGCCTCTTGATAACAAAGATTGAACATAATCCCATTTAGCACTTGATACTCTTATTTTTATTCCGATTTTTGCAAATTGTTTTTTTAAATATTCAATTTTTTTCTCAAGAGTTTTTGTATCTTCTCTTTTTGCAAATTGAAAAGGAGTATGAGCTTTCGGAACAAAAGTTGAAAAACTCGGGATAATATTAAATTGTTTATGTTTTATTTTTATTTGTTTTACAAAATTGACGAAAGCATCCAAATCTTCACAGGTCTCAGTAGGAAGACCGATAATACCGTATATTTTCAAGCCTTTAAATCCAAAACTTACCATTTTATCAATAACATTAAAAATATCAGCATCAGATAATTTTTTATTTATAATATTCCTTAATCTTTCACTACCTGCCTCAACAGCAATAGTTGCGGTGTTTTGACCGCACTTTCTCAACATTGATAGTATGGAATCGGAAACATAATCCGCTCTTAAAGAAGAAACACTTACTTCTATTTTCTTTTGACAAGAATCCGCCTTAGATGAAATATAATTACAAATATCATCTATTTGAGGATGAGAACATATCAAAGCCCCTAATAGAGCTATTTTATTTGTATACTTAAGTCCCTCATCAATTTTTGAAATAATTTCTTCGTAAGAGTTAAATCTTACCGGATTATTAATATAAGAAGTAAGGCAAAAAGCGCAATTTTGAGGACATCCTCTTTCTATTTCAATAATATATGTATTAGGAAAGAAACTCTTTTCCGTTAAAATCGGAGTTGAAACGCATTCATTTAAAGGTGCGGTTATTTTTTTTACTTTATTATTTAATGAAGGTACATAAATACCTTCAATTTGAGATAAAAGTTTTAGTTTTTCCGTTTTTGTTTTATCCGTATTATCCCTTAAAATTTCAAAAACTTTTTTAATATTAACTTCGCAATCACCAATCATAATAAAGTCAAAAAAATTTTTAAAAGGTTCAAAGTTAGCACTTAAAACAGGACCTCCGCCATATATTAAAGGGTGATTTTCGCTTCTTTCTTTATATAAAAAAGGAATATTATATTTTTTCAATATTTCTAATATTCCTAAATAATCAAGCTCAAACGAAAGAGAAAAAGATATTATATTAACATCATTAACATTTAAAAAGGTTTTCTCAGAATCTGTATAGATTCTTTCCGCAAATATTCCTTCAATTGTATCAATACTTTTAAAAACTGTTAAATAACCCAAAGCCGACATGGCAAAATTATAAACAGCCGGAAAAGCGCACCAAACATTTAATTTGACAGGCATTTCAACAGGTTTTTTATATAGAATAATTTCTTCCATTATTTATCGTTTTCTTTTTGTTTATTAATAGTTTTCAAATATAATTCATCAAATAAGGTTAAGAATAAAGCAGCAATTGCAGGAGAGAGAATTACTCCCCAAACACCTAAGAATTGAGCTGCAATAAGAAAAGCAAAAATAATTATTATAGGATGAAGATTTAAAAATTTTCCGAAAACCAAAGGTCTGATAAAATTATTTGAAATCCATTGTGCCGCCAAATAAACAACTATAGTCAATAATACAACTAACCACCCTTTTTGGATAGCACAAATAACACCTAACATAAAAGCGATAGTAGGCCCGACTATAGGTACTATATCAAATAAACCGGCTATTAAACCCAATAACATTGCATATGGAACTTTTAAAATCATAAGACCTACGGCTGTAAATATAGCTACGGTCGACATTGAAAGGATTTGAGCTATAACATAACCGCCAACTTTTTGTTCAATATTGGTAAATACTTCCTCTGCCCTGTTTTTTATCTTCGGCGGAAACATTTTTATTATTGCATCTTTTATTAAATTTCTTTCATTTAACATGTAAAAAACAATAATTGACATTGTAACGAAGATGGTAATTCCTTCCATTATTGTTTTTGTAATATCAATTGATTTATTAACAATATTAGAAGCTATTTGAGAAGTTGCACCTGTTATGGAATCTATATTTATATATTCGATTAAGGTTTTACCCATTAATGTTTGATTTCTTAAATAATCAAGGAAAGACCTTACAAATTCGGGGATATTGGATATTAATTGTTGTATTTCCTGAAAAGATATAGTAACAATAGGAATTAAGAATAAAACAATAACAAGAATACTGCTGATTATAACAATTGTAGCTGCTAAACTTCTTGAAATCCATTTATAAGTACTTAATTTATCAACAACCGGATAAAGAGCGCAGGCAAATACAAACGATGCGAAGGCAAGTAAAGCAATATTACTTATTTGTACTATAAACCATATTAAGAATACCATTAATAGTGCAAAAAGAATATTCTTCAGGTTTATATTGTTATTATTCCAAAACATTAATGTCTCCTTTTTTAAAAATTATATCATAGAGTTTATCTGATTTTAATCTACGTATTTACTAAATTTATTTTATTATTTTGATAAAAATGGAAATTAGCTAAAATATTTGATATTTGTCTAATGCTTTTTATCTTTTCTCATTTTAATAATATGCATTATGGATATGAATTGTACGAATAAATTATTATCTGCATTAGGTGAAGATACTAAGTTAGAACCGGATGAATGGACGAAAAAAAGGACATATCGTTCTATATGGTGTTATCCTGCTAAAAAATGGGTAGCCAATATTGTGCCGTCGGAGCTTTTAAACAGAAGCGTTAAAGAGGCTGTAAATTCAATAGTAACTTTAAGCGAGAATGATTATTTTTTTGATAAGTTTCCCGATAATATAGAGAGTCCCGATTACGGTGATAATTGGGGAAGACTTGCTAATTATATAGAACTAAATAATCGTGCAATTGCGCAAATGGATGAAGACAGAACCTGCTGCGGCACATTAAGCTGTATAAAATTATTGCCTGCAATACCGCCATCGGCTAAAAGCTGGGCAAATTGTATAATAATTTCGCAGATTTTCCCCAATATTTTCGGTGACAGCTACAATAAAGGTCCGTTTGAAGAAAATTCAATTTACGGAATAAAACTCAATGCAGGATATAGCGACAATATAATTTCAACATCGCTGAAAGACAAAATTTCTGCCGAAGAACAGCTTCAAGCATTTAACGATTTAGCTCATTTTAGGGGGATAAAGACAGGTTTTAGGACTGTAATATCCGCTGACCAAATAAAAGTGGCATACCCTGACCGCCAAGATGAAACCTTCAGCTGGCAAAACCCCGAACACGTTGAACTTTACATTCAAGAGAGTGTAAAGCTTATGAATTTAGGGTTTGAAGCTATGTTTATTGATTCAGCCAAACACATAGGCGGATATGATATGGGAAATTATACAGGGGTAGGAGCTTTGCCTGATTATGCGCAAATGCAGTATATTTTAAACGAAATTCGCCATAGAAGCGGAAAAACAACAATAAGTTTTGCCGGAGAAAAAAGTACGGATGATTTTGACCGTTATCAAAATATGGGGCTTAATACGGGTACTGATTTTATAACGGGCGATGATTTTGAAGCCGTAAAGGCGTTATCAGAGAAGCTTAAATATAACAGAGTCTATGCCCCGGGGGTTGAAATAGAAAACGATAATTATGAAGGCGGTATATCATATGAACAAAGGCTTCACAGGATAAATACCGCATTATTTGCATTTTATCAGGCAAGCGACAAACTTCCGAGTTTTATGCAGACAAATGATATTTTCCCTCTAAGATACGATACAAACACTCACCATATAATGATGACAAACCCGTCTTATTCAACTGACGGAACTTCAAAAAGCCATTGGGAAAATCTTTTTGCAAAGGATGACGGGCGATTTTATAACCATAAAGTGGGCGAATTATTTGCTCACGCACTCTGCTTATAATTCTTAAACAAGAAAGGAAAAAATAATGAACGTTTTAAAAGAAAAAGGTATTCCGATAGATAAACAAATAAGGACTTGGCACGATATAGTCAAACGTCCTTATAACAGAATGGAAGTTGATAACTATTCAAGAACAAGACAAATTTTGATGAACGGTATTGAAACCGAGGCTTGGACTTTTAAACATTGTTTTGTCAGAAAATCAGATGATATGGAATTAAATAAACTTCTTGTACGTACAAGAAGAATTGAAGATATGCAGCAGACAACCGTTAACTGGCTGACTCCTTGGAATCAAACAGTTTTAGATACAACTTTAGGATATGAACAGGTCGCTGTAGATTTAACAGCTTGGCTTGCACAAAATGAACCCGATAAATACGTTAAAGAAACTTTTGACTTTGGCTTGCTTGAAGACTTTGACCATTTATACAGATACTCGCAATTCGCTTATATGGTAGAAGAAACAGATCCTAACGAGATTTTACACGAAATGACGGACGTTGTAATAGGCAGACCTACGCAGTATCACCATAACTGCAATGCTTTAAGAATAAGAAAACCTTATGACAGAGAAAAAGCATCACCTCAAACAAAAGTAAACATATTAACTCTAATTTCAGGTGAACAGCAAACACATAACTATTACGCAGAACACGGGTTTATGTACGGAAATAACGACTTAAAACGTTTATATGCAGAAATCTGCGACGTTGAAGAAGAACACGTAACTATGTATGAAACTTTAGTTGACCCGAATGAAACTATGTTTGAAAAATGGCTGCTTCACGAGTTTACGGAAGTTTGCAATTACTATAACTGTTATGAAGATGAAGTTGATGAAAGATTAAAACTCATCTGGGAAGAAATGATGCAAATGGAAATCGGTCACTTGCAAGCTGCGGCAGAAATGTTTAAAAAATATGAAAAACGTGACCCCGAAGAAGTAATAGGCACTGAACTCGTTCTTCCTTGCAGATTTATGTCTCAAAAGAAATACGTAACTAAAGTATTAAAAGAAGAAGTCGGTAAACGTGTAATTGAAAGCGGAGAATATGCTTTTGTTGATGAACTTGATGATGACTGGGCAAGCTATAAAGTTCAGAAAGAAGTAAATGAGGACGGTGCACCATCAGAAAAAGCGGTTAATCTTTCAATTAAATCAATAGGCAGAGATATCGCCTGTGCTGATGATAGTTTACTTGAAATGCAATCTGAACTTTTAGAAGATTCACTTGAAGAAGAATATCAGGC
>CANQNX010000028.1 GCA_947625345.1 Candidatus Gastranaerophilales bacterium
ATAATTAAAAGATTGGATTTATATGAAAAAGATAGTTTCTTTATTTTTTGCGTTAATAATTTTGTGCTTTAACAAAGCCTTTGCAATTAATGAATCTCAACAAATATTAAAAGATATGAATATTCAAAACAGGATAAGCGAAATTGGCTTAAAGATTTTGAATTCCAATGAAATTGATAAAAGAATGGCATTCTTTTACAGCAAAAAAGATAAACTCATAAAAGGTGAACCTTCTTTGACAAAAAGACAAATAGTTGTTTACGGAGATTATATACAGCATGCAGCGGATGAAAATGAAGTAGCTGCATTACTGTCAAGAGAAATATGCCAATGTGCGGAATCATATACAGGGCCTTGGAGAGGGCTTGTCAGCTCCGCGCAGATAAAAGCCGCACCAAAAAAATATGAAATATTCTTTGATAAAAGAGCTGTCGATTTAATGGTTAATGCAGGTTACAACCCTTTGGGGTTAATTACTTTTATTAATAAAGCTTTTCCTCAAAAAAGATTTGATTTAATTTCTTCGCACAATTTAACCTCCAAAAGATTAGCTAATATTTATGAATATATTTATTACAGATATCCGTATTATCTTCAAAATAACGAATATATAAATAATGAATCTTATCAAAATTTTCTTTTAACCTCAATTGAAAACAGAAAAAAATTGGAAGAAAAGGTAAACAAAAATTTAAGGAAACCGATTAAATATGAATAAATTAATTTGTTTAATATTCTCTTTTCTTATTTTGAGTTCCAATACTTCGTTTGCGATTTTTAATGATGCTTTTATTGAGAAAAAATTAAAAAACATGCAATTAACAAAACCCGAACCCAATTTAAAGTATAATTTTGAGTCACTTGAGCGTATACCCATTAAACTTCAAATTAAAGATAATCTTTATACAAAAAAAGACTCAATAAATGAAGGACAAAAAGTATATTTTAAAATAACGGAGGATGTTTTTTATAATAATAAACTCATTATAGAACGTGGAAGTATGGCAGAGGCTGAAATTACGGGTTATATTTCAAGAGGCTTTAACGGAATTCCCGCAACAATTATAATAAATAACTTTAAAGTGTACGGCTTAAATTCAAAAAAATTAAAAGGCATTTATATTAAAAAAGGATTGAATTTAACAATGTATGTTTTACCTATTAAATGGGCTTTAACTTTTCTTCCTCCGACAGGTTCATTTACAAATCTTATTATTGGCGGAAATGCGAAAATAACAAAAAGAGATAAAATTACTGTTTATTATTATCCTAAATGGTATAGTGAGAATAATTAAGCTTGTCTTGACTTAAAATTTCTTTTGTTCAAACAATTAGTTATATGAAATTTTAGGAGAGATATTATGGAGCAAATTATAAAACAGATTTTATCATCGCATTTGAGTAAAATAAACTTTTTTGTCATAGGCAGAGCTATTTTGGAAATAATCCTTTTTGTAATTGCCTTGAGAATAGTTAATAAAACCTTTAATTTATTTTTTGATAAATTGCTGTCAAAAATTTCTGACGAAGAGGTCAGAAAACAGTATAAAACCTTAAGACAATTGGGGATTTATATAATTGATATTATTATAATACTCTTTTTTACAACAAATATACTTGAGAGCTTCGGAATAGATATGAAACCCATATTGGCAACAGCAGGTGTAGTCGGTGTGGCAGTAGGTTTTGGCGGTAAAAAATTGGTTGAAGATATATTTACGGGACTTTCAATAATACTTTCAGGACAATTACGTTTAGGGGATTATGTTACGGTGAATAATTCAACCGGCACCGTAGAAAGAATTACCCTCACAATGATTGTTATCAGAACTTTTAACGGTGATGTTCATTATTTGAGAAACGGGCAAATTGATACCATAATTAATCAGACTAAAGACTTTTCATATCCTTTATTTAACATCGGAGTTTCTTATAATACGAATATTAGTCATGTAATCAGCGTTTTACAAGACTTAGGCAGAGAATTAAGAGAAGATGCGCAATATGGTAAATACGTTCTTTCGGATATAGAAGTTTTCGGATTAAATAATTTTCATGATTCTTCCGTTGAAATTCTTTTCAGAATTAAAACTACTCCTCATGAACAATGGATGATAAAACGCAAATTCAATCAAATGATAAAAGAAAGATTTGAAAAAGAAGGTATTGAAATACCTTTCCCACAAGTCGTTGTTCATAACTCAATGAATTAAACTTATACACCGATAAAAGTTCTTGTGTTTTTTATGTTTAATTTTGTCAAAATAAATTTGAATATAAATAAAACCAAGAAACTTAAAATAAAAGTGAACAAATATCTTAACGATGCAATTGCGTTAGAGGTAAAAAATTCCGTTAAGTTAGTGACGGGAAGTACTTTTTCAACTTTAAACAGCTGATTAAACGCAAATACGAAATACCAGTGAATGAAAAATAGACCAAAACTGTATTTAGCTGTTACATCTAACCAATGATTAATTTTTTCATGGCTTTTAATCGTTTCATCGTAATGTTTTAAATAAGATAGAACAATAATTGTCAAAAATATTTTGGATACGCTTCCGTTAACTATTCCTGTTGAATGATTTAAAAATATGTCAAAAGCACTCGTTAACAGCATTAATATAATGAAAACCCATCTTTTTTCGTATAAGACATCTATTTTATCTTTATATTTTGAAAGATACATACCGAAAATATACATTGAAGAGAAATGAATAAATCCTGAGAATACGTATTTTAAATATTCAAGATATCTGTGAAAGTAATCTAAATTCATAACATACTCAGGTTCAATGTCCATTCTCGGTATAAATATTGTTATTAAAAATAAAAAGGGTAAAAGTTTATAAAGAATGTTTTTTCTTTCAAGATATAAAAGTAAATAAGCGAACAGGAAAAACAAAATAATCATGGGAATAAACCACGTGGGTACGTTATGAACACGTCCCGTAGAAAGGAAAATCGGTATTTGTAGAAACGGATTTAAACCGTCAAAAGGATTTTTATATATTAATGGAATTGTAAGACAAAGAATAATTCCCGGAATAGCCGTAATAAAGTATGGAATAATAACATTAGTCCATTTTTTCTTTAAATATTCTTTAAATTCAAATTTATATGAAAGATGTTGAAATAAAAATCCCGAAATAAATATGAAAAGTGCTGTACCGCCCGTCCAAATTTCAAAAGATATGTTATTTATAAGGCTGCCTTTAGCTCCTGTTTGCATTGTATGCCCTGCAATAATTAGTAAAATTGCAAGTCCTCTAAAGACATTAATATAATTAAGCATCTCTTTTTTGGGTTTGATAATGTTTTCCATTTTTGTATTCCTCAGAATTAAAATATATCAATCAAGAATTAAACGCAACTTTTTTATTTATATGTTTTAATGAATTTGGAGATTAGATTAATGTTAAAAGTATCATCAGTATCATTTGGAAAAAAAATACCGCTGACACGCTGCCAAATATTTAATAATAAATCAAAACAGTTTGTGGGTGCTACTTTTTATGAATTGGATGCTCAAGATATAACTGATGCTTATGAGATAGAAAAAGCAAAAGGATTATGGAATTTTAAAAAATATATTCTTAAAGATATTAATGATATTTTAGTTAATCGTTATCCTGATTATTTTAAAAGACTTTTCCCTCAAGAGGCGAAATTTTATATTATGCAACCTGATGACGGTGAAACGGTCGGAATGATGAAGGTTATGTCCGATTCAAAAAATTATCATGTTATAGAAATTGAAAGTAATCCTCTAAAAAAATATAAATATGTAGGACAAAATATGTTAGCTTCGTTAAGCCAAAATGTATTATCAAAAAAAGGCAAAGCTATTTTTATAGATAATCCGTTGGAGAGTGCACTAAATTTTTACGATAAAAAATGCGGATTTAATAAAAACTTAAACGGTGATTGGGTTATATCAAGATCTCAAATGAGAAAACTTATAAAAAATACTCAAGATAAAACATGTACTAAACTAATTGATTTAAGTGCTTAATCTTTTTTATAAGTATTCATAAATCCGGTATCAAAATTACCGCTAATGAATACTTCATTTTCAATTAAATCCTGATAAAACGGTAAAGTTGTTTTAACACCTGTTATAACATATTCTTTAAGTGCTCTGTACATTCTTCGTCTGCATTCTTCTCTTGTAGGAGCCCAGCACATTAGTTTACTTATTAAAGAATCATAATAAGGCGGTATTTTATATCCCGAATAAACGTGAGAATCAACTCTGACACCGAAACCTCCGGGGGTAATATAACCGTTTATTTCGCCCGGGGCGGGTAAGAAGTTTCTGTCAGGGTCCTCTGCATTAATTCTGCACTCTATGGCATGACCTGAAAGTTTTATATCATCTTGGGTGAATGAAAGTTTATTTCCTGCTGCAATATTTATTTGTTCTCTTACTATATCAACATTGGAAATCATTTCGGTAATACCATGTTCAACTTGCAATCTTGTATTCATTTCCATAAAATAGAAATTTTTATCTTTATCCAATAAGAACTCAATTGTACCGACACCTTCATAATTAGCTGCTTTTGCCGCTTGAACCGCAGCTTCACCTAATTTTTTTCTTGTTTCATCATCAACGGCAGGTGAAGGTGCTTCTTCTATAAGCTTTTGATGACGTCTTTGTATGGAACAATCTCTTTCTCCCAAATGAACAACATTTCCGAACTTGTCAGCAATAATTTGAACTTCAATATGTCTTGGGTTAACGAGGTATTTCTCCATATAAACATCAGGGTTACCAAAGAACTTTTCAGCCTCTTGGCGGCATAAGTTAATATTTTGTTCTAATTCTTCGGGAGTATTTGCGACTCTCATACCTTTACCGCCGCCGCCTGCGGTTGCTTTAACAATAACGGGATATCCGAATTTTTCTGCGGATTTTTTAGCTTCTTCTATATCTGTTATTATTCCCGTACCGGGGGTAATAGGTACATTTTTAGCTGCCATTGTTTTTCTTGCCGTTGCTTTATCTCCCATTAATTGCATTGATTCGGGAGACGGCCCTATAAATGTTATATTATGTTCTCTGCATATCTCTGCAAAATCGGCTCTTTCTGACATAAAACCGTATCCGGGGTGAATCGCATCCGCTCCTGATATTAATGCTGCAGATATTATTGCAGGTATGTTTAAATAGCTTTTTGAACTTTCATTACCGCCTATACAATATGCTTCAGTAGCAAGACTGACATGTAATGAACCGGCATCCGCCTGTGAATATACAGATACCGTAGGTATTCCTATTTCTCTGCACGCTCTTATTATTCTTATGGCAACTTCGCCTCTGTTTGCAATTAAAACTTTTTTAAACATATCCCTTTATCCGTTAATTCTTTTCTATATACATTATAACTTGTCCGTATTCAACGGGTTTTCCGTCTTCTATACAGATTTGTGCAACTTTTCCGGATACTTCCGACGTTATTTTATTCATTAATTTAATTGTTTCTATTATACAAATAACCTGACCTTCTTTTACTTCATCCCCCACACTTACAAAAGGAGGTTCCGTCGGTGAAGGTTTTGAATAAAATAATCCTATCATATTTGATATAACCGGAATAAGATTTTTATTTTCTTCTTCTTTAACTTCCTCTATATTTTCATTTTCTTCCGTTTTTGTTTGAATAACTTCTTCTTTAGCCTTAACTATCGGAACATACCCCGAACCTTTTATTGTTAAAGTTGTATCTCCATCTTGTAAAACAGCTTCGGTTAATTCATTGTTCTTCATTATATCTATTATTTTTTCGATATATTGAGTTTCTACTTCTTTCATAAAATCCCTCTCGAAATCAGACTTTATAATTTTATCCTTTAAATACCTTTGAGTCAAGAAAGTATAATCTGAGAGATACTTTGTAAATATTTGTATTATTTTTATAATATTGGTAGCAAAAAATATATTTACAGGTTTAATATAAATGTAATATTAGGAAGATGAAGTGAAGATTGTATGAATGTTGAAAAAGTAAACTATCCAAAAAATCAGGTAAAATTTCCCTTAGGTAAAATTATAAAATCATCATTAATAGGAGGCGCATTAGCATGCGAATCTTATCATTTATTACTTCCGAAAGAAGTAAAAGCTGCGATTAAAAATACTAAATACGGACAAGACGCATTCATAACCAAAACATTTAAAGCTGCAGAAAAAACATTAAATAACATTAATAAAAATAAGACAGCATCTTTAATAAAATCTAAATTTTCAAATATAACTCCTCAGGAAGTAGTTAACAATGCCGTAAAAATGTATCCCGAAATGGCAGAAACTGCTGCAAAAGCGAGCAAAGAACTTGCCAAAACCTTTGTAACCGCTACGGGAATTATTTTAGTCGTTAATTTAATAAGTGCAGGTATTGCTAAATCAGCTTTCAATAAAGCGAATAAACAAAATTAGTTTTGTTTTTTATAATCAATATTTTTAAGTAAAAATACCGTTGGAATTATTACCATTGCGGCTATTGAAAACATCCTGAAGGTATCTACGAAACCTAACAATGTTGATTGTTGTACTAGTTGATTATACATAACGTTTTGTGCCATATATTGTGCCGCAGCAGGGTGAGTATAACTGCTTAAGCCTGCTGCAATTGAACTTAATCTTTCCTGATAGACGGGATTTAAATCATTTAAATGTTCTACCATAGTATATTGATGCATTTGCGCACATCTTGCAATCATTGTTCCCGAAAGTGACGTACCTATTGCACCGCCTATATTCTTAAGTAAATTTTGAAGTCCGGAGGCATTTGTCATTTGAGCATTATTTAATGTAACTGCAGAAAGTGCAATACTCGGTACAAGAGAAAATCCCATGCCCAAACCCAAAATAAAATTAGGTACTGCTATAGATGTCATTGATATATTCAAATTTACATTACTTAATTGGAATCCTGCTATACCGATAAATATAAGCCCTAAACAAACCAATAATCTGTTATCTGTTTTATTTGCGAGAAATCCGCTTAAAATAACGGATGTTAAACTGCCGGCACCTCGAGGCATCATTGTTAATCCGCTTAAATATGCGTTATATCCCATCAGAGTTTGCAAAAATTGCGGTAATATTGCCATTGATGCTAATAAAACCAAATTTACTATTACTTGAATCAGAGTTCCTATTGAATAATTTTTATCTTTAAATACACTTAAGTCTACTAAAGTATTTTTTCGATTTAATTGGGATAAGAAAAACAATACTGCGGATATTACGCATACTATTGCAGTCCTTCTTACCCAAACGGCATGGAACCAATCTGCATTATTACCCTTATCTAATATAATTTGAAGGGTTACAAGCCATATTGTTAATAAAAAGAAACCTATCGTATCTATTCTTACATTTTTTTGTTTTTTTGCATACGGCGGATCTTCTAAGAGATATTTAATCAATAAAATAGTTACAACCCCTATGGGAATATTTATAAAGAAAATCCAAGACCAACTAAAGTTATCCGTAATCCAACCGCCCAAGACGGGGCCTATAATAGGAGCGATTACAACGACCATTCCAAAAAGTGCCATTGCTTTTCCTCTCTCTTGAACGGAAAAGTTTTCCAACAATATAGCTTGACATAAAGGCAAAAGAGCTCCGCCGCCTAACCCCTGCAGTATCCTCGCAAATATCATCATCCCTATGTTTGTGGAAATTCCGCATATAAATGATGAACATACGAATAATATTACACTGAATGTGAAAAATGCTTTCCTTCCTATTTTTCTGCAAAACCAGTCTACTGCAGGAATTATTATTCCTGATGCTATTAAATAGCTTGTTAAAATCCATAAAGCTTCTTCTCTTGAAGCTGAAAATGTTCCTGCCATATGTAAAAGGGCTACGTTTGCTATTGTTTCATCCAATACAAACATAAATGCCGCACCGATTATAGGTATTGACACTATCCACGGATTAAATTTAGGTTTCCATTCCTGATTATTTGTTATTTCTTCAGGCATTATTTTACTCTTACTTTTGGTTCTACACTCATCCCTGCAATGAGATTATATTCTTGCGGGTTTATTTCCTCCGTAAACACTATTTTAACAGGGATTCTTTGTACGATTTTTACAAAAGAACCGACTGCATTTTCCGGCGGAAATAAACTTGATTTTGCACCCGATGCTTTTTGAATGCTGTCAATTTTTCCTTTAAATTTTTTATGCGGATATGCATCTACTTTTATTATAACGTCTTGACCGACTTTCATTTTACCCACTTGGTTTTCTTTAAAGTTAGCTTCTACCCATATTTTGTCACTTACTAAGGTGAATAAAGGCTGACCCGTTTGCACATATTTACCTTTGTCCACATTTTTATTTGTAACCGTACCTGAGTTTGGAGCTTTAATATTTGTGTATTCCAAATATAATGCTGCCTGATCTCTTTGTGCTTTTAAAACTCTTAAATTTGCATCTGCTACTTTATTGTTTGTTGTGGATAAAATATCTTCTTCCGCTGACATAAGTTTTGCTTTTGTATTATCATATCTTGTTTGTGCGCTGTCTAAAGTTTGCTGAGAGACAGCACCTGCTTCATATAAATTTTTATACCTGTCTAAATCTTTTTTTGCTGCTGCTATTTCAGAGTTAACGGCATTTAATTTTGCTTTTGCCACTTTTTGTGAATATAGGGCTTTTTCATACAATGCTTGAGCTTGCTCTAATTTGACTTTATAATCCGTTTCATCAATTTTTGCTATTAAATAGCCTTCGTTTATTTTTTGATTATCTTCAATATAGATATCTTCAATTTGACCTGATACCCTTGAAGCTATTTGAATTAAATCACTTTCTATATAAGCATCGTCAGTAGTTTCATACCTTAGTGAATTAATATAATAAAGTATTGCACAAATGCCTAATATAACAATTAAAGTTACGGTTATTAATTTTTTCTTTTTATTTTGAGTTTTGATTTCATTATTTTCAGAATCCATTTTTACCCCTTAATATTTTATTAATTTGCTTTTACCTTACAAATATATTAGTATGTTATTAAAATTATGGCAAATTAGAAAACCCTGAGAGGATAATTTGTGGAGTATTTATTAATGGTATTAAAGAAAATAACAACTTTTGTTTTGGTTTTCACTATGATATGTCCGAATTTTTTTGTTACTGCATTTGCCGCAAAAAAAAATATTTCAGATGAAAATACGGTTATTTCTTATGTAAATATTGATTGGTGGAAAGATTTAAATGACCCACTTTTGACTGATTATATTATTAAGGCTCTTCAAAATAATCATGATTTAAAAATTTCATCCTTAAAAGTAGAAGAAACTGTTGAAAATAAAAACTTAACGAGAGCAAAAGAGCTTCCCTCTATAGGTGTAAGTGCGGTTCCCGCTTTATATAAATTGCCTTCTTTAACAAGTTCCGACGGTCTTATTTCTTTACCTTTATATGCTAATTATGAAATTGATTTATTCGGTAAAAACAGAGATAAAACCAAGTCTATGGATAAACTTGTAAATATTTCCAAACAGAAGGAAAGGGCAAGTTATATTTCCGTGGTGAGTGCCGTCGGAAGTACATATTATAATATTGTTAAAACGGATAAGCTTATAGAACTCCAAAATCAGATAATCAAAGACAGAAAAGAGATATATGATTTAATGAAGCTGTCTAATGAACAAGGGCTTGTATCTACGGCAGATACCGTCAGCGCAAACAAAGCGTATATTAAATCAAATTCGGATATGATAGAGTTAAAGAAAATGCAGGAAAGACTCTTGAATATGCTATCGGTTTTAACGGCGGAAAGTCCTGAAAATTCACACAATTTCAAACGTATTTCTTATGATGATTTAGTTAATACCAAGAAAATACCGGATTGCATCCCTTCAAAAGTAATCGAATCACGTCCCGATTACATTTCATCCGAGATAATGCTTGAAAAAACAGGTTTAGATATAAGAGCCGCAAAAAAAGATTTCCTCCCGTCTTTTAACATTTTTGGTATTTTATCATTTAATTCCACTGAATTTTTAAGAAAAATGAATTGGACTAATTCATTGGCTGTTTTGGCAGGCGGTGCTTTCCTTCCATTATTTACGGGCGGAAGTAAGATTGCCAATTTAAAACTTCAAAAAAACAGATATAAACAGGCATTTGAAAGTTATAAAAAGGCTTATCTTGTTTCACTTCAAGAGGTTAATGATGCTTTGTGCGATTTAAAGTTAGATAATGATAAATATTTAAAAACTCTTGAAAGTTATAAAGTTGAAAAAGAAGATTATTATTATACAAATTTAAAATATAAAGAAGGTATAATTTCAAAATTGGATATTCTCCAAAAGAGAGAAAGTTTATTTGTGACCGAAAAGCGTGTTGCGGATGAAAAAACACAGTTATTCATAGATCAAATAGGGTTATATAAAGCGACTGCCGGTTCTGATTTTTAATATGTTTTTAACAATTCTTAAATAAAGCGCAACATTTATTATTTACGACTGTTAAAACTTTGTGAAAATTGGAGTTTTATATGAATATAACATCACCCTTAAACTCTTTATACAGTCGAAAAACTACACTTTATACGCTCAACCCACCCCCCATTCGATATAACAATTTAATATCTTTCGGTTCTGATAACGATAAATTTGAGGGCAGTAAAATAAAATTTAAAAATTTTGCCCCGAATATTTCCCAACAGCAGCAAGAAAATATAATATCGTCTGTTAAAGAGATTGCTTCTGACGACAGTAACGATAAATCAGGTGCTAAATTTTTAGCTTCAGGTGCCAACGGAGCCGTATATTTAATAACGGATAATAATTCTTCAAGATATGTTGTTAAAATTTCACATAAAAACGGACTGAGTAAAACAGGTGAAAAACAGCGAATAAACATTAATTTTGATAATGAAAAAAATATAATGCAAAAACTCGCTGATTCTGATATTAATGGTCAAAAATATGTTGCAGATTTCACTTTAAATGACGGCAGAAGTGTTTTGGTATCTACATTTCTTAAGGGTAAAAATCCTGACGTAAGTGAACGGCCTTTAACCTCTAAAAGCCTTTCTCAATTATTAAATACGCTTGAAATTTTTGATGAAAAAGGGATTCTTCACAGAGATTTAAAGAAAGAAAATATAATAATAGACTCTGATAATAATGCAGGTCTTATTGATTATGGTGAGGCAATTGAATTTAATATAAAAGATTCGAAATATAATTCTGAAGTTAATAATTTCCCCGAATATATTGCCCCTTCTAATTTAAGAAATTTTGAAGACACTCTCATTTTTCCTTATATGAATGAAGTTGAAAGAAAAAATCCTAATGAAGCAAAAGAATTTTTTAAAAACTATTTAACCTTGAAGTCCGAATTATACTCTAAAAGAGCGGACTCAATCGAAAGATATATGGAAACGGCAGATTTAACAGAGTCAGAAAAAAATAAACTTAATGAAATGTTGAAATATCAAAAAGTGATGTCCGAAATATTAAAAAATGCCGACGATGATGTTATTAAAACGGAAATGCTTAACGGACAAATTACGTATAATTCCGAACTTGCATATAAAAATGAAATTTTACTTTTGAATCCGCTTGCAAATGTCACACTGAAAATGAATGCCCTGACTGCCGCAAAAAGGCTCGAAGTATTAAGTGACGGACAGTTGAAAAAACCAAATACCATTTTAAAGCGAGATTATTATAAATATCAAAATGACTATGCAAAATACAGGCTTCAAAAAATATCATCGTGGACTAACGGGCTTGTAAATTGGCTTTGCGACTGTTTTACATCTGATTTAAAAAATCTTCCCGAAGCTAAAACAGATATTGTTAACCAGTTTGTAAACGGAAATAATATTCAGAATTTTGAAATTCCAAAGGTTGAAACATTATAATATATGAAAATTAATTCGATAAATAATAAATATAATTTAAGTTTTTCCCGTAATTTAAGACCGATTGAAAAGATACAGAGCCGGGCATATATTGACGAAGCAAAAAAAGCAATCGGATTAAATCGAATGGTTTTAATCACTCATACTCCGAGTTTACCTTCAAGTAAGGATGAAGATGTGGGAATAGGTGTTTTATCCTTGAATCAGGGAACAAAATCTTATCTGAATTTTGCATATAACAACGGGTTTGATGCAATATCCGTAGAACCGTCGGGAATTGTTAAACCGCCATTTTATTCACCGTATGACAGTTCTTTACTTTCAAAAAAAATGATTGTTGATTTAAAAGAATTAACCACTGATAAATGGGCAAATATATTGGATAAAGATATATTTAAAAAAGCTGTCGGCTCAAAAAATTATACTATAGATTTTTTTGTTTCTGAAAACGGTCAATATCATAACAAAGGACAAAAAGAATTATCAAATGACAGGGTAATTTATGATTATGCCATAAAAGTAAATAATGAAGCTTTAAAATCCGCATTTAAAAATTTTAAAACCAAAGTTGCAAATCATGATGAAAAGGCGCTTGAAATAAACGAAGAATATATAAATTTTAAAAAAGAAAATGATTATTATCTTACAAAAGATGCTATATTTAATGTTTTAAACAATATATACGGCAGTGAATATTATCCTTTTTGGAGTAAACTTCATCAAACGTTATTTGACAATCAGGATAAAACATATTCGCATCTCGAAAAAAATGAAGAAATTAATAAGTTAAAAGAAGAATATAGAGAGGATATAGAATTATTTAAGTTTTCACAGTTTGTTGTAAATAAGCAGCAAAATGAATTAACGGAATATGCTTCTAAAATAGGTGAAATACAATATAAGAAGGATATACAAACCGTAGCTTCGGCATTAAAGAAAAGAGAAATAACAATAGGCGAATATTTATATTTAGTTAATAAATTAACCGAATTTAAAAATAATAAAAAAGGAATTAAAATAATTGGGGATAAACAGGTAGGATATTCAAAAAACGATATTTGGTCAAACCCTGATTTATTTACAAAAGACGAATATATGGGTGCACCTCAAAACCCGTCTAAAGGTTCAATAGCTCAGGATTGGGATTTTAATTTTATCCCCCGTGAAAAATTATTTAATGCTGACGGTTCGTTAGCTGAAGGCGGTGAATACCTTAAAAAAATTACAAAAAAAGCCTTTGAAGATAATGTAGGAGGTTTAAGAATTGATCATATTTTAGGATTAATTGACCCTTGGACATATGAAAAATCAAATAATAATTCCGTATCACTTCCCAAATTTGATTATTTATTATCAGGACCATTAAAAGAGCTTAATAATTTTGGTATTAATTCCGAAACCGTTAAGGGCTTAAAAAATCCTTTTGATGCACTTGTAAATCCTGCCTCTGACGAGCGTAAAATATTAATTGAACGTGGTATTTCAGACTTTGATTCCGTGAATAAAATAATTAATCAAAACAGAGATATAATAGACAGTGTTAAATCTTCAAATGCTTATGACGGTTCAAGGTATGTATTTAAATATCTGCTTCAAAATCAACTGTCAGAATTAAAAGAGTGCGGCATTACCCCTGAATCAATTAAGGGAGTATTAGATCCGATTAAAGGTATATTGGATTCCAATTCTAAAGAACGATATCAGTTAGTTCAAGCTAACGCTCATGATTTTTTAAAAGCTAAAAAAATTATCTTAAAAAATAGTTCTCTGATAATTGAAGAATATTCAAAAATTCTTAAAGATATTATTTTAAAAGCAGGTGAAGAAGTTATTACGGAACGTGCTAAAAAAGAAGGAGCGGAACTTTCGGAGGAAGAAATTAATAAAAAAACTAAAGAGTTATTAATTTGTGAAGATTTGGGTGTAGAAACAATTCCGCTTAAAATCGTAATGAAAAAATTTAATCTGCCGGGTATGAGAAATACCGTTAATTCACATATGAAAAAAGAATCACAGACAGGCAATAAAATAAATGCCAATAAAGAAGGTAATTATTTACTTGTGGGTACACACGATTCTTTGCCGTATGAAATTGAGTTACAAAAATATGACCAACAAAAATTAAATAAACTTACACAGTATTTAAGCGAAGATTTAGGTGTGGATAAAAAAATAATTACGGAAAATAAAAATTTGTTTGATATTGTTAATGCTAAAATTGCGGAATTATTTGCTGCGGATAAAAATCCTTCAACTCTTAACAATGTACTTATTAATTGGCTTGATTTGTTTGCTAAAAAAGAAACATATAACGTTCCGGGTGTTTTAAATAATGAAATTAATTGGAATTTAAGAATTTCCGATTCTAATAAAAATTTTGAAGATGAATACTATGACAAATTAGTACCTCAAAGACGAGGAATAAACATACCTAAAGCATTAAGTATGGCTCTAAAGTCTTATAAACTGGATGATGATTATAGATATTTAGCTGAAAAGCTTGATAAAACCGTGAAAATAATGGAAGAATAGATTATTTATTAAATCTCCCACCTGAATCCGCCTTGAAGTCCGATACCGTCTCTTCCGCCGTTAGTAATATAAGATTGTATGTATCCTGTAAATCTGTCACCAAAGGATTTTCTTACACCCAATCCGTACATTACATATGGTTTTACACTTAATTCAGGAAGTGCTATATCATTAGCTTTGAAGTTTGCTTTATCCATTATGTTCCAAACCATATTAACACCGAGGTATGGCTGCCATCCTTTAGGAAGGTTGCCGATAAATTTCAAGCCCGGCATTAATGTAATTGCATTTATAGCATCCGTATCAATATTTACTCCTGCGGCATTTGTATAATTAAATGTATTAACGAAGGAATATGCAATCATAGAATTAGGCTGAATAATGAATCTGCCGTCAGACAGTTCAATGTTATAACCGGTTTTTGAGGCGATACCTGTCATAAGAAGAGTGAAGTCTTCATTTCCGTACATGGTATTAGCTTGTCCTACATTTGCTCCGACATTTGCCGTAATACCGGTAAATAAGTTGCCTCTGTAGAATAAGCCTGTCATTCCCAAAGTACCGCCATTTTGGTATATACTGTTACCTTCATAAGCTTGATGAGAACCGTTGTAACCTACATATATACTTCCTACTGCATCCCATTTGTCATTTAATTCAACAATATCCGAGTCAAATCCGAAGAATGAGCCGTATGCAACGTTAGAAACGTCAGGCCCGTTTTTCAGTTTTACTCTTTCAAAGTTCGCATATGGTTTTAAAAATCCTGAATATTTTGCGTTAGGAACTTTAAACGGATTGAATACGAGATTTGAATCCGCTGCGGCATATTTATTTTGATATTTTATTGCATTTCTTTGATCTTTGGTTAGAAGCATATACATATCCATGTTGCGGAAAGCTTCATTGTATGAATTTAATTGAGTCAGGTAACCTCCGATTTGTGCCGCAACCGGAGAAGCTACTATTGCAGGGTTAAAGTTTTCATAATTTTTTCCTTTTGAAGGATGTGAAAATACAAAATAACCGTCTTCACCGTATGTTCCGTCATTACTGTAGGCAACATTGTATCTGTATATTGGTGCTAAAAGGTTATGAATGGGTGTTGAAACGTTTATATCTTTATTCGTAAACGGAACTGCTATAACATCTGCATTACTTTCCGAAGTTATTTTTAAGTTTTCTACAACTATCGAACTGTTGTCGTCAGCAACAAAGTTATCAGAGTTAATGCTTCCCATTTTCGTATTTTTTAAATCAACATCGGTTGAATAAATATCAATTTTGGCATTTGTAACGTTTAAAGCATCAAACTTAAGCTTATTCATTGATAAATTGCCGATATTTAATGAACCTTCCCGCATGGTTAAAGAATTTGAATTAACTTCGGCTACATTTGTTAAATAGATATCCGACTGTTCTGATGTAATATCTTGATTTTGTAATTTTTCAAGAACTAACTTGTTATTTTCAACATTTAAATTACCTGTTGTATCAGATGTTATTGATGTCTGTGCCGTAACATTTTTCAATGTAAGTTCGCCCGAGTTCTTTATTTCTTTCATATTTTTGAAATTAATATCTGATACATTAACTTTTTGTGTACTTGAAATTTCGCTTAAAAACTTATGACCGTTGACATCTATTGTATTATTGGCACCCGTAATTGTAAAATTATTCCCATTTAATTCGCTGTCTTCTGAAAGAATATAATTAGACGAATCAAGGAATGAAAATGTTTTATCTTCGGTTGAATCAAGTTTTGCCCATTCTGATAAAGAATCTCTGAGGTTTGAAACAAGAATACTGTCATTAGTTGTATCCGTTGTAGCTAAAGAAAATCCGTCAGCTATTATCGTGTGGTTATCCATATTTGCAGTAGCTTCATCCTGAACGGTCGCCACTATTTCGAGTTGTGTATTTCCGTCAGGAGATTTAATAATTTGAATTTTATACTCTCCGCCTTCTACGTCACCTGATATATTAACGGAGGAAATATTTATTTTGCCGTTTCCGCTTTCAGATAATGTAAATGTATCTCCTTTACATTCATCAGAGTTAAGAAGTAAGTCTAATCCTACATTTCCTTCTCCCGAAACGGATTTTATATTATAGTTAGTAATTTTCCCGTCTTTTACATCAAGCATACCGGAGTCAAATGTTAATTTAGATGATTTTAAAATATCTGATGTACCGTCAGTTTCTTTAACATTTAAAACGGTATTTTTCAGAGTAATATCAGCATTTTTGATATTGTTATTGAAAATGATTTTAGAGCTCATATCACCTTCAATGTTGATTTTATAGCCTTCTGTACCGTCTATTTCATCATCAAATTGAATTATACCTCCTGTAGTGTCTTTGAGATTTAAATTTGCACTACCACTTGATACATATATAGCATTAGAGGATGAATTTGTATGGTTACCTGAAAATTGTGATAAAAATCCGTCTTTTGCTTCAATTGTCAGGTCACTTTCCGTATATATGGCACCTCCGTCAGTTGTTGCATAATTGTTTGTGAAAGACGAATTTGTAAGTGTAAGGGTTCCTTTGTTATATATAGCACCGCCAAAACCTTGGTTGGGGCCTTGAGCTGTGTTATCTTCAAACTTACCGGTAATTGATGTTATGTTTCCTTCATTGTATATTGCGCCGCCTTTTGCATCCCTTCCGCTTTGTGCATTATTAGCGGTAAAATTACTATTTATGGAACCGATTAAAGCTCCCGTAGCGTTATATATTGCTCCGCCGTTAGCCGTTGTTTCTCTGTGGCTGTTTTCTGAATATGCATAATTTTTTTCAAAATTTCCCGTAATTTCAGTTATATTTTTTTCATTATATATAGCACCGCCATACATGCTTATTTGATTGGAATTATTTGTAACTTTTGAATAATTTTCATAGAAGTTTGCGGAAAGAGTACCTATCGTACCTTTATTAAATATTGCACCGCCGCTTGTTCTGTAAAGGTTGTTAGTTGAATTATTTTGAACATTATTTCCCGCAAAATTACCTGTAATTGTTGTTATGTTACCATTGGTATCATTATATATAGCACCGCCATATGCTTCGTTATATGTAGCTTCTGCATAGTTATTAACAAAATTGCCTTGCACTTCTGAAATTTCATTATCGTTGTATATAGCACCGCCATAAACTTTACCTGATTTCACGTAGTTATCTGTAAAATCTCCTTTTACTGAGGTTAATGTGCCGTGGTTGGATATTGCTCCGCCTTTTGCTGAAGTACTTGCTTCCACATGGTTTGCAATAAAATTACTTTCAATATTATCTATTTGAGATGATCCTGCATTATATATAGCACCGCCTTCAGTTTGTCTGTTTGAAGATGAGCTATATATATAGTTCCCGATAAAATCACCTTTTAGGTTTGTTATTGTTCCATTGTTTGATATTGCACCGCCAAAAGCATTGTTGTATGTTGCATTTATATAGTTAGCAATAAAGTCACTCTCTATATCGGTTATGGTGCCTTTATTACTGATAGCACCACCATAAATTATATTATTACTTTTAATATAATTACCTATAAATGAGCCTATAATTGAGTCGATTGTTTTTTCGGTATCATTATAAATAGCACCGCCATAACTTGTTTGACCGTTTACACTTGCATTAATATTATTTCCGATAAAATCTGCAACTATTGAACCAATTGAGCCTTTGTTTGTAATTGCCGCACCAACTGCCTCAGTAGCTCTGTTTCCTGTTATTGAGTTTCCGATAAAAGCTGAATTAATATTTTCAATAGAGCCTTTATTAAATAAAGCGCCCTCTCTATTATAAGTAGATTTATTACCAAAGAATATACCTGATAGGTTTTGTATAGAGCCTGATGTGTCATTAGTATATGCCGGACTGCCACTTTCCAATGAAAAATTATCCGAAACAGTCTCTTGGTCGGAAGTGTTTGTTTGAGGAGTGGTTTTTAAATAATCTGAATCGTATTTCACTGTAATTGATGTTTTTCCCTCGGTAGGACCTGTTTCAGAGAAAGTTTTATTTTCTTCATCAGACCATTCAAAAGTTTTCGTCAAATCTCCATTACCGTACTCTGTCTTTTTAAGATTAAGTTCATACTGTTTCGGAACTGCCTGACCGGTTTCTGAATTTACTTCATAGACCGTTATTGTTCTATTTTGCTCCTCGGAAGGGGTCTTTAGTGTATATCCTGCATCCGCCCCTAAAGTTGGTAATTCTGAAGCATTGCCTGAAAGATTAATGCAAAATAAAAGGGCAGCAGCCACCATAATGTTTATTTCTTTCATAATTTTCCTACCAAATTTATTCCGACGATTATACTTTATTTATATGCCACAAAAATATAAAATTTAAGCAACATATTTATTTTATAAAATTTTTAAAATGTTGTAAAGACCTAATAATAGCTGAAAACAGATTTTTAAATATTGAAAAAAAACGCAGTGAAAGGTTTAAAATATATAAGATTATTATTTAATTTAGTGTCGCAAGCT
>CANQNX010000029.1 GCA_947625345.1 Candidatus Gastranaerophilales bacterium
AATGCATATGATGAAGCTGCTAATAAATTAGCACAAATGTTTGCTGATAACTTTGCGGCTAAATATCCGAATATGCCGTCAGAAATTGTAAACGCAGGACCTAAAGCAAAAAATACGGTTAAAAACTAACTGTTATTGAAATAGCAAATTATATAAAAAACACTCAAGTTATAACAATTTGAGTGTTTTTTTTAATATTTATTAAAATTACAAAAAAATTAATAATGTTTATATTACTATTATAGTTATCTGAAAAAACTATAAATATATTTCCCTGACCCTAATGGTGTGGGGGGGGGGAAAAAAAAAGAGAAGGATGAATATGTGACTAAGCTTTCAGTTATTGTTCCCGTTTATAATACACAGAAATATTTAGCTAAATGCCTTGACAGTCTTATAAATCAGACTTTAAAAGAAATTGAGATAATTTGTGTTGATGATGGTTCTATCGATAGTTCTTTAACTGTTTTAAAGGAATATTCAAATAAAGACAAAAGAATAAAAGTTATAGAGCAAACCCATCAAAAGCAGGGGGCTGCAAGAAATAACGGTATAAGTCATTCAGAGGGTGAATATATAGGTTTTGTTGATTCTGATGACTGGGTAGATTTAGGATTTTTTGAAAAATTATATGAAACGGCAAAAAAATATAATTCTGATATAGCTATTGCGGCAAACGTAAGAATCGGCAACGGAATAACAAAAAAAAGACTTAATTTCAGCGAGGAAAAACTTGTTTCAGACATTCAGGAAAGGTTTGATATATGCAACTTAGCTAAAAATCCCTGTCCTACAAATAAGATATACAAAGCGGAGTTATTAAAAAATCATAATATAACTTGGCCTGAAGGCTGTTACTGCGAGGACAGATTATTTGTTACAAAAGCTGTTTATTATGCTAAGAGTGTTGTTTGCGTACCCGATGTATACTATTATTATTTCAGAAACCCTGATTCTACCGTTAATTCTTCAGACAGAAAGCATTTGAAAGAATTAATAACTGATAAAAATAATGCGAGGAAATCCGTAATAAACTTTTTAAGAGAGCAAAATGCCCCTGTAGCTGATAAAGGATTTCATGCGATAAAATCGGAATATAAAATGTTTGGAATTAATTTTCTTTCTGTTAAAATAACATTAAGGTCAAAAAA
The DNA here is from genome assembly GCA_947625345.1 of Candidatus Gastranaerophilales bacterium. Taxonomy (GTDB): domain Bacteria; phylum Cyanobacteriota; class Vampirovibrionia; order Gastranaerophilales; family Gastranaerophilaceae; genus Avigastranaerophilus. The sequence continues at coordinate 1,152 of CANQNX010000029.1, forward strand.
ATACTATTTATTTGGAATATTACCGATTTTTTCTGTTAAAGATAAAGGCGGAGCGGAATGAAAATAATAATTCAGGCAGGCGGAAAAGGTACGAGGTTAGAGGGCTTAACAAGGAATAAACCCAAATGTATAGTGCCCGTTAATAATCTGCCAATTATTTTTTATGCGTTTCAAAAGTTTAAAGATTGTGAATTTACAATAATTGCAGACTATAAAACGGATGTATTGGAAAAATATCTTGATGCTTTCGCTAAAGATTACAATTACAAGATTATCAAAACTGATAAAAAAGGGACAATATCAGGTATAAAAGAAGCTATACAGCCAATTGGCGCTGATGAACCTTTTATGATTATGTGGTGTGACTTGATATTATCGGAAAATTTTGAAATCCCCGAAATAAAAGGTAATTATATCGGAATTTCCAAAGATTTTGAATGCCGCTGGTCATATATTGATAATAAATTTATAAAAGAGCCGTCTAAAGAAAACGGGGTTGCGGGTTTATTCATTTTTGAGAATAAGAAACCGCTTGAAAATATATCAGAAGAAGGTGCACTTGTAGGCTGGCTTGAAAAGCAGAATATACAGTTTAACAGGCTTGATTTATACGGGTCAAAAGAAATCGGCACTCTGCTTTCATATTCGGATAATAACGACTCAACCCCGAGATGCCGTCCGTTTAATTCCATGGAGTTTAACGGCGACGTAATAATTAAAAGAGGCATTAACGAGCAGGGTAAAAAGATAGCCGTTGATGAAGTTAACTGGTATAAGCATGTTAAAAATCTCGGCTATGAAAATATTCCTGAAATTATTAATTACGAACCGCTTATTATGAAAAGGGTTCAGGGTAAAAATATTTATGAATACGACTGCCTCACTAAATCACAGAAAAAAGAAATTCTTAAAAAACTTATTGAGGCATTAAAAGAGCTTCACAATCTTGAGAGTGCAAAACCCGTTAATATTCAAGATGTTGAAGATAATTTTATAAATAAGACTTTTGATCGTATAAAAAGGGTTGAAAAGCTTATTCCGTTTGCGGATAAAGAGTTTATAAAAATAAACGGACATTATTATAAGAACGTATTTTTCAATAAGGAAGAGCTTATCAATGAAATAAAAGAATTTTACCCGAAAGAATTCAGACTAATCCACGGGGATTGCACGTTTTCAAATATGATGTTTGATACATACAACATGAAGGCAATATTAATAGACCCCCGAGGCTACTTCGGCAAAACAAAACTATATGGCGACGTCGATTACGATTGGGCAAAATTGTATTATTCTTTAAAAGGGGAATATGACCAATTTAATATTAAAAAGTTTACTTTGGAAATAAAAGAAAAAGAAGTGGAATTAGCTATAAAACCAAATAATTGGGCTGATATGGAGGAATTTTTCTTTGATAATTTGCCTGAAGTTTCAAAGAATAAAATAAAATTACTTCATGCGATTATATGGCTTTCATTAACGACATATGCCTGGGAAGATTATGACTCTATCTGTGCTGCTTTTTATAACGGCTTGGCGCAGTGGGGTAATATATCCGACGGGGGGGGGTAGATTGAAGTTTTATGATGACACAAGAACAAATAAAACTGTCTAAACTTACCCATATCTGGATAATTGATGTAGACGGAACCATAGTAAAGCATAACGGTTATAAAATTGACGGCTATGACACACTTCTTGAAGGTGTTAAAGAGTTTTTTGAACAACTTCCCCAAAGCGATAAAGTCATTCTTTTAACTGCAAGAGAAGGAATGTATCTTGAAAATCTAAAGGTATTTTTAAAAGAAAATAAAATCAGGTACGATAATATTTTAACCGATATGCCCATGGGCGAGCGGATTTTAATAAATGACATAAAGCCCTCGGGACTTCAAACAGCTTATGCTGTTAATAAAATTCGGGATAAAAAATTGGATGTTCCGTATGAAATAAATGAGGAATTATAGAATGGGCAGAATTAAAGATTTTATTTATACCGAAAAAAAAACGGATAATCCCATAACAAGACATCAAAGCTTTATAGGCGGAATTGTCGCTACGCATAAAGTTCAAGATGAATACGGAGTTCATTCTGATAAGGTTATAAAGTTTTTAAATATTCCCATAGTTAAAAGAACGGAATTTGAAAATATACGTAAATGGTACATTTTCGGTTTAAAGGTAAGAGAAAAATCAGTTGCGAAAGATTTTCAAAACAGATGTTTAAAATTAGCTGATAAAAAATATGATATTGTTTTTTATTTAAATTCAAATTCAGGCGAAACATTGTTATTTTTAACCTATATTATGGATTGTTTAATTAAGAAAAACAATTCAAAGAATCCTTATATCATAGCTACAAAACCGTATCATACAGAGCTTATAAAGATGATATGTCCGGAAATTCCTTATAAATTAGTAAAAAGAAAACAACATGTTATAAATATCAATGATTTTTCACACGAAAACAGAAATTTTTATATAATATTCCCTCATAAACATTTTGTGCAGGTAGAACTTGATATAAAAAATAACCCGATAGGCACAAAACACTTTTTTGATTTAATACTTGAAAGGTTTGATTTAAAAAGAGAAGATTTGCACAAAAGAGAAATATCAATACCCGAAGAAATAAAGAAATCTGCATTTGAAAAGGCAAAGGAAGCAGGGTTAAATCTTGATAAATTTGTATTTATAGCCCCTGAAGCAATTTCTTGTGAACTGCCAAGTAAGAATTTTTGGAAAGAAATAATAAATAAATACAAAAATGACGGCTTTGATATTTATATGAATATCACCGATAGAGATTCTAATATAGAAAATGCAGACTATAAAACCTGCGATTTAACGTTTTCTGAGGCTTTTGCCCTGAGCAAAAAGGCGAAAAAAATAATTATGTTAAGGAGCGGTCTTACGGAATTAATAATTCAAAGCGGTGTTGAAACGGATATTTTTTATACAAAATTTAAACAAAGATATCAATTCAATGACCTGAGTGTAGAAAGAGTAATGTCAGGGTTTGGAATTATGAATATTCCTGATATTTCAAATAATAAAATAAATGAATACAATTTAGAAACATTGATTGGAAATAAAAATGAATAAAAAAATTAAGTTTTTAGGTATTCCGATAGGGAAAGAATATATTAAAAATGATGTTTACAGAAAAAAAATATTACTTCATGAAACAAAATTTAATTTAAATGAAAATCATATTACATACAGATTTTTGGGGATTAAATATCTAACCGTAACTTTTATTTTTGGAGAAACATTATATAATTTTTTCAATATTATAAAGTATTCTAAACAAGATAAAAGTAAAATTAAAGTTTTACTTCCGGTTTTGATCGATTATATACAAGAAAACCTCAAAACAGATACATTTGATGCCATCTGCATTTTCTCGCACTCGGGCGAAACATTTTTATCTATGTATCATATGAAGGAATACATTGAAAAAAATCAAATAAAGAATCCGGTTTTTATAACAAACATAGAATATAATACAAATATAACAAAAATGTTTTTCCCCGAAATACCAAGTTTAAGCGTACCGTATATTTTTTACGGTATTTATACACAAAATCTTTCTACAGTTAAAACGGGAAAATATAGTTTAAGATTTAATGTTCCTCCTCAGCATTTTATTAATTTGGAAAATAGTTTAAAAACCGGTGAAAAAAAATATTTTTATGACGAATTAAGAAAAACAATGAATGTTTCTTCAGAAATATCATCATCACCTGAAATTTCGGAAGAAGATAAAAAAGATGCAGAAGCAAAAATGGAATTAATAGGACTAAAAAAACCGTTTATATATATATGTCCTGATGCATTAAGTTCAAATACTTTATCTAAAATTTTTTGGGAAAAATTACCTGTTGAAATATTTAAACATAGCCATAAACTTGTCGGGGGGGGGGTATGACATGTTTTATAACACAATCCCTTTAAATCTCAAAAATACTTACTATAAGTCATGTTATTTAACTCATCCAGAGGCAAAATATGTTGCTTCACAAGCTGATATTATAATTGGTGTTAGAAGTGGTTTAATGGATATAATTGCAGATTCTCCGTCTGATATATTTTGTATTTATTTTCCGTTTTATAAAAGGGCAAAATATTTAGTTGATTTAAATGCGGAAAAAGTTATACAAGGGTTCTCTTTAAAACAGCTACCTTTTGTAAATTCCGATAATGTTTATGAGTACAATACGGAACAAATGTCTGAAGATGAAATAATGAAAAACATTATAAATAAAATTTCTGTTATACAAAAAGAAAAAGCAATAAAAAGGGCAATTAATGAATAATAAAATTAAGTTTTTAGGTATTCCGATAGGGAAAGAATATATTATAAATGATGTATACAGAAAAAGAATATTATTTCATGAAACAAAATTTAATTTAAATGAAACTCATATTATATACAGAATTTTTGGTATTAAATATTTAACGGTAACCTTTGAATATGGAGAAACAAAGTTTAACTATTTTAATATAATTAAGTTTAATAAAGAGGACAAAAACAAAGTTGACCTTTTATTGCCTGTATTGAATGAATATTTAAGAGAAAAGATTGGCAAAGATAAATTTGATGTTATATGTATTCTTTGCCATTCCGGAGAAACTTTTTTATCAATGTATCATATGAAGGAGTACATTGAGAAAAATAAAATAAATAATCCTATATTTATAACAACAAGAGTCTCTAACACGAATATAACAAAGATGTATTTTCCTGAAATTCCAAGTATAAGAGTACCAAATATTTTTAATGCATTTTACAGTCCTCAAAACTACAGTAAAGAGTTAAACGGATGTACTTATAGAATAATATTATCATCAGGGCATTTTAACACTTTACATAACAATGTAATTTTGGGGGATAAACTATATTTTTACGAAGAGCTGAAAAAAACAATGAATGTTTCATCAGATATAACGGCTATACCCGAAATATCAGAAAAAGATAAAGAAACAGCAAAAATAAAAATGAAATTAATCGGACTAAAGAAACCGTTTATATACATTACTACGGAATCAGTTTGTTCAGGGACCTGCACAGGACAATTCTGGGAAAATTTACATGTTGAAATATTTAAATTAAATCAAAAACTAAATGGGGGGGGGTATGACATGTTTTATAATAAACTTCCCTTAAAATCTCAAAATACATATTACAAATACTGTTATTTATCACTTCCCCAAGCCAGATATGTTGCATCCCAAGCTGAAATTATAATAGGAGTAAGAAGCGGATTAATGGATAATATTGCAAATCCTGAATCTAAAATATTTTGCATTTATTTTCCATTTAATAAACCAAAAATTGAAACGGATAAATTCCAATCCTGCTATTCATTAAAACAGCTACCTTTTGTAAATCCTGATAATATTTATGAGTACAATACGGAACAAATGTCTGAAGATGAAATAATGGAAAATATTATAAATAAAATATATGCGTTGAGGAAAGAAAATGAAACTGTTTAATAAAATAAAGAATAAAATAAATACAAAATACCAAATACTCGGTCATTCCATATATAAAACCGAAACATTAATTACTGCTAAAAGATACTTTTTTCTCGGTATAAATTTTTATAAAAAAATCATAAAACCTGATATAGAAAAAAATTATATTTTAGGGATAAAAGTATACACAAAGAAAAAGGATATTATAACACCTTTATTACAGTATGCTCAAAACTCTGAATTTCTTTATGTATGTTTTCATACGGGTGATTTTTATTATCTTTGCGAAATAATCAAAGATAATTTTGAAAGATTTAAAGACGTTAAAATTTTATCCAATTTTGAATATTTAAAACAAGTATTAGAGTTGTTTGATATTGATAAAGAATGGATTAAAAATAATTTTATAAAGGTGCCTCAATTTTATCCCTCAACAGTATTATGGTGCGATAAAGACGGGAAAATAATAAAGAAAATAGAAATTGACCATAATAAGGGCTGGTGTATAGACAATATTTTATGTAAAACTTCAAATTGTCATAACAGTCTTAAAAATAATTTTTATCAATTTGTCGGGGAAGAAGAAAAAAATGGAAATAGATTATTGTATAATTGTAAGCCTGATACAGATAAAGAAAACAAAATACTTTTTGCGCCGGAAAGCCAGTTTAATGGTGAATTAGATTTTGAATTTTGTAAAAAACTTATAGACAATCTTCAAAACGAAGGTTATAAAATTTTTATAAATACTAAATCTGATAAGTATAACAGTCTTTTAAACGATAATGTAAGCAAAATATTTTTATCCTTAAAAGAAACATATCTTTTTGCATCAAATTGCACTGCCCTAATCGGTGTCAGGAGCGGATTTTTTGATTGTCTGCAAACCTTAATTAATAACGAAGTTAAATTTTTTGTAATTTATAATAAGATATCATATCCTCACTACAGGCATTTTAAAAATTTTTATCAATGGTTTAAGGAAGTTTATTCTTTTAACCTAATTAATAACACAAATAAGTTTAAAGAATATTTTTATGAAAATGATTTAGAAAAAATTGAAAAAGATATATTAAAGGAATTAAGAATAGAAAGAGAAAAGAGATGAGAAATTTTATTATTAGATTAATTTCATTGTTTATCTTCCCTAGAAATAAAAGAAAAGAATTCAGGGATAAATATATAAAAATTAACCCGATTTGGATTGTAAGAGATGAATTAAAACAGTATATAAATAACAGAATAGTTGAAGTTGCAAATACACTGCTGGACACAAGAACAATTCCGCAGGCAAAAGGGTATTTGAGAAAATTACAGGAAGCACAAAACATACTATTAATAAAATTGGCTGAAATATTAGAAAAAAACAATATTGATTATTGGATAGATTACGGTACTTTACTTGGTGCATACCGTCATAATGGGTTTATTCCTTGGGATGATGATATCGATATAGGTATGATGAGAAACGATTTTGAAAAATTAAAAGAAGTTATTTCTAAACAAGATACTTTTGAACTTATAGAATGTTTGCATTTAAAATATTCACAGACTTGCCTTGTAAATAAGTTCTGTATAAAAGATAAACATATGAATTGTCATTTTGCGGCAGATATATTTGTTTATGATTATCAGGAATGTGAAGATATGGATTCATATTATGATAAATATGTTATAGATAAACAAAATATGCATGATGAACTCAAATCAACAAATATTGTATACGAATACGAAGTATGCAAAAATGAAAAAGATTTGTCTGTTTTAAATTCTATTTTTAATAAATACAGGAACATATATAAATCTAAAGCAGATGGAAATACTATTTTATACGGAATAGAAAATGTATATGATCCTGCAAGAAGAATACACAGAAAAGAAACAATATTTCCGTTAAAAAAGATTGAGTTTGAGGGAGTTCAATATTTTGCACCAAATAATATAGAAAAATATTTGTCTGTTAGTTTTTACAATTTTATGAAGCTGCCAAGTGATTTTGGAATTCCCAAACATTATAACTATACTTATGAACAAATTGAAGAAATGACGGAACTTGCAAAAAATTTATAAAGGATTTTTATATGAAAAGGGTAATTACCTACGGTACATTTGATTTATTGCATTATGGACATATTAATATTTTAAAAAGAGCAAAAGAACTCGGCGATTATTTAATTGTAGGTGTTACTTCCGATAATTATGACATGATAAGGGGGAAATTAAATGTTTCTCAGACAACAACGGAACGCATAGAAAATGTGAGAAAAACAGGCTTGGCGGATGAGATAATCATTGAAGAATATGAGGGTCAAAAAGTTAATGATATTAAAAAATATAATATTGATACTATAGTTATCGGCTCTGATTGGTTAAATAAACTTGACTATCTTAAACCGTTTTGTGAAGTTGTATATCTAAAAAGAACAAAAGGAGTATCCTCTACCGATTTAAGAAATGCTAAAAATACAATTTTAAAACTCGGAATAGCAGGCAACGGAAGGATTGCTCAAAGATTTATTAAAGAAGCAAAATATGTAAGCGGTGTGGAAGTTGAATATATTTTCGGCAGAACCGAAGAACACATTAGAAACATTTGTGAAAAATTCAATCTGTCAAGCTATTTTACTGATTATAATGAATTTTTAGACAATGTTGATGCTGTATATGTAGCGCTGCCGCATAATCTGCATTATGATTATACTAAAAAGGCTTTATTAAAAGGCAAACACGTATTGTGCGAAAAACCCATTACTCTATCCGAAAATCAAACTAAAGAACTGTATAAAATTGCGAAAGAAAAAAATTTAGTATTATTGGAGGGTGTAAAAACCGCTTATGTACCTTGTTTTGAAAGATTAATCAGTATGGCTCAAAGCGGTATTATCGGGAATATTAAAGATATAGATGCGACATTTACCAAGCTGATTTGTGATAAAACATTAAGAGAATATAATGCTAATATGGGCGGCGGAAGTCTTACAGAACTTGGAAGCTATCCATTATGTATTATCACTAAACTTTTAGGCACTGACCCTGTTGATATTCAATATTTATATGAAAAAGATGATGAAACATCGGTTGATATTATGAATAAAGTAATATTGACGTACAAAAATGCAATCGCAACAGCTAATGTCGGTATCGGTATTAAAAAAGAAGGTAACTGTGTTATTTCGGGAACAAACGGCTATATTATCGTTCCGGCTCCTTGGTGGAAAACGGAATATTTTGAAATTCGTTTTGAAGACCAAAATAAAACTCAAAAGTTTTATACTAAATTTGAAGGCGACGGCTTAAGATACGAACTCGCCGATTTTGTAAAATCTATTAAGAATAATACACAAAATTATAAATGGACTGAAGAAGAATCTGTCTTTGTTACTCATGTAATTGAAAACTTTAAACTATGTAAAAATACAAAAGAAATAAAAAGTTTGCTGTGGGGGGGGGGAAAAACATCATAATAAATTAAAAATAATCCCATTTAATTCACTTAGAAGGTTATATCCCTCACAAATAGGAGGGTTAGCGGCATGTTAAAAAGTATAATAACTTACAACTTATTTGATATATTGCATTACGGACATTTAAAAAAAACAAAAGAATATGGTTTAGAATATGAACACTTTATAAAAATAGGCAGATTTAATCCGTTAACAGCATGTAATAGCAAATATTACGGTAAAGATATTGATAAAATATCTGTACATCATCCGTTTGACCTTAAAGGAAAGGTTGAAAATGGCAGTATATACCTTATTATCAGTTTAATGAATCTCTAACTCTAAGACATGGTAAAATATATACATGCCATTTAATATGTTGAATATTTTAATAAATATTTTAACTGAGAATGATTAAAAAATTCTATACACACAGGGCTGATTTTTGCAGATATTGCAAAATAACGGACAAAAAACCGCAGAAATTTGCAATATTGAAAAAGGAAATAACAGATTGGATATGATATAAAGGAGACAAAATGAATATAAATTCCATAACTTGTGCGGGCTGCAGTGCATGCGCCAATATATGTCCTTGTGGGGCTATATCAATGAATCAAAACAATGAAGGGTTTTATACTCCATATATTGACGAAAGTAAATGCAGTAATTGCGGATTGTGCGAAAAAATATGTCCTCAAATTAATGATATTAAAAAAAATACAAAAAAACCAAAAGTATATGCGGTTATGGCTGAAGATGAAATAAGAAGAAGAAGTTCATCAGGCGGAGTATTCAGTGTAATAGCAAATGAAATTTTAGCCCGGGGGGGGGTAGTTTGCGGTGCGGCATTTGATGAAAACTGGGTTGTGAAACAAACTATAATAGATAATATGAAAGATTTAGATAAACTTAGACGTTCAAAATATGTTCAGAGTTTTGTCAGTGAAACTCTATTTAAAGATATAAAAAACTATCTAAACCAAGAAAGATATGTTCTTTTTGTCGGAACCCCCTGTCAGGTTGCGGGTTTAAAAAGTTATCTGAAAAAAGATTATAATAAATTAATTTTAATAGATTTATTATGTTCAAAAGTTCCATCTGCAAAAGCTTTTAGAAAGTTTTTGTCTGATAATTATGGCATTAACGAGATTAAAGACATAAATTTCCGAAATAAGGAAAATGGTTGGGCATGCTCGTGTATAAATACTTATACTAATAATATTAATTGTAATAGAAGCTGGTTTCAAATGTTTTTAAGAAGTTTGTGTATGAACAACAGCTGCATAACTTGTAAATACACAAGTATAGACCGTGTTGGAGATATTACGATGGGTGATTTCTGGCGAATTGCGGATTTAAACCCCAAATTAGATGATAATAAAGGTACTTCTCTTGTTTTAATTAATAATACTAAAGGAGAAAATTTTTTTAAAAAATTAAAATGGAAAACTATTAAAAAAATGTCTGTAAAAGACGCTCTCTATAGCAATAAGGTTTTAAGTTCACCATTTAGTGCGCACACTAATATGAAATTATTTTATGATAAATTAGAAATTACAGATTTCAATACACTTGTGACAGATTGTCTTTCAGGTAAATACAATCCGGCTATATTAAATTGGTGGTGGAATTCAAATCGGGGAGCAATATTGACTTGCTATGCTCTTCAGGAACTTTTAAAGACTATGGGATATAATCCGTTCGTAATAAAATATATTCCCAAAGATCATTATTGGAAGTCTTATCCGAATAATATTTCCGAAAGATTTGCAAATAAATACCTGAATTTAACACATTGGGTGCATACACATAACGAGATGAGAAAGCTTAATTCGCAATTCTCTACGTTTATAGTAGGCTCAGATCAGGTTTTTAATCCTGTATTGAATAAATTTATGGGTGAGCTATGTTATCTCAATTTTGTTGATTATGGTAAAACCAAAATATCTTGTGCGGCAAGTTTCGGAATACCTAATTTTGAGAGCGAATTATTATTAAAAGAACGAGTTAAGTATTATTTAAGTCGATTTAACCATATATCAGTCAGAGAAAAAGATGCGGTGGATTTATTGCGGAATGAATTTAATATTGAAGGAACTTTTATATTAGATCCTGTATTTTTAATTGATAAACAAAAATATATAGATATTGCACAAACCAGCCAAAACCAGCAAACGGAAGATTTTATAGCCTATTATTTTATAAATCCGAAAAACCGAGATCAAAAAACAAAAATTTTAGACGATTTTTCAAAAAAACTTAATATAAAAACAGTGGATATAAAACAAAAAGGTTATGGAGTAGAAGATTGGTTGTATTCTATAAAAAATGCTAAATTTGTTATAACAGATTCTTTCCACTGTTCTTGTTTCAGTGTTATGTTCCATAAAAAATTCTTATCTCTCGCATGGTCTGATATAGATTCACGTCTAAACACCCTTAAAGAAATGACGGGTATAAACAAACGTATTATGTATACGTTAGATTTTTCATCCGATATGGCAGATGAATTGTTAAAAGATGAAAATTGGCAAGAAATTGACGAAAAAATTAAACCAATGAAGGAATTTTCCATAAATTGGATTAAAAATGCCATTCAAAATAATGATACTCTAAGTCAGCCTGCAGCTAAAGATGTATCTGCAACATTTGAAGCATTCTATTCACTTTATGAAAACAAAATTACCGGCTTAGAAGATAAATGTCAATTTTTAACAAATACACTTAAACTTGCTAAAAATAAAAACAAAATATTCTTTAAATACTATAAATATAAAATATTTAAAAATTTTGTTTTTAAAGAACGCTATACAAAAAAAGCAAATGAGTATCACAGTCTTGTGCGCTCTATAAGAAAAATGCTTTAAACAAGGAGAAATAATTATGATAAAAAAAATCAAATTTAAGATAAGCACTAAAAAGCTGACAAGAGTAGTGCTATCTGCTGATGGGGGGGGGGAAGAGAAAGAAACATCTTAATAAATTAAAAATAATCCCGTTTAATATACTTCAAAAGCTATATCCCTCACAAATAGGAGGATTAGCGGTATGTTAAAACGTATAATTACATACGGCACATTTGATGTCTTGCATTTCGGACATATTAATCTGTTAAAAAGAGCAAGAGGACTCGGTGATTATTTGATTGTTGCATTATCAACAGACGAATTTAATAAAATCAAAAATAAAAAATCATATTATACTTATGAACAAAGAAAATTGTTATTAGAATCGTGCCGTTATGTGGATTTGGTTATTCCGGAAAATAACTGGGAACAAAAAATCGATGATATACAAAAATACCAAGCGGATATATTTGTTATGGGCGACGATTGGAAAGGCAAATTTGATTTCTTAAAAAGTTATTGCGAGGTTATATACCTTCCCAGAACTCCAAATATTTCAACTACTCAAATAAAAGAGGATTTTAACTTATGAATATAGTCAAAGAAAAACAACACATTTGTTTAAATTTTTTAGGGATTAAAATTAAATTTTTAAACTTAAAAAAATTAAAATATATCATTTACAGAAGATATTTTAAATCTTTGTATATCAATAATTGTATCTACCCAATTATAAGCAGAAGAACATTTATGCAAAGATGTATTTTTTCAAAAAACAAATTTGCTTTAAAGTTAAAGAAAAAATTCTTATGGAAAGTCACTCTTTTTAAGTTTTTAACTAATGCTAAACTTGAAATTCCCGTTATGGATTTTAATATAACAAACAAATGTACCTTAAAATGTAAAGATTGCGGTTCATTAATTCCTTTTTATCCTGAAGATAAAAAATGGACTATAACTTTTGAAGACTTTAAAAAAGATTTAGATACTTTTTTAAACTCCGTAAATTCAATATACAGAATGAAACTTATAGGCGGTGAACCTTTAATGGTAAAAGATTTAGATTTAATGTTGGAATACTCTCTTAAAAATAAAAAAATTAAAAATGTTGAAATCACAACAAACGGAACTATTCTTTTTACCGATAATCAGCTAAAAATTTTAAATAAATACAGAAGAAAAGCACTTATAGTTTTATCAGATTACTCTTCCAATAAAGATTTAAAATGCTTAAAATATGAACAAATAATAAATCAATTGGATAATAACAAAATAAAATTTCTTCACCCGAGAGATAATTGGTTTGAGAGAGGAGATATTTATAACAGAAAAAAAGATATACAGTCTTTAATTAAAACATTAAAAAGATGCTGGCAAAGAGATTGTATAGCATTATTTGACGGACAATATCATATATGCACCCGCTCTTTTGCAATACACAGACTTACGGACTTTAAGTTTTCAGAAAATGAATATATTGATATACGCATCTCCCCCCCCCCAACAGAAAAATTTCACAAAAGAATACGGAATATGTTCTTAAAAGATTATTTTTCGGTTTGTTCATTCTGCCAAGACCCTTCTAAAATAAGAATACCAAGAGCCATACAAACAAAAGAATTATTATTTATAGATAACACGTGATAAAATATGTATATGACAAAATTACTTCAAAAAATATTTTTTACAGAAAATGAAAATTCTCATAAAGTTTTCGTATTATTCGGAATAAAATTTAAATTTTACAACAGATTAAATTTTTTTATAAATAATCCGCAATATTATAAAATGTTCAACAAAAGATATTTTGAAAGAAATGCTTTGGTCCAAATCAAAGGAATTTATGGATATTTAGCAAAAAAATACCCCTTTTATCTTACTGACGAAATAAAAGCATTTTACACTTTAAAAGAAAAAATTGATTTCTTCTTATTCAATAGAGTAAATATACCGCAAATAGAATTTACGCTAACAACTAAATGCACACTCAGATGCAAAAATTGTACCAATTATATTCCGCACCTTGAACAGGATGAACACATAAAAATGGATTTTGAAGAGTTTAAAGAAGAATTAGATAACCTGTGTGCTTCTGTTAATAAAATATATAATTTATTGTTGATAGGCGGAGAAACTTTATTAGTCAAAGATTTGCATAAATACTTCGAATATGCCGCAAAGAAAAAACAAATTAAAAATTTATGGTTTGTTACTAACGGTACACTTTTAATGAACGAAGAATTGATTAAAACAGTAAAAAAATATAATAAAAAGTCGGTTATTTGGCTTTCTAACTATTCCGCAAATGAAGAGCTTAAAGATGTTTTAAAGCATGAAAAACTTTTGGAACAAATAAAATCAACAGGTTCAAGATATGTTTATGTAAAAGACCTTTCTTGGAGCCATGTGTATGAGGAAATTAAAGACCATAAAAGAACAAAAAAAGAAAGTATTAAATATTTTCAAAGTTGTTTTGAAGCTTGCGTAGCGGTTTTTCAGGATAAATTATTTCCATGCCCGAGAGCGGGAGTGTTTTACCTGAAAAAATTGTATCAATTTGACGAAAACTTAGGGGGGGGGGAATTTGTTTCGCTTAAAAACCCTGACCACAAAAAATTGAAAAAACAAATAATTGAATTTTATTATAAAGACCAATACAAAGCCTGCAATTGGTGTTCAACGAATGAAGATATAAAACTGCCTCGAGTTATTCCTGCGCAGCAAATAAAAGATTAACGGAAAGTAACTAAAAAAATAAAGTAAAAAATTTACTTTATTTTTAAATATATGGTGCCGATGGCCGGACTCGAACCGGCACGCAGGGTGAGCTGCGTCAGATTTTGAGTCTGATGCGTCTACCAATTTCGCCACATCGGCTTATTGCACCATTCCTGCTTATATTAGCTTAAATATATTTTTTTTTCAATCGTTTATTTTGGGACTTTATATATATTTTACGATAGATATGTTTGAATTATAGTCATAATGTAATTTTGAACTTTTTCTCTTTGTCATTCTGAACTTTTTACCTGTCATGCTGAACTCGTTTCAGCATCTCATTGTTTTTTCAGACCCTGAACCAAGTTCAGGGTGACATCATGTTATCTCTATGTCATTCTGAGGAGCGGAGCGAGCTCAGAATCTCATGTCTTTAGACCCTGAACCAAGTTCAGGGTGACATCATGGTGGTTTAGCGGAATTTGCTATATGTCCCTTATCTTGATTTTTAATCCATTCCCTTATTTTATTAAAAACTCAGCCATAAACTTTCATACGGCCTTAATCTTACTATAAGCTTTTTATTCTCAATTTTATATGTTCGTTCTTTCTTTGTGATTAAATCCGTCATTGTTATTTGATTCATGGATTTATCAAAGTTAAATTGTTCGCAGTCAAGTTCAGTAAATAATCTGTTATCCGAAAGATTGTTTACAATTAGTATTTTATCGGTTTTCCCCGTTCTTAAGTATGAAAATACCTGATGTTTATCTGATTTTACTTCATAAAATCCGCCTCTTGACATTGTGGGATAATTTTTTCTGACTTCGATTAACCTTTTTACCCGTTTGTAGATTTTTCCGCCAAATGAATTGGGATTATACATGGCTTTATAAAAAGTATTTCGTTTTATGGCATCACGATGAATATCTCTGCTGTCAAAATATGATAAAATTTCATCTTTACCGCTGTTTTTTTTGTTAATTCTTTCTCTTCTTTTTGCCCACCTTTTAGCGTATGAATAATTATTTTGGCTTCCTATTTCATCTCCGTAATATATAATCGGAATCCCTTTTAACGATAACAATATTGAAAATGTCATGTTTATTCTGTCCGGATCATTATCCAAAAAATTGGCTAATCTGCCCGATATTCCGTATCCTTTTCTGAACTCTGCTCCCTTATCCAAAAGATCCCGATATAATAATTCCCTCGTTTCATTATTAACCATTTCAAGTGTCAGTTCGTCATGTACCCTTAAAAATATTGCCCAGCTCGCCGTTTCGGGAATATTAGGAGTCTGTTTATGTGTTTTCCAAAAGAATGAATTATCTTCCGTCACTACTGTTGCCCATATCGCAGGCATATAGGGAAAATGATAGGCTATCTGAACTTCATTTGTTCTTTTTAATTCCTTATTCGTATTATCAACATTAACATCTATCACCCTTTCAGTTCCAAAGTAGGGAAGAATTTTCTTTGGTCTTTGACATGCCTCCGCTTGAATTACCGATCTTGGTGCTATTTCCTGCAAAAAAGTACTTAAAATTTTTATTATTTCGTGAGTTTTGGGAAGATTCTCGGCATTTGTGCCTTCCTCTTTTATAAGGTAGGGTATTGCATCCATTCTGAATATATCTATCCCTAAATTTGCCCAAAAAGCTATTGTCTTTAAGTTATAGTATAACACTTGGGGATTTTCCCAATTAACATCAAGCTGAAACGGATAAAATGTGTGATATAAATAATAGTCTTTACCCTCTATAGTAACTTTTCTGTAATTTGAATCAGTTATATCAGGGAATATAAGTCTGCGTTTTGATATTTTACCGCTGTCATGCTTATATTGCGCTATATATCCCAATTTTTCATCTTTATATATCTCTTTTTGAGGCTCACTTTCAGATACAACAAAATAATTTAATTTACTCAAATCGCCTTTTTGCAAGGCTTGAAACCACTCATGTTGATCAGACAAATGATTTAATACGAGATCGGACTTTAACTTGAATCCTTGTCTTTTAGCTTCAGTCGCAAATTGAATAAATTCCGGCATTCCCCCTAAATCTTTTCTTACATCAATCGGATTTTTAACATCAAACCCTGCATCAACCATCGGAGAATCCGCAAACGGAAGCATATATATCGTTGTTACTCCTAAATCCTTTAAATATCTGAGCATCTTTACGGTTTTTTTAAATGTATTCTGCCTTAAATCTTCATCAATCCCGAACCTGTCCACATAAAACATATATATTATTTCGTCTTTGTACCAGTCATCCGCCCTTTCAATATCTTCTTTTTTTAATTTAGGACTTCTTTTTAATCTGCTCTCTTTTATTATTTTTAATATATTTATGTATACTTCTTGTTTATTTTTCTCGCCGTATACTTTCGCTATGGATGCTTTAAGCCTTTTTTCAACATCAGGTGTTACTATATTTTC